>DATCBW010000079.1:0-14162 GCA_036511615.1 Verrucomicrobiia bacterium | reverse complement strand
TTGATTTTTTCGCCGTCCTTTTCCACGAAGATGTCGCTGCCGAACCGGTTCGCGGTCCTGACGAACATGGCGGCCGGACGGGCGTGGATGCCCGTCTTGTTGATGATGGTAAGTTCCTTGGTGAGAAACTCGCCGTCTGCAAGTTTTTTGGCGCTCATGCTGTGACTCATGGCAAGGTTAATCCGCGCCGCCGCGTTTCGCCAACCTGAAATTCATGATTCCGCCGCCGGCGGCGGGTCGGCGGGCTTTTCCGCCATTTGCGCCAGCAGGCGTTTGTTCAATTCCTCGGCCGCATTGTAGCCGGACCGGCGCAGCTTGACCTGGAACGCGGCGACCTCGATGAGCCGCGCGATGTCGCGGCCGGGGCGGACGGGAATCGTCACCTGCGGGATGTCCACGCCCAGAACCTTGACGAATTCCTCCTCCATGCCGAGCCGGTCCACGTCCTGCACCTCGTCCCATTGCTTGAGGGTGATGATGAGATCCAGGGTTTTTTCCTTGCGGATCGCCTTCACACCGAACATCTGCGCGACGTTGATGATGCCAATGCCGCGCACCTCCATGTGGTCGCGCGTCAGCGCCGCGCTGGTGCAGGCCACCTCGCGGTTGTCCACGAGCACGGCCTTGACGACGTCGTCGGCCACCAGGCTGTAACCGCGTTCGATCAACGCCAGCACCGCCTCGCTTTTGCCGATGCCGCTTTCGCCGCGGATGATCACGCCCACGCCCAGGATGTCCACCATGCTGCCCAGTTCCGTGGCGCGCGGCGCGAACATCAGCTCCAGCGCGAGCGTGGCGAGGTTGATGAATTTCATCGTCACCATCGGCGTCTGAAAAACCGGCACGCCCGACTGTGCCGCCGCCGCGAGAAATTCCTTGTCCGCCTTCAGCCCGCGGCTGAAAACGACGCACGGAATCTTGTAGGCGAACAGATACGCGTAGCGCGCCTCCCGCTCCTCCCTGCGCAGTTCGCGGAGGTAATACACTTCCGCGTGGCCCATCACCTGCATGCGTTTGTAGGCGAAGTAACGCGTGAACCCGCTCAACGCCAGCCCGGGACGGTTCACCGTCGGCTCGCGGATGACGCGCTTCAAATCGCCGGCGTCCCCGAGCCGCCGCATCTGCAACGGCTCATTGTGTTCGTTGAAGAACTGTTCGACGGTGACGGATTGGCGTTCCATAAAATTACAAGTTAAATTCCGGTCCCAGGTAAATCTCACGCGCCTTCGGGTCGTTCGCCAGAAATTCCGCGCTGCCGGCGACCAGCACCTGGCCTTTGTGAATGATGTAGCCGCGGTCAATCAATTTCAACGTCTCGCGCACGTTGTGGTCCGTGATCAAAATGCCCAGCCCGCGCTCCTTCAGACTCCGGACGATTTTCTGCACCTCATAAACCGCAATCGGGTCAATGCCGCTGAACGGCTCGTCGAGCAAAAGCAGCTTCGGGCTTGTGACGAGCGCGCGGGTGATTTCCAGCCGCCGCTTTTCACCGCCGCTCAACTGATACGCCTTGCTCTTCGCAATTGGCGTCAAATCTAGTTCTTCGAGCAGATATTTCAGCCGCACCGCCTGCTCGTCGCGCGACAATTTGCACGTCTCCAGAATCGCCAGGATGTTTTCCTCCACCGTCAGCTTGCGGAACACCGACGGCTCCTGCGTGAGATAGCCGATGCCCAGCCGCGCGCGTTTGTGCATCGGCAGGCGGGTGATTTTGCGCCCCAGAAAGCTCACGAAACCTTCGTCCGGTTTCACCAGCCCGACGACCATGTTGAACGTCGTCGTCTTGCCCGCGCCGTTCGGGCCGAGCAACCCGACGATTTCGCCCGCGCTCACGTTCACCGACACGCCGTTGACCACGCGCCGGCCGCGATATTCCTTCGCCAGGTTTTCCGTGGCGAACAGCAGGCTGTTGGTGGAAGCAGCGGTTTCCATTTCAAAAAAGTTTCACCGGCGAATTGTCGGTATTTGTGCCAGACGGGGATGAATTAATGTGTATATGCTGATTGAGGGCGTGGAGACTGCCTTTCTGGCGATTGATGCGGGTATAGTAAATTGGTTCGCCCGTCATCCAGTTCCGCTCGCCAGTCAGAGGATCAGGCGCACCCCATTCCACTCTGGCATTGCCGGTGAGCGTAATCGTTTCGTTCGTCGTCGAATCAGTCACGCTATAGACATAAACCCCCTTGTCGGTAGTGACATGATATTTTTCACCCTGCGCGTCGGTGTAATCAACTACCACATTGGTTTCAGCCTGGATATTTTCCGGGTGGGTGCCCTTCGTTGAAAAAGTCACCGTCAATTGCTCGCAGGTCAGCCGTTCTTGGGGGTCGGTCACCCGCACATCACCGCTATAAACCACCCGCCGCGAAATTTGATCAAAGTCCCACCGCTTGGAAGTAATGTCCATGGTGGACGCACTGGACGGCGAATTGGTGGCCGGCGTGTTCGTCTGCGCCTCCGCAGTCCAGCCACCCACTAATAGCAGCAAAAACAAATGTAGTTTCATAAAAACAAGCCTTGGTTGTCAGTCGGGATTTCCATGACCGAATGCACATTGTTCGAGATGGTCAGGCTGAACGACCCGTTTGTCTGCCGCAACAAAAACCCGTCGCCTTCGGTGCGGAACTTGCCGTCGTCCGAATGAAATTCCAGATGCCCGGACGAACTGGCCACACCGTTCAGCGGTGCATAAGTGCATTGCGGCGCCAGCGCCTGCAACTGTTGCACGCCGTTCGTGTTGAACACCTCGACTTTCAAATTTTTCACGTCCAGCAGCCCGCCCGGCAGGGGCGACGCCGACGCGCCCGACAGCCTCATTTTGACCTGCTGCTCGTTTGGCGGTTCAAAATATGTGTCGGAGGTGAACTCCGTCGTCTGGCCGATTGGCGGCGTCTGCGCGCGGTTGCTTGCCGCCACGATGAGGAAAATCACCGCCGCCAACGCCAGCCAGAATTTTTTCCCGCCCGTTTTCATTCCGAATATTTTTTCAGAAACCGGCTCCACTTGCCCTGCGTCTGCAAAATCAGTTCCACCGCCTCGCGCACCGCGCCGCGTCCGCCGGCGGCTTTCGTCACCCAATGCGCCGCCGCCTTCGCCTCGGCCACCGCGTCACCGACCGCCACGGCAAAACCCGCGCGCGTCAGCGGCCCCAGGTCAATGATGTCGTCGCCCACAAAACAAGTTTCCGCCCACGACAGCTTTTCCCGTGCGAGCAACTGTTCAATCGCCGCCGTCTTGCCGATGTTGTCGCTCTGCTGGACGAGAAAATCAATCTTCAATTCGTCCGCGCGCAATTTCGTCGCCGCCGATGGCCGCGCCGAAACCCAGCCGACTTTCAGCCCCGCGCGCCGCGCCAAAACCAGACCGAGGCCGTCGCGGATGTTGAACCGTTTGAACTCGCGCTCGCCGCCGATGAAGATCGAGCCGTCCGTCAGCACGCCGTCCACGTCGCACAAAAACAATTTGATGCGCGCGGCGCGTTGACGGTTGGCGGCGGAAATTTTTGCGGGCATGAATTTAAAAATGAAAAAAATTCTAACATCCAGCGATGTGTTAGGCTGACCGATTACGTATTTTTGAACCACTCATTTGTTTTTGGCGCAAAAAGCATACATATGGCTACTGCCCAGAGAATCAACTGAACTGCCAATAAAAGGCCGCGAACAATCGTCAACTCTGTCACAAGGTGAAAATGAAATATAAGTGTCGTCAACCAAAGAACAGTGCAGCCGGCAAAAATCCACCTCGCCCAATTCTTGCGCCGATAAATCATAAAGATCAAAAATAAAACGATGAAGAATCCGAACATCTGATAGGCAAATCGGCTTGTCGCGAAATGAGCCTGCACAAATGTCTGAATCAGTGAAATCGCAAATGAAATAGCCAGACAACATATCGCCAGTTTTACCGAATTTGGGCGTGATGTATTCATAACTTTGCAATCGTCTAAAATTTAATTGAACTGCGTGCCGTAAATTTTTTGATATTGAATTTTTTCATTTCGCCGCTTCGTAAATTTTTTTCAATTCGCCCAGAATTTTTTTCAATTCGCCGAGTGGAATCATGTTCGGCCCGTCGCTCAAGGCCTCGTCCGGTTTCGGATGCGTCTCAATGAATAAACCATTCGCGCCGACGGCCAGCGCCGCCTTCGCCAGCACCGGCGCGAATTCGCGCTGGCCCGCCGACTTGTCGCCGCCGCCACCGGGCAGTTGCACGGAATGTGTCGCGTCGAACACCACCGGAAAGCCGAACGATTGCATGATCGGAATCGAGCGCATATCGGTGACGAGATTATTGTAGCCGAAGGTTGTGCCGCGCTCGGTGAGCAGGATTTTTTTTGCACCCGCGCGTTTGGCTTTTTCGGCGACCTGCCCCATTTCCACCGGCGAAAGAAATTGTCCTTTTTTCAGGTTGACGATTTTGCCGGTCGTCACGGCGGCTTCAATCAAATCGGTCTGACGGCAGAGAAACGCGGGAATTTGGAGAATGTCCACGACTTCGCCGGCGAGATACGCCTGCGTTTCTGTGTGAACATCCGTCAGCACCGGCACGCCGAATTCCTCGCGGATGCCGGCGAGCGTTTTCAATCCGGCCTCGATGCCTGGTCCGCGAAACGCCTTGCCGGACGTGCGGTTGGCCTTGTCGAAGCTGGCCTTGAAGACGAAGAAAATTCCAAGCTGGCGGCACGTTTTGACGAGCGACGTGGCGACGGTGCGGCAGAGTTTTTCATTTTCAATCACGCACGGCCCGGCGATGAGAAACAGCCGGCGCGGCGAATTGAGGTTTTTCCAGATGGCGGCGGAATTGAACACGCGCCAGTTTTAGCAGCGAAACGGTGGAAAGTAAATGGCGCGAGTCACGCAATCGGATTTTTCCATTTTAATCCGCGAAAACGCGCGAAGTCCGAATCGGTGGAATGCAAAGTGCAATTATGCTCCACCGCCAGCGCGGCCAGATGCGCGTCCGAAACCAGGTTGGCCGTGGCGTGTCCTACGCGCAGCATCCGCTGAAAAATGGCCCAATGATGCTCCGTCGGTTGAATCATTCTGACGCACGGCTGGTCCAGCCAGCTTTGCACGCGCTCAATGGCTTCGTCGAGCATCATGGCGCGCGGATGCAAACGAGGGTGGGTTCCAATGCGAATGAACGCTTGAATGACTGGCCAGCACAGGCAAACGGTTTCCGTGCCGCTCAATTGCATTTCCCACCATCTTCGCGCAGACGTATGGAATTCTGAACGACCGTCATAGGCATAAAGCAGCAGATTGACATCCGGCAAAGTCATCTGTAATACGGCCCTTCAAGCTGCTCCAGCAATTCGCCGATATTATCATAATTATAGCCTTTTTTCAAACCCATCGGAATCGGCTTGACGCGGTAGGGTTTTGCCGCCGGCGGTTTCAAGACTTCATCCAAGCCGATGCGCAACGCGGAATTGATCACACTTTTGAACGGCTTGCCGAGCCGGGCCGCGCCGCGTTTGGCTTTTACGGCAACGTCATGGTCGAGCGTCAAGGTGGTTCTCACATAGGCATCATGATGCTAACCGCGAAAATGTCAAAGCGATTTTCCGAAAAGGCGCGTTGTAGAGCGGGTGGAAGTTCTGGTGGCGAAGCGGGCGAAAGCAAACGGTCCGTGAAAACGGCGTCATTCAAAATTATCTTCGCAGCCTATCCTGATGTTAGGCATCAGCTTCATTTCAAATCATTCAATATACGGGTCGCATCTCGCCTTCCTTGAATCAACGTCTCAGCGTCCTGCTTGTCGGCACTTGGAAGAACTGCTTCCTGTTTCCGTGGGTATGCCTCTCGATATGCTTTGAGTAACCGTAGCGTGCTCATAGCCCCATCACGATCTGAGCCCGAACGATTCGTCAAAGAATGGTCAATTAGGATGACCGATGTGTCTATCTGCATCTCCAAAAACTCCAGCGCATTGGTCTGCTGCCCGTCGCGTAAGGCGGTCAAAACAGTCTTGGCATACAGTGCGTCCATTTCGGCATGGAGAATCATATCACGCTGCTCACGTTGCGGGTCGCGCTGGGAAATATCCGGCTTTCGTGAGCAGCCGACGAGAACCACCAGCACAAATAAAATAGTGACGAGATAGCGCATAAACGTGTGATGATGCCTAACAAATCATTGTGTTGAATTTTCGCTGTCCATCCGGTTTCAAAATTCGGCTGTTTTTTGTTGTCAGCTTGCTTCGCCGCATCATTTTGGCTGTAACTTTCGGTTCAAATTCATTTTAGCAAAGGCGTCGCGACATCATCGGCCTGCACGCCAGTTCAAATCACCGTCCCGTGCGGAATCACCGCGTCCTTGGGGATGATGACCACGCCGTCGCGGACGAAATAGAACTCGTGATCCACGTTTTCTGGCTTGCCGGCGGCGGAGATTTTCACGCCGTTGCCGATGCGCGCGTTCTTGTCAATGATGGCGTTTTCGATGTGGCAGCCCGCGCCGATGCCGATGCGCGGCAGCCCTTCGTGCTCGCTTTTTTCCACCGACGCCTGGGATTCATAGTAGTCGCTGCCGAGGATGACCACGCGGTTCAGTTCCGCGTTGTCGCCGATGATGGTGCGCAGGCCGACGACGCTGTTGGTGATGCGGGCGCGGTTGATGATGCAGCCGTCGGCAATGACGGCGTGGTCAATCTGCGCGCCATTGATCTTGGAGCCGGGCAGAAAGCGGGGACGCGAGAAGATCGGCGCGTTCATGTCGAAGAAATTGAAGCGCGGGAGCTCGCTGACCAGATCGAGGTTCGCCTCGAAAAAATTGCGGATGGTGCCGATGTCCTCCCAGTAGCCCTGATAGACGTAGGAAAAGACGCGGTGCGTGTTGATGGCGTGCGGGATGATGTGCTTGCCGAAGTCGGAGAGCGGATTGTCCAGCAGCGCGGTGATCACCTTGCGGTTGAAAACGTAGATGCCCATCGAGGCCAGATACAAATCGGGTCCGGCCTCCAGACCCACCTTGGCGCGGATTTCCTGCGGCATCTTGAACGGCTCCAGCAGCGCGGGATCCTTCGGCTTCTCCAGAAAACGCGTCACTCGGCCGGTGTTGTCTATCTGCATGATGCCCAGCGCGGGCGTCTCGGTGGCCTTCACGGGCAGCGTGGCGACGGTAATTTCCGCGCCGGCCTCGCGGTGCTGCTCGATGACTTCCTGCAAATCCATCCGATACAACTGGTCGCCGCTCAAAATCAGCAGGTAGTCGAAATCGTGGTTCATGAAGTGAACGAGGTTTTTGCGCACCGCGTCCGCCGTGCCTTCATACCACGACGTGTTGTTGAACGTCTGCTGCGCCGCGAGAATCTCCACGAACCCGGCGGAAAACTGGTCGAACTTGTAGGTGCGCGAGATGTGGCTGTGCAGCGACGTGGAGTTGAACTGCGTCAAAACGTAGATGCGGCGGAAGCGCGAGTTGATGCAGTTGGAGATCGGGATGTCCACGATGCGGTATTTGCCGGCGAGCGGCACGGCCGGCTTGGCGCGGTCCTTCGTGAGCGGAAACAGGCGCGACCCCTGTCCGCCGCCGAGGATGACGCAGAGGACTTTGCTGACGTTGAGAGACTGACGGCCCGTTTGCGACATAATAAAAACCTTTGTTGAGTTCGGAAAAACTTTAACGCCGATGACCGCCGTGATGCAAGCCGCACTTGGCAATTTTGTTCAACCTTTTTTTTGCGGGACAAAATTCCCGCCCAGCCGGCGGGCCTTTCAGCGCCGGTTCCCGCCTGGCAAGACGTGAGCCGATAGATTTATTTTGCATTTGGCACATTCAATCTGCCAACCTCACTCCCGTTTGAACCTGTCGGTGGACGTCAACCTGAACACAACCATTATCCAATATGAACTGGCATTACGTTGAACAAGGACAGCAGGTCGGCCCGGTCAGCGATGAACAGCTCGCGGAACTGGTCCGCGCGGGAAGAATCAATGCCGACACGCTGGTTTGGTGTGGCGGCATGGCAGACTGGCTGCCTTATGGCCAGGTTCAGGCAAAACCGAAACCGCCCGAAATGCTCGCCGGCTCCGTCGAAACGGCCAGACCGGCGGCGGCTGGCAATGCCACGGAAGCGGTCTGCAACGAATGTGGAAACATTTTTCCAGTGGACGAAATGATCCGTCATGGCAACGCCCGCATTTGCGCGAACTGCAAGCCGGTCTTCATGCAAAAATTGTCGGAAGGGGCGCAGATCAACACCGGTGAATTGCATTACGCCCGCATCCTGACGCGGTTTGCCGCCCTCGTGCTGGACGGGTTGATTCTGGGCGCCACCAACGTCCTCATCGGGCTGATCGCCGGCTTGAGCGTCGCGCAGGCGGCGGGGGTGCAGCCCAAAGGAGCGGTCGCGCTGCAAGTCGTCCTGTTTGCAATCCAGTTGACCATCGGCATATCCTACGAAACCATCATGATTGGAAAATACGGCGCGACGCTGGGGAAAATGGCGTGCAAAATAAAAGTGGTGACCGCCGACGGCGGCCGCGTTTCCTACGCCCGCGCCCTCGGACGGTATTTTGCCAAAATGTTGAGCGGGATGATTTGTTTGATTGGATACATCATCGCCATTTTCGACAAGCCCCAAAGGCGCGCCCTGCACGATCACATTTGCAACACCCGGGTGGTCTATAAGTAACCGATGAATCCGCTGGTTCAATGTCCCCAATGCCGAACCTGGCTGCCGGAGGGAATGTTCAACCAGCCGGAAATGTCGCCGTGTCCCCGCTGCGGCGCGCCGACGCTGGTGGAGGTTTTTCCCGCCCTGTTCCGCAAAATCAATCCGGGAAAAACCGGCGAGGCCGTCATGGTCGAGGGCGAATCGAGCTGCTTTTATCATCCGCAAAAAAAAGCCGTGCGACCCTGCGACAGCTGCGGCCGTTTCCTTTGCGCCCTGTGCGACTGCGAACTGCAAGACCGGCATTTCTGTCCCGCCTGCCTGGAGGCCGGGCGCACGAAGGGGAAAATTCAAAGCCTCGATCACAAGCGCACATGTTACGACAGCATCGCCCTGGCGCTGGCCATTTATCCGCTGCTGATTTTTTATTTCACTCTCATCACCGCGCCCATGGCTTTGTTCGTCGCCATTCGTTATTGGAAATCGCCGCAAAGCATTTTGCGCCGCACGAAAATCCGTTTCGTTGTGGCGATCATTTTGGCGACACTGCAAATCGCTGGCTGGGCGGTGTTGCTCATCGCCATTATAATCCGGCATTAATTTCTAATCATGGCCAAATCAAAATACCAGCGTCTGACCCGCACGCGCGGTCGCAGCGCGTTCGCCCTCGCCGTCATGTCGCGCACGAGCCTGTGGCTGGACGACGATCATCTACTCTTCGTTGACTCCAGCGGCTACGCCGAAACTTACAAGCGGTTTTATTTTCGCGACATCCAGGCCATCACGATGCAGCAAACCAGTCGCGGCCGCGTTTGGAATTTTATTCTCGGCCCTCTGGCCGCGATTGTTCTCATTGTGACTCTCGTGACAAAACCGGCAGGCCCTCCCGCCAGTTGGTCCGGCGATGCCATCGCCGGTGGAATTATTCTGGGCACGCTTGCAGTCATTGTCATCGTGCTTCTTTTAACGAACACATTTTCCGGCCCGACGTGCAAAACCCAGATTCGCACCGCCGTTCAAGTTGAAAACCTGCCGCCGCTCCGCCGCGTCCGCCAAACACGCAAAATGCTGGCTAAAATCCGCCCGCTGATTGTCGCGGCCCAAGGCCAGCTCACCGCCGAGGAAATCTCCGCGCAAATGCGGGAAACCATTCCGTCGGCCCCGACTCAATCGGAAAACGCGCCGCCCGTGATTTCCTGAACCAATGCAAACGGTCGTCCATCAACGCTGCTTCAACCACGCCGCCCGCGAGGCCGTGGCGCGCTGCCCGGAATGTTTGCAATTCTTCTGCCGCGAGTGCGTCACCGAACACGACGACCGCGTCCTCTGCACCGTCTGTCTGAAAAAACTGACGCACCGGCCGCTGGCGCAACGATTCGCCCTCGCCAAAATTTTCCGTCTCGCGCAATGCGTCTTCGGAATTCTGCTCGCGTGGTTTTTCTTTTTTCTCATCGGCCAGAGTTTGTTGAAACTGCCCGACTCGTTCCACGAAGGAACGCTCTGGCAGGTGCATTGGAACGACAACGAATGAAACGAGCGAAGCGACAGCACGGCAGGAACGCCTTCGATCTCATCGAAGAAGCCGTGCATTTGCTCCGCACCGCGCCCGCCGCCACGCTCGCGGTTTATTACGCCGGCGCGATCCCCTTTGTCCTCGGCCTGCTTTTTTTCTGGACCGACATGAGCCGCAGCCCGTTCGCCGGCCAGCATCTCGCCGAAGCCTCGCTGGGTGTCGGCGCGCTGTTTCTCTGGATGAAATTCTGGCAGGCCGTTTTCGCCCGCCGCGTCCGCGCGCAGATCGCCGCCGAGCCGCCGCCGCCGCTGAATTTCCGCCGCGCATTGAAAATGGTTGCAACGCAGACAATCCTCCAGCCG
Organism: Verrucomicrobiia bacterium; assembly: GCA_036511615.1. Taxonomy (GTDB): domain Bacteria; phylum Verrucomicrobiota; class Verrucomicrobiia; order Limisphaerales; family UBA11358; genus UBA11358. The sequence goes on along the minus strand of DATCBW010000079.1, from coordinate 3,668 downwards.
CTGGGACTGTTCTTGATTCCGCTCGCGCTGGCTCCGGTCATCCCGTTCGTCTGGGTGTTTGCCTTCTTTCAAAACGTCACCGCGCTCGACGACGGCGATGACCCCGGCCTGCTCAAACTTTTCAAAAAAGCCTTCATGCAGGCGACGCTCTGGCCGCTGCAAAACTTTTTTGGACTGGCCATCCTGCTCGCGTTTGCCCTTTTCGTTTTTCTAAACTGGGCGGTCGCCTGTCTCATGCTGCCCGGACTGTTAAAAATGCTTTTCGGCGTCGCCTTCGCCTTTTCCAAAAGTCCGCTGGCGATGTTGAACACGACTTTCTTTGCCGGAATGTTTGGGCTGACCTATCTGTGCGTGGACCCAATTTTGAAAACGATATACGCACTCCGCTGTTTTTATGGCGAGTCCCTGAATTCCGGGGAAGACCTGAAGGCGGAGCTGAAACGGTTCGTCATCGCCCCGTCGAAACTGGCCGCGACGATGTTGATTCTGCTCCTGATTTTGTTCACCGCGCCCGTAAAAGCGGAAAATGCCGCCGCGCCGACAGTTCCGCCCACGACTCAAAAAATTTCCCCGCCCGATCTGGATCACGCAATTGGCCAGACGATTCACGAGAGAAAATACACCTGGCGGCTGCCGCGCGACACGACGGTTGAATCCGACGCCAACGAGGGCGTCATCATGAAATTCCTGGACAAGGTCGGCGCCATGCTCCGCCAGTGGCGGCACGCGGTTTGGGACTGGCTGGAAAAAATGCTGCAAAAACTGTTCCACAATTGGCCGGGCCCCACGCAAACCGGCTCCAACGGTTACGGCTGGATCATGTCCGTGGAAATTTTGCTTTATGCGCTCGTCGCGGCGGTGCTGGCCGCGCTGGCAATTTTTCTTTATCGCGTCTGGCGCGGACGGCGAAAATCCGCCGTGGCCGTGGCCGAAGCCGTGCTGCCGGTGCCGGACGTGGCCGATGAAAACGTGCGCGCCGACCAGTTGCCCGAAGACGGCTGGACGAAACTGGCCCGCGAACTTCTGGAGCGCGGCGAATTTCGCCTCGCCATGCGCGCGTTTTATCTCGCCAGCCTGTCGCATCTGGCCGCGCGCAATTTGATCAGCATCGCGCGCTACAAATCCAACCACGATTATGAGCGCGAGCTGTGCCGCCGCGCCCACGCCATTCCCGGCCTGCTCCCGGTTTTCGGCGACAACATTTTCGCCTTCGAGCGCGTCTGGTATGGCCTGCACGACGTCAACCGGGAGCTGGTGGGCCAGTTCGCCGCGAACGTGGAAAAAATGAAGGCCACCGGATGAAAAAGCATTTCCCCATTTTCATCCTGCTCGGCTGCGCGGCCATTTTCGCGTTTGGCGTCCTGCAACTTTTTCAACTTCGTTTCGAGCGCGGCGACGTGTATCCTGCGTATTCGTCGTTGCGCGCCGATCCGCTCGGCACGATGGCGTTTTACGAGAGCCTCGAAAAAATCCCCGCCCTTTCCGTGCGCCGCGATTTCAGCGACTCCAACCTTCTGCCCGGCGGCCCGCAGACCGTTTATCTGCATCTGGCCGGCTCGCCCAACGAGTGGGAAAGGATGCCCAGCGATTTGTTTCACGAAATCCAGGATTTCCTCGCGCGCGGCGACCGGCTGGTCGTCACTTTTTATCCGCAAACGGAAGCGCATTCGTTTCGGAATTTCGAGAACGGCGAGGAAACCAATTCGGTGAAATCAGCCAAATCAAAGGACGGCAAAACCACGCCCGCGAAACCGGCCAAAAAAACAAACGGAATCACGGACGACGATTCGGACATTTCATTGGCAGACAAGTGGGGCTTTCATCCGGGCTTTGAAAAGCTCGCGCCGGACGGCGAGAGCTACGCGCCGGTGCAGGTCGTGAACCAGACGGATTTGCCGCTGCCGCAAAATTTGGACTGGCACAGCGGCCTGATTTTCACGAACTGCGACAGCGCGTGGCGGACCATTTACGCGCGCGGCACCAACGCCGTCGTCATCGAAAGAGAATTTGGCAAAGGTTCGGTCGTCTTCGCCGCAGATTCCTATTTCGTCAGCAACGAGGCGATGGCCGGCGACCGGCACGCGGACCTGCTTGCGTGGCTCATTGGCCCGGACAAAAACGTCGTTTTTGACGAGGCGCATTTTGGCATCGTCGAAACCTCCGGCGTGGCGATGTTGATGCGGAAATACCGGCTGCACGGGCTGGCCGCCGGCCTGCTTTTGCTCATCGGACTTTTCATCTGGAAAAATGCCACGAGTCTTGTCCCGCCGCACACGGATGAATTCAAAGAGGATTTCGTCGCCGGCAAAGATTCCGGTTCGGGCTTTGTCAATTTGCTTCGGCGCAGCATCCGGCCGCGCGACTTGCTTGCAACGTGCTTCGCCGAATGGAAAAAATCCATCGCGCCGGCGGGGAAAATTTCTTCAACGCGGTTTCAACAGGCCGAAGCCATCTTTCAATCCGAAAATTCCCTGCCCAACAAAGACCGCAACCCCGTTGCAACCTACCAAAAAATTTCCGAAGCCCTCGGAACGCAAACGAAAAAATTATGAACACAGAACGACTCAAGGAAGTCCTCGCCCAGGCGCGGCACGAAACCGGCAAGGTCATCATCGGCCAGCACGACGTCATCGAAAAGGCGCTCATCGCCATTTTCACCGGCAACCACGCGCTCATCGAAGGCGTGCCGGGCGTCGCCAAGACGCTGCTCGTGCGCACGCTCGCGCATGTGTTGGGCGCGGATTTCGCGCGCATCCAGTTCACACCCGACCTCATGCCTGCCGACATCACTGGCACGAATGTTTTCAATTTGCAGCGCAACGAATTTTCACTCATTAAAGGGCCGGTGTTCACTTCGTTTTTGCTCGCCGACGAAATCAACCGCGCGCCGGCGAAAACACAGTCGGCTTTGCTGCAAGCCATGCAGGAGCGCGTGGTGACGATTGACCGCGACACGCATTTGCTGCCGCCGAACTTCACCGTGTTCGCCACGCAGAATCCGATTGAATACGAAGGCACGTATCCGCTGCCCGAAGCGCAGAAGGACCGTTTCATGCTGAAAATCACGATGAAAGCGCCGGATCGCGCGGAAGAACTTTCGCTGGCACAACGCACGATGACCAAGGACGCGCCGGAGACGTTGCTGGCCCAGGGCGTTGTGCAACCGGTCATCAAGGCGGAGGACTTGGCGGCGCTGCGCGAAAGCCTGGCGGCGATTGTCATCCGCGAAGAACTGGTCGCGTATCTCGTGGACATCGTGCGCGCGACGCGCTCGCACGAAAGCGTGCTGGTCGGCGCCGGCCCGCGCGCAACGCAGTCGCTCATCATGGCCGCGCGCGCCAAAGCCGCGATTTCCGGCCGCGATTTCGTGACGCCCGACGACATCAAAACGATGGCGCAGCCGGTGCTGGAACATCGCCTGATTCTGCGTCCTGAATTTGAAATTGAAGGGCTGGCCGTCGGTGAAGTCATCCAGCAAATTTTGCAGCAAATCGCCGTGCCGCGATGATTGCCCCGCGTTCCAGACTTTTATTTTGGGTGGCGGCAGTCATTCTGCCATTCGCGCTCATCGGCGCGGTCGTGCCGGCGACGACCGCCGTTTCGCTGCTGCTCATCGGCGGACTGGTTTTGATTGCGGCTGCGGATGCGGTTGGCGCGCGAACCAGTCT
>DATCBW010000078.1:0-13595 GCA_036511615.1 Verrucomicrobiia bacterium | reverse complement strand
CCGTTCCCGCCGCGCTTTTGGCCGATGCCGTCACCCTCCTTTCCAGCAACTGGAGCGATGCTAATTACGGTTCACTTCTCGCTACTCGCATACCCGCAGATATCGTTGTCAATGCCGCCACCTTGGAAGGCATCGTTCCTTCCAACGGCGCGAATTACAGCGGCGGGGTGGAAAATTTCCTGCGCCTGCTGGAGAATTGGAGCGGCCACACCGTCACTTACAACGGCTCCATCGTGGTGATGTTCCCCAGCCAATACGCGACAAACTATTGGCAGATCACGGGAAATTATTACAACGCCCCGACGCGCAAATGGGGTTTTGACTTGAACTTCAACAATTCCGCCAGGCTGCCGCCGCTAACGCCGACCGTCAAGGCCGTGATCCGCGGCAACTGGGCCGCGTGGTGATCAAGGCTGGAGGAATTTCTCCAGTTCCTGCTGCATTTTCTGCAAGTCGGGCAGGTTGATATACATCATGTGGCCCGCGTCAAACTGCACGTAGGAAATGTTCGTCCGCAGCTCCGCCGCCAGCGTCATGTGGGAAAGGCTGTGCTTGATGGTGTCAATCGGACAGACCAGGTCGCACCGTCCGCCGAACACGAGGATTTTCAAATACGGTTCCTGGTTCATCACCGACGCCAGCCGGTCGCTGGCGTTTGGATAACTGTTGGGCGCACCGTAATTCCACGGTTGCACGCCCACTAGGATTTCATACGGCAGGTCGTCCTCAAATTTCAATTCGCTCCGCACATACGCATTCATCCCCGCCGCAAACGGTCCCATTACCGCCGCGCTCGACGGATCAAATGCAGGATTCGGCGAAGCCGCGTCACCATCGCGACCAGTCAGCCGCGCATCGTAGGCGCCCAGAATCAGCCCTTGGTCGTGCAGCAGTTGCTTGCGGAACACGCCCTCGTCAATGCGAAGATTATTGTCCACGATGACATTGGTCGTCAGTCCGGTGAAGCGCGCGAGTTGGGCGACGATCTTCTGCCGTTCACCGGCGGGCAGCGCCGCGCCCTGTGCGAGCGCCGAAGTATATTCGCCGGTGGCAAACGCGCGCGACTCGGCCAGTGCGTTGGTCAAATCCGCCTGCAAATCCGGCGGCAGTTTCTTGTGGTAAAACGCCGCCGCCGTGTAGGCCGGCAGATACAGCGGATACGGCAGGTCGTTGCCCGGTTCGTCGTCAATCGTGGCAAAATTCAGCACACCGGAAATCAGGATCAGTCCGTTCAAATACATCCCGTAACGCCCGCGCAGATGTTCGGCCAGACCCGCCGCGCGAAACACGCCGTAGCTTTCGCCGCACAAAAATTTTGGCGAAAGCCAGCGCTCGTTCCGCGTCGTCCACAACCGGATGAATTCGCCGACGGAATCCAGATCCGCCGAGTCGCCGAAAAACTGGCTCGCCTTTTCATCCTTCGCCGCGCGGCTGAAGCCCGTCGCCACCGGATCAATGAACACCAGGTCGCTCGCGTCGAGGATGGAATACTGGTTGTCCACCATGTGAAACGGCGGCGGCGGCTGGGAACCGTCGTCGTTCATCTTCACGCGCCGTGGACCGAGCGCGCCGAGATGCAGCCATACCGAGGCCGACCCCGGCCCGCCGTTGAAGCAAAATGTCACCGGTCGAGCATCATGGTTGGCCACGCCCTGTCGTGTGTAGGCGACATAAAAAACCGAGGCGCTGGATGTGCCGTCCGGCTTCAGGATCGGCAGCATGCCGGTCTCCGCCACATAGGTCACGCTCACGCCGGCTATGGTCACCGTATTGGTGACGCGCACCGGTGCGTGGGCGGCGTCGGGAATTTTTGCCGCCAAAAAAACATTCGTGGCGCCGGCGGGCGTGTTGGTGCCGGGCGTTGCTGCGGCGGCAACCGAGAACGCCATGACGGTGGACAACAGGCAGAGGATGATTTTCATGCGGCTATGATTTTGGCTTCCAGTTGGACGGAGCATAGCGGCATTGCGTTCACACGCCCACGAAAATTTTTACCGCCGCTCAAACGGGTGCTCTTGACACAATTTTTATGAATGAATGTCGGAACGCGCCAAACCGATTTTGGGAAAACTTTTTTCGAGAGCGCTTGTCTGAATATATTGCAGTGAATTATTCGGATTTGAGCGGAACGAATTGTTCTTTTTTGTTGTTCGGGTCGGCACCCATCGCCTTGCCGGGTTAAAAATGCCCCGGCTTGCGCTGTAAAAATTTCCCGCGCCCGATTTTGCCGACGAATTTTCCATCGCGCACGGCGACTTGCCCGCGCACGGTGACGACGCCCGGTCGGCCTTCGATTTTCCAGCCTTCAAACACGCTGTAATCCACGTTGATGTGATGCGTCTTCGCGGAAATTTTGCCGCGATAATTTGGATCAAACACCACGAGGTCGGCGTCCGCGCCAAGCTGAATCGTGCCTTTGCGCGGAAACAGATCGAACGTCTTCGCGGCCTGCGTGCTCGCGCAATTCACGAACGTGTGCAGGTCAATCCTGCCCGTCTTCACGCCGTAAGTGTAAAGCACGTTGATGCGGTCTTCGAGCGATGGAATGCCGTTGGGAATCTTGGTGAAATCATTTTTACCCATTTTCTTCTTGGTCGTGAAATCGAACGGGCAATGGTCAGTCGCGACGGTTTGCACGAGTCCGTCGCGCAAGCCGTTCCACAAAACCGGCTGATTGCTTTTGTCGCGGAGCGGCGGCGACATGACGTATTTCGCGCCCTCCATTTTCGGCAGATCGGCGTAAGTTTTGTCGAGCGTGAGATATTGAATCAATGTCTCGACACTCACGCGCACGCCGCGTTGGCGCGCGGCGATGGCGCGGTCGAGCGCTTCCTTGCAACTCAAATGCACGATGTAAGTCGCCGCGCCGGTGAGTTCGGCAAAGCTCATCAAATGATTCACGCCCTCGGCTTCGACTTGCGGCGGACGGCTTTCGTGATGCTGGCCGGAATCGGTCTTGCCGGCGGCGAGCAATTCCTTCGCGCGCTCGGCGATGAGCGTTTCGTTTTCGCAATGCGCGGTGACGATGACACCGAGTTCCTTCGCGAGTTTGAGAGTGCGATAAAGTTCCGTGTCGTCCACGCCGAACGCGCCTTTGTAAGCGAGATAAACTTTGAACGAACTGATTCCGCGCCTGACTATTTCGCGCAACTGGTTTTCGGTCTTGTCGTCAAATTTTGTCACGCTCATGTGAAACGTGAAATCGCACGCGGATTTGCCGACGGCCTGTTTCATCCACAATTCAAACCCGGCCAGCGCGTCGTCCGCGCGCGACGGCGCGCACATTTCAATCAGCGTGGTCGTGCCGCCGACGAGCGCGGCGCGGCTGGCGGTTTCGTAAGTGTCCTTCGCAAACGTGCCCATGAACGGCAGATAAATGTGGACGTGCGGGTCAATGAAGCCGGGAAAAATAAATTTTCCCTTCGCGTCAATCACTTCGCAGTTTTTCGGCGCGGAAATATTTTTATCAATGCGCGTGATGGTTTCGTTTTCGCAGAGGATGTCCGCGATGTAGCGTGAATCTGCGGTGACTATTTCGCCGTTCTTAATTAAGAGACTCATAATTTTTAGACAGAATTAACAGAATTTACAAAATTGAAAACTCGCGTTCCGAAACAAAATAATTCTGCATAATTCTGTAAATTCTGTCTGTTATTTTTTCTCCGTGTGCCAAATATCGCCTTCGCCATAACTGAACCAGCGGCTCGTCGTCACTTTTTGCTGCGTGAAAAACTGCACGCCTTCGCGGCCCTGCATATGCAAATCGCCGAAGAAGGATTCATTCCAGCCGTTGAACGGGAACCACGCCATTGAAGCGGGCACGCCGATGTTGATCCCGACCATGCCGCAATTGATGCGATGCTTGAACTCGCGCGCGGCTTTGCCGCTGCGCGTGAACATGGACGCGCCATTGCCGTAAAAAGATTTGTTCGCCAGCTCTATTGCTTTATCCAAATCATCCATGTGCATCACGTTGAGCACCGGGCCGAAAATTTCTTCCTTCGCAACGGTCATGCCGGTTTCAACGCGGTCGAGAATCGTCGCGCCGACGTAAAAACCATTTGGTGCTTCGCTGACTTTGACGCCACGACCGTCAGCGGGAATCTTCGCGCCTTCTTTCACGCCGGCTTCAATCAATTCCAAAACCCGATCGCGATGCTGCTTCGTGATGACCGCGCCCATGTCCGGCTGCGTCTCGCGGTCAGTCGGGCCGACTTTTATTTTGCGCGTGGCTTCAATGAGCGTCGGCAAAACAGATTTTTCCGCGCCGCCAACGACGACGGCTGTCGAACCCGCCATGCACCGTTCGCCCGCACAACCGAAAGCTGCTTCAATGACGCCGCGCGTGGAATTTTCCACGTCGGCGTCGGGCATGATGATGACGTAATTCTTCGCGCCGCCATTGGATTGCACGCGTTTGCCGTGCTTCGTGCCAGTCTCGTAGATGTAGCGCGCGATGGGCGTCGAACCGACGAACGAAATTGCCTTCACCTTCGGATGTGTGAGCAGCGCGTCCACGACTTCGCGTCCGCCGTGGACGATGTTCAGCACGCCTTTCGGCAGCCCGGCTTTTTCCAGAAGCTTCGTGATCTTGATGGCGGTGAGCGGAACTTTTTCGCTCGGCTTCAAAACAAAAGTATTTCCGCACGCGATGGCGATGGGATACATCCACAGCGGAACCATCGCGGGAAAATTGAACGGCGTGATGCCGACGCAAACGCCGAGCGGCTGACGAATGGCTTCACAATCAATGCCGCGCGCGATGTTCTCCAGCACCTCGCCCATCATCAACGACGGCACGCCGAGCGCGAACTCGACGACTTCCATGCCGCGCTTCACGTCGCCGCGCGATTCGCCGAGCGTCTTGCCGTGCTCGCGCGTGTTGCTGCGGACGATGTCCTCGAAATTTTCTTCGAGCAACATTTTGAAACGAGCGAGAATCCGCACGCGTTCGACCGGCGGCGTTTCCATCCACGAGGGAAAAGCAACCTGCGCGGCTTCGACGGCGGCGTTTGCGTCCGCGACATTTCCGACGGGACATTCAGAAATCACTTCGCCGATGGATGGATTAAAAACGGGCGTGCGCGCGGTTTTGGATTCAATCCATTCGCCACCGATGAAATTGGGACACGGTTCAAGCATCATACATTTATTCTTAAAAGACTCGGATACCGATTTGGTGCTAAAAAGAATAATCGGCTTTCAGGTGAAAGTTCTTGTAGCGTGTCTGGAAATGAAAATAAACCAGCGCGCGCAGAAAATTCCTTTCGATAATAAAACACGGTCGCCACTTTTAATGCAGCAACTGCATTTAAGGCATTTTGAAGATTTCCTTTGTCATAATTGTCGAGTCGCTGGTGTTTCACTGAATTGTAACTTTGCCACCAATCGGGATTTTGATTTGCTCGCCAATTGCTCCAAGGATCTAATTCCAATCCATATCTTCGAATGAAAACTTTTTCTGATGCAAGTTCAGGTAAGTTTACTGTAATTACTTCCCGAAGGCGATCAATGTTGAACCTTTCACTATCGAATCGAAAAAGTTTGGCAAGTTCCTTGAGAACAATTTCACATTCGGAAGCAGCCGCAAAAAGAATGCGACACATTTCTAGCGAATATGCACCATAATTTTGAGGAACGGGTTCAATATATCGTGTCATTGTTTCTACGTCCTGCTCTAACGCGATAAAAAAACTCCAATGGATTTTGGATTTTGTATGAACAATTGCCATTGATGTTTTCCTAAACGAATTAGCGCGCGAGCGCGTCCGATTGTTTCACGAAATCGCTGCCGGTCCATTCGCCGTCGGCTTGGACCATTTTGCTGGCGGCGGCGGCTTTTTGCGCGGCCTTGCGGTCGGCCTGGCGCTTCACGAGGTCGGCGTGCGTGGTGAAATAATCTAGGCTCTTGCCTTTGAAATCGGCGAGCGTCTCGAACTTGTGCTTGGCCATGAACGCGAGCAGTTCGTCGCACATGGGTTTCACCATTTCGTAGCCGAACTTCATCACGCCGGTGCAGACTTGCACGGTGTCGCCGCCGAGCAAAATGAATTGCGCCGCGTCGTTGCCGGTCTCGACGCCGCCGATGGCCGACAGCGAGCGTCCGGAAAATTCGCTGCGGATGAGTTGCGCGATCTCCATGACCATGCGGAGCGCGATGGGTTTCACGGCCTTCGACGAATAACCGCCGGGCGTCGTGTAACCCTCGACGCTCGGTTCGGGGCGCAGCGTGTCGAGATTGACGCCCATGACGCTGCGAATGGTGTTGATGGCGCTGATGCCGGTCGCGCCGGCCTTGAGCGCCGCGCGTGTCGGGTCTTCGATGTGGGTGACGTTCGGCGTCATTTTTGCCCAGACGGGTTTCTTGGCGGCGCTCATTACCCACGCGACGACTTCAGACAGTATTTCAGGATTTTCGCCCATCGCCGCGCCCATTTTTCTTTCCGGCAAACCGTGCGGGCAGGAAAAATTCAGTTCAAATCCGTCCACGCCGCAGGCCTCGCAGCGCTCGACAATTTCAATCCACGCGTCCTTTCGATATTCCTCCATGATGCTCGCGATGAGCACGCGGTCGGGAAACTGGTCTTTGCACTTTTTGAATTCCTCTTCCCAAATCTTGAACGGGCGGTCGCTGATAAGCTCGATATTTTCCCAGCCGATGATTTCCTTGCCGTCGCCCGAATGCAGTTTCGCGTAGCGCGGCGTGACGTTGACGACCTTGCTCGCGTCGAGGCTCACGGTTTTGGCGATGACCGCGCCCCAGCCTTCGGTGAACGCCTTGTTGATGACGTTGAGATTGGTGCCGGGCGGCCCGGAGCCGATGACAAACGGATTCGGCAGCTTGAGGCCGTCAACTGTGGTGGCTAACGTTGGCATATGCTTCCCTCTCTTTTTCTGGTTTCTTCCGATTTGTCAGGTTTGAAAGTTTTAACTCGCTTCAGGCTCAATTGCCACAATAATTTCATGCAAAGGCGCGGGAAGATTGCAAAACACTTGCGGCTGGAATAAGCTTTCAACAAATGAAACAGGCCGGAACGAAAGCCGACACCGCGTGGCGCAAGTCACGTCTCGCGGCGCGCCTGTTGCTGCGCAAAGAAGCCGGCGCGCTGTGTTCACGCGACCACGCGCTGGCACGCCGGCTTGCCCGCGATCCGGAGGTGACCGACCGGCTCATCCAGCAGGCGCTTTATTTTCTGGGCATCGGCACGCGCAAGCATGAATTCGACAAAAAATTATTTGGATTGGTGGACCGGCGAAATTGACTGGTCGGCGCCGGCGGGACAAGCGCTTGAAAAATTCCTCAAATCGCTTCCGCCCCAGCAAGCTTTTGCCATCACCGTCTACGGTTCCGCTCCGCTGCAACTCACCGTGGACCGGCAACTGTTGAGCGCCGACGTGGACATATTCGCGGACGATGACCAGGATTTGTCCGCGTTGGTCGCGGCGGCAAAAATGGACAAAGACAGCGGCGGCATCTACATCGAACCGGGGTTCAAGTTGAGCTTTCGCACCCATCCGCACTGGCTGCGGCGCGCGAAAACAATCCGGCGGGACATGGTGACGCTCACCCTGCCTCATCCGTTGGATATTTTGATTGGCAAATTGGACCGGCTCGACGCTAAAGACTTGAAAGCCTACGAACGCGTCATCCAGTTGACCGGCCATCCGACGGCGGAGGAATTCAAGCTCGAATTGCAGAACGCGGTGGACCTGTTCCGTCCGGCGTTCGATGAAGATTCGCCGAACCGCTACCCGGAAAACACCCGGCGGCTTTGGCGCGAAATCTTTCACGGCGAAATTGATGTCCGCCGCGAAATCATCGAACCGGCGATTGCGCGGCGGCGCATTGGTTACGGCGAAACGCCGCCGGGCTACAAATCTGTTCTCGGCTTAATATAAATTGTGAACACGCTAAATCCCAAACGCACCGTCGCCGAATTGAAGGAACTCCGCGCCCTGACCGGCGATGAAAATGGCGCGCAACGCGTCGCCTTCACAAAAACGTGGCTGACCGCGCGCGCATGGCTGCGGGAAAAAGTCAAAAACCTGCCGCTAGAAATTCACAACGACGCGGCGGGCAACACCTGGTTCACGCTGCGCGGCGAATCGGAAAAATGCCTGCTCATCGGCGGGCACATGGATTCCGTGCCGGACGGCGGCTGGCTCGACGGCTGCCTGAATGTTTTGGCCGGCGTGGAAATTTTGCGGCGCATCAATTCTCAATACAACGGCAGGCCGCCGGTCACGATCCGGCTTGTGGATTGGGCCGATGAGGAAGGCGCGCGGTTTGGCAAAAGTTTGTTCGGCTCGTCCGCGTGTTCTGGAAACTTGAATTTGGACGAAGCGCAAAATTTGAAAGACAAAGACGGAATCACCTTGCCCGACGCGCTAAAAAATGCCGGCATTGATTTTGAGCGCGTGAAAGAAAGCGGCAAGGAATTGAAAAACGCCGCCGCGTATCTGGAATTGCACATCGAACAAGGCCCGGTGCTGCTGGATTTGGATTTGCCGCTCGGCGCGGTGCTCGGCACGTTCGGCGTCGAGCGCTACGCGATTACATTTCACGGACAGGCCGCACATTCCGGCAGCACGCCGATGAACCGCCGCAAGGACGCGTTCCTCGCCGCCGCGAAAATGAGCCCGGAAATTTACAAAATTGCCGGACGCAGCGGCAACGGCGTTTGCACCATCGGTTCCTGCACGACGAAACCCGGCATCGTCACCAGCGTCGTCGAGGAATGTCGCATTACGCTCGACCAACGGCATTTGGATTCCGCCTCGCTCACGCAAATGTTGGCCGAAGCAAAAGCTGCGAGCGAAAAATTTGCGAGTGAAGGAAATGTGAAAGTTTCCTGGGAACGCCTCTGGCAAATCGCACCGCGCCCGTTCAACAGCGATCTCATCGCGATGTGCGACGAAGCCATCCGCGAAACCTGCGGGCAATCGCACAAACTGCCGAGCGGTCCGCTGCACGACGCCGCCGAAGTCGCCGCCGCCGGCGTGCTGACCGTGATGATGTTCGTCCAGAGCCTGCATGGCATCAGCCACAATAAGATTGAGGACACGAAGGAAGAACACCTCGAACTGTGCGTGACGGCGTTCGACAAACTGGCGGAGAAGGCGATGAAGTGGATGGTCGCGAAACAAAGATGATGACGCTTTTACAGCTTAATTCCCTCGCTCGTGACGAATTTATCCGCATCGTCGGGCCGGTGTTTGAACATTCGCCGTGGGTTGCGGAAACGGCCTGGCCAAAGAAACCGTTTGCCGACATGGCAAAACTTCATTCGGCGCTTTGTGATGCCGTAAAAAATTCCGGCGAAGAAAAACAGCTCGCCTTGATTCGCGCGCATCCTGATTTGGCGGGCTGGGCCGCACCCGCGGGCACACTCACGTTTGCTTCGGCCAACGAACAGGCCAGCGCCGGGCTGAACAAGCTTTCGCCGGAAGAAATTGAATTGTTTCAAAAACAAAACGCCGCCTACAAAGATAAATTCGGTTTCCCGTTTGTGATTTGCGCGCGACTGAACAAAAAAGAAGCCGTTCTCGCCGGTTTCGAGCGGCGGTTGAAAAACCCGCGCGAACAGGAAGTCAAAACGGCGCTTGAAGAAATTTTCAAAATCGCCGAACTTCGTCTGCGAGAATTGATTCAGAAATAATATGCCTGCCAAATTAAGCACGCACGTCCTCGACACGGCGCACGGCTGCCCGGCGTCGGGAATGAAAATCGAACTCTGGTCGCTCGACGGCGAGGATCGCACGCTGGTCACGAGCGCGAAGGCCAACGCCGACGGCCGCACGGAATCGCCATTGCTCACCGCCGATGAAATGAATGCCGGCCTATACGAAATCATTTTCTTCGTCGGCGATTACTTCGCCGCCAGATCGGGGACGCTTCCCAAGATTCGTTTTCTCGACAAAGTGCCGGTGCGTTTTGCCATCGCCGATGCCGGCGCAAGTTACCATGTCCCCTTGCTCTGTTCCCCATGGGCCTACTCGACCTATCGCGGCAGTTGATGCACCGTTGCGACGAGCTTGGCTTGATCACCGATGAACCGGGCAAAATCACGCGCACGTTTGTGTCGCCGGCCATGCGCCGCGCCAACCAGCTCGTCGGCTCGTGGATGCGCGGGGCCGGACTGCAAGTGCGCGAAGACGCGGCGTTCAATCTGCTCGGCCGCCGGAACTCGACTCGACGCGGCGCAAAAACATTTTTGCTCGGCTCGCATTTGGATACCGTGCGGGACGCGGGCAAATACGACGGCCCGCTTGGCGTGCTCGCCGCAATTGCCGCCATGCAACTGCTGCGCGAGCGCGGCGCGAAGCTGCCGTTCCATCTGGAAATCGCCGGTTTCAGCGATGAGGAAGGCGTGCGTTATCAGACCGCATATCTCGGCAGCCGCGCGTTTGCCGGCACGCTCACGCCGGGTGATCTGTCGCGCATCGAAGAAGGGCAAATCGTCAAAGCGCGTCGAAACCGAAATGAGTTTCTCGGTTACGCGGAAGTGCATATCGAACAAGGCCCGGTGCTCGAAGAAAGAAATCTTCCCGTCGGCGTCGTCGCTGCCATCGCGGGGCAAAGCCGTTTGCGCGTGGAATTTCTCGGTGTCGCCGGCCATGCTGGAACGGTGCCGATGACGCTTCGGCGTGATGCACTCGCGGGTGCGGCGGAATTTGTTTCTTCGGTTGAAACGGTTGCCAAACAACGCGGACTCGTCGCCACCGTTGGAAAAATCGAAGCCTCGCCCGGCGCGAGCAATGTCATTCCAGGTCACGTTGCGCTCACGCTTGATGTGCGCGCACGGAATGATTCGCGCCGCCTCGCTGCGAAAAAATCACTTTACATCAGAGCTGTTTCAATTGCAAAACGGCGCGGGCTGAAATTGATTTGGACGCCGGTGCAGCAAACTGACGCCGTTCAGTGCGACAAGGAATTTGCCCGGATTTTATCGAGATGCGTCGCAAAAAGCGGATTTGAAGTTCTCAAGCTGCCCAGCGGCGCAGGCCATGACGCGGCCGCGATTTCGGCGATCTGTCCGGTAGCGATGTTGTTCGTCCGCTGCAAAGACGGCACCAGCCACCATCCGGCCGAATCGGTCACGACGGCGGACGTTCGCGTGGCGATTGAAGTGCTGGCGGATTTCATCCAGACTCTGGCAAAGGAAATTAACAACCCATGAACCCGAAACCTGGTTTCACGCGCAACGTCATCAAGCGCAACTACGCGCTCCTCACGCCCGACGGCCATGTGCCGAGCGTGTTTCCCGGCTGGACGGATTGCTCGCCGGTCGTGCTGATTTCTGCGGCGCTTGGCGCGAAGCTGTCGCAATATCTGATTTCGCTCGATGCGAAAAGCGCCGGCACCGGCGAAACGGAAAATGACGAATGGTTTTTCTACGTTGTCGCCGGAAAATTAACAGTGAACGGCGTCGCGCTCCTGGAAGGCGGATTTGCCTTTTTGCCACCGGAAACGAAATATGACGTTCGCGGCTCGGCGAAAGATTCACGCCTGTTGGTTTTCCGTAAAACTTACGAGCCTTTGGCCGGACAAAAACCTCCGGCGTTTTTTACCGGCAACGAAAAGGATATTTCCGAAGCGCCGTTCCTCGGCAGCCAGCACGCGCGGCTGAAAATGTTGATTCCCGGTTCGCTCGCGATGGACATGGCCGTGAACATTTTCACCTACGACCCCGGCGCGACGCTGCCGTTCGTCGAGACGCACGTGATGGAGCACGGGATGTTTTTTCTCACCGGCGGCGGTGTTTATCGGCTCGACACGGACCGGCATCCGGTGGCGGCGGGCGACGCGATCTGGATTGCGCCGTATTGCCCGCAATGGTTCATCAACGACGGCGCGCAGCCTGCTCGTTACATTTATTACAAGGACGTGAACCGCCTGCCGAAATGAAGCCGTAGCAGGTCATCATCGCGCGGTTGCAAACGGAAGTTGATGGCTTGGCGCTCATCGCCGAAGCCATGCCCCGTCGTCACGCGGATTTTGTTCTCCGAAGCCGGTTTGCGCGGACGTGTGTTCGTGAAAAAACTTTGCCGCGAAGCCGGAATAGTCAACGATTGCTGAAACGGGCCGGCTTCAAAGGCAAATCGAGGCCGGGCCGTTGAATGAACTTTTTAACTTCTCCAGCAATCGTGCGTCAGCGGCAGGAAACTTGTGCGCGGCCAGTTCTGCTTTTTCAATCCATTTCACGGCGGCGCAATCCAACGGTTGTGGTTCGCCCGACACAAGCTGGCAGATAAAAAACTTCAAGTGGACGGATTTTTCGGGATAGTCGTGCGAAATTTCCTCAAACAGTTCGCCAACGGCAACTTCCACGCCCAGTTCCTCGCGGATTTCACGGACGAGACATTGCTCAAAAGTTTCTTCGGCTTCGCGTTTGCCGCCGGGAAATTCCCAAAACTCACCAAGGTGCGACTTCGCGTGCCGCTGGGTGATGAGCAGCTTGTTGTCGCGGAAAATGAGAGCGGCGCTGACCTCAATGAATTGAGGATTGCCGATTGCCGATTGCCGGTTTAATCCACTGGCGTCCTGCGGCTGTTTTTCAATCGTCATTCGGCAATGGGCAATTACCGCCCGATGCTTTTGTAAATCCAGCCGAGCTTCTCCATTTCCGCCGGGTCGAACAGATTGCGTCCGTCGAACATGATCGGATGTGTCAGTCCGCTTTTGGCGCGGGCCAGATCAAGCTGTTTGAACTCGTCCCATTCCGTCGCCACCACAATCGCGTCGCAGCCTTCGGCCACGGCATTCATGTCGTCCACATAAGTCACGTTCGGCAAAAGCGGCTTCGCCTTGTCCATCGCCTTTGGGTCGTGGACGCGCAACGTCGCACCGTCTTTCAGCAAACGCTGGCAAAGGTCAATTGCAGGCGAGGAGCGCACGTCGTCGGTGTTCTGCTTGAACGCGAGGCCGAGCACGCCAATTTTTTTGTCCTTCAAGACCCAGAGCGTGTCGGTGATTTTTTTTACGAACCGCTCCATCTGGTCGGCATTGATGCGCTGGACTTCCTTGAGCAGTTTGAATTCATAACCGACCTGTTCGGAAATCTTGATGAACGCGCTCAAGTCCTTCGGAAAGCAACTGCCGCCGAAGCCGATGCCGGCGTTGAGAAAGCGGCGGCCGATGCGTTCGTCCAAGCCAATGCCCTGCGCGACTTCCTGCACGTTCGCGCCGGCGGCCTCGCAGACGTTGGCGATGGCGTTGATGTAGGAAATTTTCAGCGCGAGAAAGGAATTTGCCGCGTGCTTGATGAGTTCGGCGGAGTTGATGTCGGTGATGATGATGGGCGCTTTGAATGGCGTGTAAATTTCCGTCATCGCCGCAACCGGACGTTGCGAACGAACGCCAATAACCACGCGGTCGGGATTCATCAAATCGCCGACGGCAAAACCTTCGCGCAGAAATTCGGGATTGCTGACGACATCAAATTCCACCTTCGCCGCGCAATAACGCTTGATCGTTTCCGAAACTTTTTCACCCGTTTTGACCGGCACCGTGCTTTTGTCCACGACGATTTTGTAGTCCGTCATGGCGGCGGCAATGTCACGCGCCACACGTTCGATGTAGCTCAAGTCCACCG
>DATCBW010000077.1:0-6544 GCA_036511615.1 Verrucomicrobiia bacterium | reverse complement strand
GATGGCTTCAAAAACGGAAACGATGTCCAATTTGCGTTCGGTAGTGGCACGGGCATCTTGCCCGTGCGAACCTGACAGGCTGGAAGCCTGTCCCACTAAACAGCCGGGCAGAATCGTTCCGCCATAAGCGAACACGGCGGGACGATTCAACCGCGCGATGGCCATCATCGCGCCGGGCATATTTTTATCGCAACCACCAATGGCCACAAATCCGTCCATGCCCGCGCAGCCGACGACAGTTTCAATCGAGTCGGCGATGACTTCGCGCGAGACGAGCGAATATTTCATGCCTTCGCTGCCCATCGAGATG
This sequence comes from Verrucomicrobiia bacterium, assembly GCA_036511615.1. Taxonomy (GTDB): domain Bacteria; phylum Verrucomicrobiota; class Verrucomicrobiia; order Limisphaerales; family UBA11358; genus UBA11358. Next base: position 6,234 of record DATCBW010000077.1, on the reverse strand, counting down.
CCATCGGAGATCGTGATGGTGTTGAAGATGATCGCCTTGCCGCCGGCGGCGTTCGCGCCTTTCTCGGATTCGAGCGCGAGCTTGTCAATGTGCATGTTGCAGGGCGTGACGTTGCTCCACGTCGAGGCGATGCCGATGATGGGCTTGGTAAAATCCTCCTTCGTGAAACCGACGGGATAAAGCATGGCGCGCGCGGCGGCGCGTTCATCGCCATCGAGCAAAAGGCTGGAGTGCGGGCGCAACAGATCGGCGGATTTGTTCTTTTTCATCGCAGAAATTTTGCCGGAAAAGTTGCGGCGCGGCAAGTCGCGGAGTTTTGGGCGATGCAACCACCACGCCGAAATTATGACTAAATTGCTTTCACCGCGTCCGCCAGCGATTTCACAAACGCGCCGACGGTGGCGACGAGTTCCGGCGATTGGCCGTGTTCGGCAATCTGGTTCACCACGGCGCTGCCAACCACGCAGCCGTCCGCCTCCGACGCGACAAGTTTTGCCTGCGCCGGATTCGAGATGCCGAAGCCGACGGCGATGGGCAAAACGGTGTGTGCGCGGATTTTGGCGATTTGTGATGCGAGGTTGGACGCGACGCGCGTTTGCATTCCGGTCACGCCTTCGCGCGAGATGTAATAAATGAATCCGCTGCCACGCTTGACGATGAGTGCCATGCGGTCTTCCGGCGTGGTCGGCGCGACGAGGTAAATGTGGCAAAGACCTTGCGCCTGCATCAAGGCTTCGTAGTTGTCCGATTCTTCGGGCGGCAAATCCAAAACGAGCAAGCCGTCCACGCCGGCTTTGGCGGCGGCGGCGATGAATTTTTCCATGCCGACGCGATGGATGAGGTTGAAATAAATGTAGAGGACAATCGGAATTTGCGAGTCCTGGCGAATGACCGAGATCGTTTCCAAAAGTTTGGGCGGCGTGGTGCCGGATTCCAAACCGCGCTGCGCGGCGAGCTGGTTCACCAGGCCGTCGGCGAACGGATCGCTGAACGGCACGCCGAGTTCCAAAATGTCCACGCCAGCCCGGTCAAAGGCCAGCGCGAGTTCGCGCGTGGCGGCGAGGTTCGGGTCGCCCGCGCCGATATAAACAACGAAGGCCTTTTTGCCCGCGCGCTTCAACTGCGCGAAGCGTTCCTCAATGCGATTCATTGCAATGAGTTTCAAGTTTCAGGTTTCAAGTTTCAAGCGGCAAGTTTCGGCGGCGGCGCGGCGGTGTAAAGTTCCCCGCCGCGAACCGTGATCTGGTTCGGTTGTTATTCAAATTCACCCGACTCGAGGATGCGTCTGGGATTGTTTTATCAATAACAGCGATTTGAAGATGCACACACCGTCAGGAAACGCCGGGTTTTTCAGCAGCTTGCAGGGTCGTTTTCACTTGAGCATCAACGGCTGCCGGCACGTTCAGTCTGGCGTCGAAGCGCGCCGGCAGTTGATTGCGCTTCTGCCAGTCACCAACGGCCTTAGCCCATCCTTCAGCCAGCAGTTCGGACAGAATTTGAAAAGTGTTAATGTGGGACTCGGTGACGATGGCATCGGCGTCCGTTGACGATGACTTTGGATCAGGACAGGAAACGGTCAGTTCCAGGAAACAGAATTTATGGCCGGGCAATTTATGCTGGAAACTTTTACGGGTTTCCAGGCTCGTGCCGGTCAATTCCCAGTTCTTCTCCGCATCTTCCAGCCGCATCTGGACGCTGGAAAAGCCGAGCTTGCGGGCGATGAAGACCACGTCCCCGGCAAGTTCATGAAGGGTTTGAACGCGGGTGCCTTCCAAGGCGAGCCAGCGGGACAGGCTCATGGCATAATGAATGTCCCCGCGCGCCTCCAGCGAATTTCCCAGCACGCGTCCGATGGAAAACCATTCACGGCTGAAATTGAACTTCCACGCCGTCAGCATCACAGTCAATATGCCGACACCCAGAAACAAGGGGAAGTGCTCGCCGTGCCAGTAAAAAATCAGAAAACCCAGCATCAGGAAAAATGCTGTGAACGCGTAAAGCCCCAGAACCACAGTCCGGCGTGAATAGCCCGTGGCCAGCAGGCGGTGGTGAATGTGTTTGCGGTCCGGGCGAAACAAGGGCAGGCCGCGAAGTCCCCGCCGCAAAATGGCCAGTGAGGTGTCTATGATGGGCAGCGCCAGCACAAACAACGGCGCCACCAGCGCGGCAAACAAGGTGCCTTTTTCCGAGGTGACAATCGTCACCGCGCCGATGAAAAATCCCAGGAAATAAGCCCCGCCATCACCCATGTAAATCCGGGCGGGCGGAAAATTGAACCGCAAAAAACCCAATAACGCGCCGGCCATTCCGGCGGCGACAATGGGCACGAAACCCGAATGCAGGGACACATAAACCAACAGCATCATCAGCATCAGGCAGATGCCGCCAGCCAGACCATCCACGCCATCAATCAAATTGATCAGGTTGGTCATGGCCACCAACCAGATCACCGTGATCGGCCAGGACCAAAGTCCCAAATTAATGATTTGATCCACATAAGGAATCCGGAAATGAACAATGCCGATGCCGCAAAAATAGGTGACGCTGGCAATCAGTATTTGCCCCAAAAGTTTGCGCCGGGCGCCCAGCACGAAAAGATCGTCCCACAGCCCCAGCCCAAACATGGCGAGCGAGGCGGTGATGAGCAGGCAGCGCTGGGAATTTAGAAACGCATCCGGGCCTGACAGAAAACTAAAAACCAGGATCACTGAAACCATTGCGCCAGCCAGGGCAATGCCGCCCAATCTTGGCACGGGAATCTTATGGGTGTGGTGCGCTTCACTGGCCCGGCCGGCAAGACCATAACGGCGGCTCGCTTGCAGAATCAGCAAAACAAGGCCGGTGCTCGTTGCCAGCCCGACCAAGCCCCCGATTATTAGCTCGATCCATTCCATACAAATTGTTCCCGCAAACAAATTATTCAATCAATCTGCTGCCATCATAAATAATCAACCCGCCGGCTACAAGCCAAAAGGCGCGAGTGCTTAATCCTTCTCATCCTCATCCTCGTCCTCTCCAGAAAACCGAGGATGAGGACGAAAGTTTCGCTTTAATTTCAACCAGGCTCCTACTTCGTCAGGTAATACTTGTTGGTATATTCCTTGACCATGCGGTCGGTGGTGAACTGCGGGACGAGCGTGGACATGGCGTGACGGATGCGCTTGATCCATTCGCGCGGGATGCCCTGGGCGTCGCGGTTGAAAAACATCGGCACGATCTGTTCAGTGAGCGTGTTGTAGAGGTTGGCGCTGTCCACGCGGTCCTGTTCCTCAACGTCTTGGGAATGGGAATCGTCGCCGATGGCAAAGCCGTTGGTGCCGTCGTAGCCTTCGCGCCACCAGCCGTCCATGATGCTGAAGCCCATGCAGCCGTGGCAACTGGCTTTCATGCCGCTGGTGCCGCTGGCCTCCAACGGGCGGCGCGGGTTGTTCAGCCAGATGTCGCAGCCGGAAACCATCTGACGCGAGACGTGGATGTCGTAATTTTCCAGAAAAACAAGGTAGCCGGCGAGTTCGCTGTGCTTGCTCAAATGAATGATCTGCTGGATGAAGCGCTTGCCGTCGTTGTCGCGCGGGTGGGCCTTGCCGGCGAAAATGAACTGCACGGGGCGCTGCTTGTCGCGCACGAGCTTCACGATGTTCTCAAACTGCTGGAAGATGAGTGGCGCGCGTTTGTAGGTGGCGAAACGGCGCGCGAAACCGATGGTGAGCGCGTCGGGATTCAGGAGATGATCGAACCGGATGTAGTCGCCCTGCGTGAGCCGCTGGTTTTGCAGCAGCAGGCGGCGGCGGGCGAATTCAATTAGTTCGCGGCGGAGTTTGTAGCGCAGCGCCCAAAGTTCCTCGTCGGAGACAAATTCCGGGTCGGTCATCTTCTGCCAGAACTCGGCGTGATTGAGGGCGGTGGACCAGTCATCGCCGAATTTTTCGCGGAAAAATTTTGATTCGCCATTGGTGGCGTCGGTAAGTTTTTTGCGCCAGAACTGGCGGACGGAACCTTTCATCCAGCCAAGCAGATGAATGCCGTTGGTGATGTGGCCGATGGGCACTTCCTTTTCCGCCGCGTCGGGATAAAGCGCCTGCCACATATGGCGGCTGACCTGGCCGTGCAGTTCGCTGACGCCGTTGGCGGCGCGCGAATGTTTCAACGCCAGGACGGTCATGCAGAAAGGTTCCTGGGCATTTTCAGGATGGACGCGGCCCAGGGCCAGGATTTCGGCAAACTTCACGGGCAACTGGCCGAGGTAACGCTGCATCGCGTAACTCATCAGGTCGGGCTTGAAACGGTCGTGGCCGGCCTCGACGGGTGTGTGCGTGGTGAAGAGACATTCCTGCTTGGTGAGCTTCCGGGCCTCGGCGAATTTATTTCCGGCGGCGATTTTTTCGCGGATCAGTTCCAAGGTGAGAAAAGCCGCGTGGCCTTCGTTCATGTGGAACGTGGACGGCTCAATTCCCAGTGCGCGCAGCAACCGCACACCGCCGATACCGAGCAAAATCTCCTGCATGATGCGCGTAGTGCTGTCGCCGCCATAGACGCGCGTCGTCAGGTCGCGGTAAAGCGGCTCGTTTTGCGGCAGGTTCGTGTCGAGCAGATAGACCGGCACGCGACCGACGTTCACTCGCCAGACTTGGAATTCCACCACGTTCATGCCGATCTCGACGTTGCACACGAGCCGTTCGCCTTCCGCGTTCAGCACCGGTTCAAGCGGCACATAGTGCGGGTTGATGGGATTGTAAAATTCCGTCTGCCAGTTGTTGGAATCAATCGCCTGCTGGAAATATCCTTCGCGGTAGAACAAACCGAGGCCAACGAAACCGAGGCCGAGATCGCTGGCGGACTTCGCGTGGTCGCCGGCGAGAATGCCGAGGCCGCCCGCCGAAATCGGCAGCGATTCGTGGAAGCCGAACTCCGCCGAAAAATAGGCAACCGGATGCTTGTGCAGTTGCGCCGCGTGCTGGTGGCACCAGGTGTTCTGGTCGCTCAAATAACCTTCAAAATCCCGCAGCACCGCGCGGACGCCGTCGGCAAAACCGGGTTCCTGCAGATGCACACGCAGTTCGTATTCGGAAACCTCGCGCAAGACGGCCACCGGATTGTGAAACATGTTCTGCCAGCCGCGCGGCGTGAGCTTGTAAAACAAATCCTGCGCCTCCTGGTTCCAGCACCACCAAAGGTTGTGCGACATTTTGGTCAGACCCGCCACCAGTTCATTCAACTCCGTGCCCGTCAAAGCTTTTTTCATGGGTGAAAGATTCCTTAATTTTGCCGCCAGTTTCTGGCGACATTGCGCCGAAACTAATTTTTAATGCCGCGCATCGCAATAAAAATTTTCCGGCTGCGCGCACAAACGCGAAAGCGAACGACATTTCAGGCGGATTTTTTCCCGCCGGCAAAATAATCAAGATACCTGACCAGCTCTTCCTTGGCCTCCTTGCGCGGAACAATCGCGTCAATCAATCCGTGTTCGAGCAGAAATTCGGCGGTCTGGAATCGCGGCGGCAGCTCGGCGTGCGTCGTGTCCTTGATCACGCGCGGCCCGGCAAAACCGATCATCGCGGCGGGTTCGGCAAGAATCAGGTCGCCCAGCGCGGCGAAGCTGGCCATCACGCCGCCATAGCTGTTGTTGGTCAGCAGGCTGATGAACGGCAGGCGGCGCTGCGCGTGGTAGGCCAGGGCGGCGGACGTTTTCGCCATCTGCATCAGGCTGAACGCGCCTTCCTGCATCCGCGCACCGCCGCTGGTGGAAATGGTGACGACCGGCCAATTGCCTTCCGTGGCGCGTTCAATGAGGCGCGTCAGTTTTTCACCGACGACCGAACCCATCGAGCCGCCCATGAAACCAAAGTCCATCACGCCGAGCGCGACCTGATGCGGACCGATTTTGCAAATGCCGGTGACGACGGCGTCGTTGAGCATCGTGGCGTTGCGGTCGCGGTCCAGCTTGCCTTTGTAACCGGCAAATTTCAGCACGTCCACGCTGGTCATCCCGGCGTCCATCTCCTCAAACGTGCAGGTCTCGACCAGCGAATGGATGCGTTCGCGTGCGCCGATGGGAAAATGAAACTGGCACTTCGGGCAGACCTTCAGGTTCGCGTCCAGTTCCTTGTCAAAAATCATGGAAGTGCAGGACGGGCATTTCGTCCAAAGACCTTCGGGAATGTCGCGCTTGCGGGTCTTGGACTTGCCTTCATCCAGCTTCGGCTTCTTGTTGAACGCCGTCTGGGTGTGTTGGTC
>DATCBW010000076.1:0-2691 GCA_036511615.1 Verrucomicrobiia bacterium | reverse complement strand
ATGACAAAACGAAAAATGCAAGCAGGATAGAAATTTACGATTGTTCTAAACGGCTACAAAGCCTTTTAAGAAACTGATAAAGTGATGCCGTATGTTCACTGCCGTTGCACATAAAAATCTGGCCGATGCCAAGGAGTATTTCGACGAGCATCTGGCGCAGAACGATTACTACGCCGCCGGTGAAATCCGTCCCGGCCAGTGGATCGGCGTGGGCGCGAACCGATTGGGTTTGAACGGGCGAGTCACGCGCGAACAATTTTATGCGCTCTGTGAAAACCAACATCCGCAAACGGGAGAACAACTAACCTTGAGGCAAAACGCGAAGGATGATCGGCGGGTGTTTTTCGATTTCACCTGCTCGCCGCCCAAATCCGTTTCGGTGCTGGCGGTGACACTGGATGACAAGCGATTGGTTGAAGCACATGAAGAAGCGGCGAAGGTGGCGTTCCGCGAATTAGAAATTTTCGCCGCCACGCGCGTGCGGAAACAGGGCAATCAACGTGACCGGACAACTGGCAATCTGATCGCCGCCGCGTTTGTGCATGACAGTTCCCGTGAACTCGACCCGCAGTTGCACACGCATTGCACCGTATTCAACGCCACGTTCGATGAACGCGAACAATGCTGGAAGGCGCTGCAAGCCGGAGCGATGTATGAGGCGATTCGTTTCGCGACGGCCGTTTATCGGAATGAACTGGCCAAACGTATTTACGAAATCGGTTATCTGATTCAACCAGCCAAGCACGGCTTTGAAATCGAGGGCGTCAGCCCGGATGTTCTGAAATTATTTTCCAAACGCGCACAGCAACGTGACGCGGTGGTTAAGGAGATGGAACAGAAGCTGGGTCGGAAACTTTCCAACAATGAAATTGCCCATGCAGTGCATCAGAGCCGGGCGAAGAAACTCAAAGGCATCTCGACCGCTGAAGTGCGTGAGCGTCAACTGGCGCAGTTATCACCCGATGAACAGAAATCGCTCCGCAGAATTTCCGCGAACGCGCGAATTGGACGAATCCTATCAGAGTCGAATAACGAACCTAAAATACTGGCTCATGCCGTCGCTCATGTGTTTGAACGCAAATCGGTCGTGCCGGAGCATGAGTTGATGGCGGTCGCGCTCGCACGGCGTCCGGGCGAAGTGGATTTGCCCAAATTAAAAACAGCGATGAAACAATCGCAGGACTTGGTGAAAACGGAACTCGGTTTTTCAACGCGGCAGATTTTGGCAACGGAACTGGCTTTGATTCAGATGATCAACAATGGACGCGATACGGTCGCCCCGTTGCGCGCAAATTATCAACCTGCCAACTGGCTCGGTGAAGATCAAAAGCGGGCAATTTTGCATATCCTTCGCACCAGTGACCATATTACGGGCCTGCGCGGACTGGCTGGCACAGGCAAAACTACGGCATTACGCGAGATGGTCGCTGCCTGCAAGGAAGCCAGCGTTGAGCCGCTGTTCTGTGCGCCAACTGCTGCCGCGACGGATGTTTTAAGAAAAGAAGGATTCGAGGCGGTAACACTGCAAAGTTTATTGCAATCAAAACCCATGTTGTCCAAACGGCAGTTGGTGGTGCTGGATGAGGCCGGAGCGGTCGGCATTGACGACATGAAGCGATTGTTTGAAGTGGCGAAGGACTGCCGAATCGTATTGTCGGGTGACACCGGCCAGCACTCATCGGTTGCGCGCGGTGATGCGCTGCGGATTTTAGAGCAACATTCAAGTTTGGCTTCTGGTCAACTGACACGGATTCGCCGTCAGCGCCGCGTCGAGTATCGGCACGCGGTTGAATTGGCGGCACAAAAACGCACAACAGAATCTTTCGCGCAATTGGAACGGATGGGCGCTGTCATGGAATTTTCCGGCAACCAGATTTATGATTCAGCCGCGCAATCGTATCTAAAATCCCGGAAGCAAAATAAAAGCGCGCTGCTGGTCGCGCCGACTTGGGCGGAGATTGAGGCAGTGACGGAGAAAGTGCGGGCCGCGTTAAAATCGTCCGGCGTGATTGCCAGCGAAGAAAAGGAATTTCAAGTTTTTGATTCGCTGTCGTGGACGGAAGCGCAGAAGCGGGATGCACGGGAGTATCGTGCCGGACAAGTTTTGAATTTTCACCGGACGGCACATGGATTTTCCAAAGGTGAGTCAGCGGAAGTTGTCCAAGTTTCGGATGGCTCGCTGAAACTTCGTCGGCCAGATGGTTCTGAAACTTCTGTTCAATTGGGTCGCGGCTCTGCCGCGTTTGATGTTGGTGAAGCCCGGACGCTGAAAATTGCCGCCGGGGATAAATTGCTGTTACAAGCCAACTGGCGCAAAAAATTCATCAACGGTGAGTTGGTCGAGGCCAAATCGGTTCAAGGCGATTGCATTCTGCTGGCCGATGGCCGGATCATTCCGTCCGATTATCGCTCGTTCACGCATGGTTACGCGGTCACGTCGCACGCCGCACAGGGCAAGACGGTGGATGAAGTGCTGGTCATCGCGTCGTCGCGTTCGCTGGCGGCGATCAATCAGCAGCAATTTTATGTCAGCATTTCGCGCGGGCGGGAACGCTGCCAAGTGTTCACCGACGACAAAGATTTGTTGCGCTCCCACGTCACGCATTCCAACGCTCGCGTTGCCGCCGTTGAGGTCGTGCCGGGCGCGGCGATGAAGCGGCATAAATTTATACGCCAGATTTTGCAATGGTC
>DATCBW010000075.1:0-13318 GCA_036511615.1 Verrucomicrobiia bacterium | reverse complement strand
CGTCTGGAGAAAAATTGCCAGCGGTTAATCCGTTCAAGGTGCAAATCATAATCGAGTTTCAGAACAATTGAGCGTATAAGCGGCGTTTTTGTTCAAAATTGGATTTTCCTGGCTGCCGGAATCAGCGCGTGCGCTCAAAGGCCAGCCGCCAAAACCAGTCGCTGCGCGACGCAAAAAACATCAGCGGATTTTGCAGCGCGGGCGTGAGCATGAATCGTTGCAGCCATTTGGCCCACGCGAGCCGGCGCGCAAACGCGGCATCGCACCGGCGGGCGATTTTTTGCCGGGCTTCGTCCCAGGACACTTCCCCGCGATGCCACGCCGCGAGCGGTTCAATCGCTAGTTCGGCGGATTCAAACGCCATGGACATGCCGTTGCCGGTCACGGGCGGAATCATGGTGATGGCGTCGCCGAGACAAATCTCCGTGCATGTCGCGGCCTGCTGCGGCTTCAAGGAAATCCCGGCGACAGCGCAGAAAGATTTTTCGTCGAAGTCCGCCGCAGCGAGCCGGCGATGCAATGGCGAACCGGTCCGTCCGCACAGCACTTTGCGCCAGTTTTGCGGCGCGGAATTTTCGCCGGGTCGCTTTCGGAACAGGCCGCACACGTTCACCTCGCCGCCATCAAGCTGGCACAGGCCGACGTAGCCGCGCGGCGAGACGTGCATCTCCAGATCGGCGGTCAGCGGAACATTTAGCGCATGAATTTTCAGCCCAAACCAGCGCGCCTGGCCCGGTTCCACCTGCGCGCGGCGGCCCGTGGCGCGGACAATGCCTTCGCCGAAATTTTCCACAAAGCGGCGGCCTTCGACCAATCTGCCGCCCAGTCCGCGCAAAGTTTCCGCCAGCGCGGCATCCAGAGCAAACCGTGAAAGGCAAAGCGCGCTGGCCGGCAAAGCGCGTGGTGAAGTTGATTTGGTCTCGGAGAAAAAAGCCGCCGTGGTGGCACGCGTCGCGCCGGCGTTTTGAAACAACTCAAGAAGTCCGAGCCGGGCGAGCGTCGCCTGGCCGCGTCCGCTGATGAATTCGCCGCAGACGCGATGGCGCGGATAATTTCCCGACTCAAGCAACGTCACCGGCACGCCACGCTGCCGCAGCCCGATGCCGAGCGTCAATCCGGCTAGGCCGCCGCCGACAATCGTGATGGATTTTTCGCCGGCCATGATTCAACCGGTTTTCCGCGCGATGAAAAGATGACTGAACGATCCGGCGCGCTGCTCCGTCAGCCGCCAACTTTTTTGATCCGGCCAGAGCGCGGAAAGTTCGTCGCCGGAAAATCCCGCGCGCACGCTGACGACCGCATCATGGCGCGTAACGGAATTGCAGCCAATCGCCCCAAGCATCCGGCTGCAAAACAACGGCCAGCGGGCGCGGCGCGGTTCGAGCGCGATGAATAATGTCGAGCGCCGGGAAATGGCGTCCAGCAGTTTGGCCAGCCGCGCATCCTCAAAATGGTGAAGAAATAAATTGGCAATGACAACTTCGCCGCTGACCAAAGCGCGCGGCCAGTCAAAAACGTCGGCGACGACAGCTTGCGCACGCCAGCCAAGCGACGCGAACGCGGCCAGCGTTTCTGCGGAAACATTATTTTGAAGGTCGAGCAATGTTGTGTTCACGTCTGGTGAAGCCGACAGGCTGGAAGCCTGTCCTACTTTGATTTTTTGCGCGACGCGGAGCAGAAAATTTCCGTCGCCCGCGCCGAGTTCGGTGATTTGTCCGGGCGCATGACCATCCAAGTTTTTTTTCAGCGCGCGGGCCATGAGTTCGTGGTGGCGCATCCAGGCATTGACGCGCTGCAAATCCTGCCGGGAGCGGATCGCCGACGGATCGTCGGGCGGCAAAGTGTCGAGCATTTCGGGTTCGACGATGCGTTTCATGCCTGCGCTCGCTTCACTTCGAGCAGCGCGCCGTGGCAACTGAAGCCCGCGCCAAACGCGGACATCCACCACAGGCCGTCGGGCACGGTGTCGTGCAGGGCGCGGTCGAGAACAAAATAAACCGTCGGACTGCTGATGTTGCCAAATTCGCGCAGCACGGCGGAACTGTGGCGCACGTCGGATTCGCTCAATTGCAGCTTGTCGCGCAGGGCAAGAATCACGTCGCGCCCGCCAGTGTGCAGAATCCAGCCGGTGATCTGTTCGCGCTGAACGCCCGCCGCCGCGAGCGATTCGGAAAATAATTTTACGGCCAGTTCGCCGGCGACCTGCGGAACCTGCGGCAGCAGAATGTTCCGCAACATTCCGTTTTTGTGACTGAATCGCAGCGTGTCGCGTTCGGCGGTGACCAGGCGCGAGTCGGTGAATTTCCATTCCACCGAGCGCCTACCGGCCAAGGGTTCGCGGGACAAGATGGCCGCGCCCGCGCCATCGGCGAACAAGCACGCACTGATCAAAACGCCGGGATCGTCGTCGAGATAAAATGCCGCGCTGCAAATTTCGACGCAGACGGAGAGGACTTTTTTCGCGCGTCCGGCGGCGAGGATGGATTCCGCCGCGCGCAGATTCGGCAGGGCCGCGCCGCAGCCCTGACCGACGAGGTCCAGCGCGAAAACATCCGGGCGCAGGCCGAGCTGTTCGCTGACGTAGCTCGTCAGGCCGGGACACAAGTAGCCGGTGCAGGTGCTGATGAGGACGGCGTCCATTTCACCCGGCTGGCAGCCGGCGTCAAGCATCGCGCGGCGGGCGGCTTCGGCGGCGAAGGCTGGCGCGTGCCGGGCGAAACGGGCCTGCAACGCGTCGGGCGTCTGGTCAAAAATTTCCGTGAACGGTTCGAGCGCCAAGTGACGCGTGTCAACGCCGTTGTTGCCGCAGAGAACCTTTTTGATGATCGCCCTGGAACGCGGCTGCAGTTGCGTGACCGGCGGCAGGTTTTTCACCGCCTCCCATGAATCACGCTGGGTGTAACGGTGCGGCGGTGCGGCGGTGCCAAGTCCGATAATAAACACACGGGACTTTAGCGCAGTCGGACGGAATGCGCTACTTCAAGTAATTCAGCGGCAGGATTTCTCCGGTCGCCGTTTCGAGAGAACAATTTTATTTCAAGCCGGCAAGATAACCAAAACGCGCGCGAAACAGTTCGGGCGTCATGTTGACGACGGCGGCGAGTTTGCCGAGTTGCCTGGCATCCTCGAAATCTTCGCGTTCGAGGCGGATCATGTAGGCGCAGGCGCATTCGTAGGCTTCGCCGTCCACGTTGACCTTGCGGTTTTGCATGCGTCCGGTTTTCGGGTCGAGCATGTTGTCGAACGGCAGCGGGTTCATCTTGCCGTCCACAAAGCTGATGATGGCGCCGTATTTGTCCGATTCGGGCGAGAGCAAAAATTTCACCGCTGCGTAGCCGAGGTCACGCGTGTATTCGGCATCAAAGGGAATCGGGTCGGCGCAGCGCAGCTCGTAGCCGAGATCCTTGTCAATGAACGTCATCTTGATGCCTAGCTTTTCCAAACGCACGGTCAAAAGTTCTTTCATCAGGCGGCCAAATTCGATTTCACCCAAACGCAGATGGCCGTGATCGTCGCGGATGACTTTGCCGAAACGTTCGAGCTGGCCGGCAGGCATCACGTCGAGCAAACCTTTTTCGCCGAGCGATTCAATCAAACCTTCCGCGAGGACGACAAGGCCGTAATTCGAGCCGTCGGCTTTGCGCTTGATGATGGAGCCGATGATGATATCGCAGACTTCGTCCACCGTGACGGGGCGTCCGCGAAATTCCTCGGAGATGACTGAGAGCGTGGCGGCGGCGGCCTTGCCGATGCCGAGCGCGAGATGCCCCGCCGCGCGGCCCATGCTGACGATGAGATACCAGCGCGAAGTCGTGCGCGCGTCTTCCATCAGATTGCGGACGAGCTGCACCCCGTAATGCCGCGCGGTTTCGTAGCCGAACGTCGGCGCGGTGCCGGGCAGCGGCAAATCATTGTCAATCGTCTTGGGAACGTGCGCGACCTTGATTTCGCCGTTGCTGCGTTTGCGGACGACGCTGGCGGAAAACGCCGTGTCATCGCCGCCGATGCTCACGAGCGCGGTGATGCCGAGCTTGTGGAACACGGTGAAAAGATTTTTCATGTGTTCCTCGGACTTGGTCGGGTTTGTGCGCGCCGTTCCGAGAATTGAGCCGCCTTTGAGGTGAATGTCCCGCACGTCGCGGATGGCCAGCGGCTTGATCTGCGTCGCGTCGCCTGCCGCAAGGTGTTTGAAGCCGTCGCGAAAACCGATGACCTCGTAGCCTTGGTTGATGCCTTCGATGGTGGCCGCCGCAATGACGCCGTTCAATCCGGGTGCCGGCCCGCCGCCGACCAAAATTCCCAGCCTGCCTTTGTTGCTCATATATGTTTATGTGTAAGTTGGTGATCGCAGAGACGGCGTATCCTGCCTGCGACGGTGAAAGAATTCAATTCCATTCTTGCCGCAACCTCTCCACAATTTGCCCGCACCATGAACCGGGCAATTTTTCTCGACCGCGACGGCACGCTCATCGTGGAAAAAAATTATCTGTGCCGCGCCGAAGACGTGGAAATTTTTCCCGGCGCAGGCGCGGCGTTGAAACGGCTGGCGGACGCGGGCTTCCAACTGTTCATTGTCACGAACCAGTCGGGCATCGGGCGCGGCTATTTCACGATGGCGGACGCGGAACAGGTGAACGAACATCTCGCCCGCGAATTCGCGCGCGACGGCGTCAGCTTCGGCAAAATTTACATCGCGCCGGAAGCGCCCGGACAGCCCAGCCGTGGACGCAAGCCGTCGCCGCAGTTTTTATTTGATGCGCGCGATGAATTTAATTTGAACCTCGCAGAAAGTTTCATGGTCGGAGACAAATTGATTGATCTGGAATGCGGCTGGAACGCGGGCGTGAAAAAAAGCATACTCGTCCGCACCGGCTACGGCGCGGAATTGGAAGCAACAGCGAACGACGATTTGAAAAGTGCCGTCGTCGTGAATGATTTGACTGGAATGGCGGAGTTGATTTTGCAGCCGGAATAAAAATTAAAAATTTATCATGTGCGGCATCATCGGATACGTCGGGAAAAAGGCGGCCTCGCCAATCCTCCTCGAAGGATTGCGGCGGCTGGAATATCGCGGCTACGACAGCGCGGGCGTGGCGTTGTTGCATGAAGGCAGCATTCTTGTCCGCAAGAAAAAAGGCAAAATCAACGACGGCCTTGCGCGCCTGTTGAAATCCGAACCCGTTGCCGGAAATCTCGGCATCGGCCACACGCGCTGGGCCACGCATGGCGTGCCTTCGGATAAAAATTCGCATCCGCATCTCGACCAGTCCGGGAAAATTGCGGTTGTTCACAACGGCGTCATCGAGAATTACGACGGCATCAAACAAAAGTTGCTCAAGGCCGGACACACTTTCAAATCTGATACGGACACCGAAGTGCTCGCGCACTTGATCGGCGTGCATTACGAAAAACGTAGAAGCCGGGGTGACGAGGCTCAAATTAAAAAAAAGTTAGAGTCTCCCAACGTCGTCTCCTACAGTCCTGAAAAAATTCCCAATGATATTTTAACCCAAGCCGTCTGCGACGCGTTGCGCGAAGTCATCGGCACTTACGGCCTCGCGGTGATTTCCGCTGAACAGCCGGACACGATTGTCAGTGCGCGACGCGGTTCGCCGCTCATCATCGGCATCGGCACCGGCGAAAATTTTCTCGCCAGCGACGCCAATGCCATTGTCGCCCACACCAAAAAAGTTGTATATCTGAACGACTACGACGTGGCGACCATCACGTCCGAGCGGTTCGATGTTTTGAATCTCGGCACGGACACCGCCAATGTCCAGATCAGCAAACTTGAGTTCGACGCCGAAGACGCACAACGCGGCAAGCACGCGCACTTCATGCTCAAGGAAATTTTCGACCAACCGCAGACGGTGACCAACGCCCTGCGCGGGCGCATTGATGCTGAAGGTGCGACGGCGCGGTTCGGCGGTTTGAACATGACGACGGAACAATTGCGCTCGATTGACCGCATCGTCATCGCCGCCAGCGGCACGAGCTGGCACGCGGCGCTCGTCGGCGAATACTTGATCGAGGAACTCGCGCAGATTCCCGTCGAGGTCGAGTTCGCGCATGAATTTTGTTATCGTAACGCGCCACTCGAACGCGACACCGTGCTGCTCGTGCTCTCGCAATCCGGCGAAACCGCCGATACGCTCGCCGCGTTGCGCGAGGCCAAGCGTCGCGGGCATCGCGCGCTCGCCATCGTCAACGTCGTCGGCAGCACCATCGCGCGCGAATCCGACGGCGGCATTTATATGCACGCCGGGCCGGAGATCGGCGTCGCCTCGACGAAGGCATTTGTCTCGACGCTCACGGTTTTGTCATTGCTGGCCGTGCATTTGGGACGGATGCGAAATCTGCCGGCAAAACGCGCGCTGGAAATTTTGCACGCGCTCGAAGCCGTGCCGAAACAAATTGAGAAATTGCTCGCGCAAAATGATTCGTTGAAAAAAATCGCCAAGAAATATGCGAAGGCGGACGATTTCTTTTTTCTCGGCCGCGGCTACACATTTCCCATCGCGCTCGAAGGCGCGCTCAAGTTGAAGGAAATTTCCTACATCCACGCCGAAGGTTATTCCGCGGCGGAAATGAAGCACGGGCCGATCGCGTTGATTGATAAAAAGACGCCGACGGTTTTTCTCGTGCCGCAGGATTCGATGTATGACAAGACGATGGCGAACCTCGCGATGATCCGCGCGCGACAAGGCCCGATCATCGCGCTGGCGACCGAAGGCGACAAGGCGATCAAAAAAGTGGCCGACGACGTGATTTATCTGCCGCGCGCGCTCGAACCGATTTATCCGATCCTGGCGACCGTGCCGCTGCAACTCTTCGCGTATCACATCGCCGTCGCGCGCGGCTGCGACGTGGACAAGCCCAGAAATCTCGCCAAGAGCGTGACGGTGGAGTGAAACTATTTTGCTTATGATGCCGAAAGATAAGGCAATTTTAATTCTCGAAGAATTAATAAGTGGAGCGGCTTTGGTAAAAAAGCAATCGCACGCTAATTCACCTGAATTTATTAAGTGGTATTGCAATGTAGAAAATGCGATTGGATATATTTTCCCAGAAAAGAAAGGGCACTTGGCTCGTTTCAAAAGCATTGAGTATAAAATGAGCTATGACCCTAGGCTTTCACCCGAAGCACATGAAACATATTTTTGTGATTCTTTAGAAAGAGCAAACGCAGTTCTACAATCAATGGTTGAAGAAATTAAAACTTATTGGAAAGAAAACGGAGGTGAGCAGGATAAATTTGTGCGAACGGCCACACCTGTAGATTCAAAAATTATTTTTGTCGTCCATGGACGCAATGAGGCCATGCGCAAATCAATGTTTGAATTTCTTCGTGCCATTGGACTCAAGCCGCTTGAGTGGTCTGAAGCTGTTAAAGCAACTGGAGAGGCTACTTCTTACGTAGGTCATGTTTTGGACAAAGCCTTTATGCTAGCCCAAGCAGTCGTTGTGTTAATGACACCGGATGATGAAGCTTATTTAAGAAAAGAATTTCAAACTGACCACGACGAGCAATACGAGAAAGAATTGACACCTCAAGTTCGCCCAAATGTTTTGTTCGAGGCAGGAATGGCGATGGGACGAGATGCAAAACGAACCGTGCTTGTGCAAATCGGCAAATTACGGCCATTTAGTGACGTCGGCGGACGACATATTCTCAGACTTGATAATTCCTCACAACGCCGACAGGATTTGGCAGAACGATTGAAAACCGCCGGATGCGATGTCAATCTCAACGGGAGAGATTGGCACACGATTGGGTCATTTGAGTTAATCGCACCCAAAACAGACATTAAGGAAATTGCACCTGCAAGTCTTTCCACACCAACCTTCACTAATAATTCTCAACATTCAGCCGGACTAACGCCTGCCGAAGCTGAAATTATTTTGGCGACTGAAGACGATGGGATGATTTATGTTCCACAATCATCTTCCTACGGTCGAATAGTAAGGAGCTTTTTCAAACAAGAGGATGCTTGATATCGGGCAAAATATCTTGATGCTTTTGATTCCATTTTGGCAAAGGGCTTTGTGCGCGCCGAATCTTCATCTACTTATCGATTAACTGGACGGGGCTTTGAAGTTCGTAAAGTTTTGAAGGCATTAAAGGCAACATCTTCATCCAATAGATAGTCCAACTTTCCATCGGAACCTAAAAATATTCTGTGTTTCATCTGTGGCTAAATGTGCCGCGTGAAAATCGTTGGCATCATTCCCGCGCGCTTTGCTTCGCCGCAAACAAGCCAGAAATTTGGCAAAAAGTGTGACCGTCGAATGATTTTGTTCGGAGCGCGCGGTTCTGCCGCATTCCGACTCCGTGAGCGCGGGCAAAAATGTCGAATCAGTTCTGCGTTTCCTGGGAAACCGGTGCTGCTGTCTCTTCATTCTTCGTTTTTGATGTTTCGTCCAAACGAAGCTGTTCCGGCGGTGCAGTTGCCAGACCCACGTCAGCCGTGACCGGTGCGGGCGGACGCTCGATGGGGATGCGGCGAAGCTCATCCGCCGCCGGCAAATCTTCAAGTCCGCGCAGGCCAAAGTATTCTAAAAATAATGGCGTGGTGCTGTAAAGCGCGGGACGCCCGATCACTTCTGCGCGACCGCTCTGCTCCACCAGACCGCGCTCCAAAATCGTCTGCATCGTGCCGTCCACGTTCACACCGCGCACCTGCTCGACTTCCGCGCGCGTGACCGGCTGGCGATACGCGATGATGGCCAGCGTCTCCAGCGCCGCCTGCGACAGCCGCGACGGCCGCGCCTTCACGCCAACGAGCGCCTTGAGCCACGGCGAAAATTCCGGCTGCGTGACGAACTGCCACGCGCCCGCAACACACGCGAGCCGGTAGCTGCGCGCGGCGGATTCGTGCTCGCGCGCCAGTTCTTCGAGCGCGGCGGTCACGTCGTCTTCCTTCGTTTTCTTGAACGGCTTGGCGGCCTCGTCCGCGTCCTCCACAGTGGCGGCGTTGGCCAGCACGTCGCGAAGCTCCTTCACGCTCATCGGTTTCTGGGCGGAGAACAGCAGTGATTCGAGAATGAATTTTAGTTCCATGATTTCAAAATGAGGCAAACATTTTTCTGCTGCGCATCAAATAAAGAGAATTACGCATCTGCCGCTGTCAAGGATTGATCAATGTAGATCACCTTAAAGAAAATCCCATTCAAGTGATCGAAATCATGGTCGGTGGTCAGCAATGTGGCGTTCAAAACTGATGCTGTCGAAGCTATCCACACATCATTATCACCCATCGTGCGGCCCGATGCAGGATTGGGAATGGAAGGGTGCTGGCGATGATTGAACGCTACAATTTCGGCAAATTTTCGGATGATAGACGGCTGGCGAATTGGGGTTGCTGGAATTGATTGAAGCAAAAGAGAAAGAGCCTCTTTTTTCTGTTGCTGCCAATTGCGCCTCAATGCAAGTGAATTTATTTCTCCTACACAGACAACAGAAGTTGTCGAGACATTCGGCGCGTTAGACGGTGCATATTTCTTGTCCGCATAAGCAGCCCACGCAGAACCACGGACATAGCCCAGCAAAATTCCTGTATCTAAAAAATAGCTGGCCATTTAATTCCCCTAGCTTTTCAAATCGTGCAAAAGGTCTTCGACCGGCTCATCCCCCGGCCATTTATTCCAGATTTCCTTAAGCCAGCTTTTCCTGTCATGGTTTTGAAATGCGTTCGTTACAAATTCAGCCTCACTTTGCACCATCGGCATTTCTTGAAAAACTTCCTCGCCAGCCTCCTTGTGTTTTATGAGTTGAGCATCCAATAGCTGCATCCGGCCCGATGGCTTGAAATGAACAGTCCCCTTAATCGTCACGTCGTTACCCCAGAACTCCCGAAGGCTTTCAGCAGAAATAAACTCTTCATCAATCCGTCCGAGAATAGACTGGCCTTCCGATAAAATAAGTTGGAAACATTTCTTCCTGTGTTGAATGGCGTCTAAATGACCGGAGACTATGCATGCTTGTGGCTCTGGAGTCCGCACTTTTAATCGTTCTGCTTTTTCCATTTCAGCCATCGTCAAAGTGACATGATCTTGTGGTCTTCCTGCTGCGGACAATTCTACTGACGTGGCCTTCGTTTTTAAGAACGGTTTAAGAGAAAGTAATCCCCGCAGCACGCCGGCATCGTAATAATCGCTTTCAAGATTTTCGGCGGTCGTGTCGCGCACCGATTTTGAAAACAAAGAAAGTGCCGTGTCGTCCTTCGAGGGTTGAACAATCCAAAAATCTTTTTGATTAAGTTGGTTGCCGATTGCGTCCCCCAAAAGTGGAGCTTCAAATTCTAAAATCGTTGAACCTTTTTTTACGCCGGAAAAAGTAAGATTTACCGCTTGTTCCAACCATGTGGGTGGCCTTCCTGATTTCACGCTTGTGCCTTCCACGGCAAGACGTAATCCACGTTCTGCGCAGTCCGTAAGATTCTGTAAAACCTCAAGAAGAAGACGAACAGAGATTTTGCCATCCGGCGTCTCAAGTCCTTTTATCCGCAATTTGTATTTTACGTTTTTCATTCAAAAGACACTTTCAAAATATGGCGTTTCTTTCCAATTCTGGCTAGCAAAGGTTTTTATTTTTCTGGCGCTGTAACTGGCGCGTTGGCGCGGCAGATTTCGATTTCTGCAAACGGTTCGGGCTGGACGCAGACGAGTTGTTTGAGACGGATCAATTCCAGCAGCGCGAGAAAGGTGCAGACGACTTCGGAACGGCTCGCGGCGTTCTCAAACAGTTCGGCAAAGCGCACGCTGCCGCGTTCGGAAATGATTTTCAGGATGAACTCGATTTTTTCGCTGACGGTCCATTTGTCCTCAAAAATATCGCGGCCTTCGCCTTCGCGCTGTTTGAACCGTTGCAGCACGCCGTTGACGGCGTTGAGCAGATCGAAAATGGAAACTTCCGGTTTCGACGCGGGCGCGGCGGATTCAAATTCCAGTTTTCCCGGCAGGCGCGGGAAGACATTTTCCTGGCGCGCTTCGAGCGTCTGCAATTGCGCGGCGGCGTCCTTGAATTTTTTGTATTCGACCAGTTGCCGGATGAGTTCCCAGCGCGGGTCTTCGCCTTCTTCCTCGCCTTCAACGACGGCCTGCTGATCCACGGGCAGCAGTTCGCGGCTCTTGATATACATGAGCGTCGAGGCCATCACGAGAAATTCGCCGGCGACCTCGAGGTCGAACTCGCGCATGAGGTCAATGTAGGCGATGAACTGCGTGGCGAGCTTGGTAAGGTTGACCGCATAAATGTCCACCTCCTCCTTTTTAATCAAATAAAGGAGCAGGTCGAGTGGGCCTTCAAAAACCTCGAATTGAACTTTGTATTCGGCCATGAACTGCAAAAATTCTAAAGCGCGCACGGGCCGATGGCAATGAAGGAACGAACCCTTCCATTTGCCAGGCCGGCAACAATTCCGTCACCCAATCGTCACACGGTTGTCACGCGATTGAAATTGTGTGACGAATGGGCGCATGACATTCTGGCGGCGTGAAGCCACGGATTTTAGTTGTGGACGACGAGCCGGAGGCGGTCGAACTGGTCGAGTTCAACCTGAAGCAGTCCGGCTATTCGGTCAGCACGGCGGCGGACGGCGCGGAGGCGTTGAGAAAAGCGCGCGCACAGACGCCCGACCTCATCGTGCTGGACGTGATGCTGCCGGAAATGGACGGCTTTGAAATCTGCAAGACGCTGCGGCTCGAGGCGGCCACCGCACACACACCCATCCTCATGCTCACGGCCAAGGCGGCGGAAATTGACCGCGTGCTCGGCCTCGAACTCGGCGCGGACGATTACCTGACGAAACCCTTCAGCCCGCGCGAACTGCTGTTGCGCATCAAAAAAATCCTCGCGCGCGGCCAGATCGAGGAAAAGCCGAAGGACCAGTTGCGCTTCGGCGACCTGCATATTGACGTTTCGCGCCACGCCGCAAGCTGGAAGGGCAGGCCGATTGAGCTGACGGCGACGGAGTTCAAGCTACTCACGGTCCTCGCGCAACGCGCCGGCCGCGTGCAGTCGCGCGACCAGTTGCTGCGCGACGTGTGGGAATACGACAGCCTGATAGACACGCGCACCGTGGACACGCACATGAGGCGTCTGCGCGAAAAGATCGGCGCGGCGGCAAAGCATCTTGATACGGTGCGCGGCGTCGGGTATCGGTTTGTGGAATGAAGAAGGCAGAAGGCAGAATGAAGAAATAAATTTTACGAAGCCTGCCCGCTAAAAAAAGTTTCTGCATTCTGCATTCTTCCTTCATCCTTTCCTAATGTGGTTCGCGTTCACGCTGATCTTGGCTCTCGCGCTTGTCAGCCTCCATTTCTGGTGGCGGGCAAAGTTCAGCGCGTTGCAGGGCCAGCGCGCGGCGGAGATTGAAGCCTCCCAGCGCCGTCAGCAGCAGACCAGCGTGGACGCCAAGGCGCAGCAGCAGATTCTGTTCAATTCCATGATCGAAGGTTTGCTGCTGCTTGACCGCACACAAAAAATCTACCTCGCCAACCGCGCGTTCAAAAACCTGTTCGGCCTCAAAGTCGAGCTGCGCGGCAAGACCATTCTCGAAGCGCTCCGCCTGCACGAACTGGACGACCTCGCCAAGCGCGCCCAGGCCGAGGGCCAGGTTTTTGACTACGAACTCAAGCTGCCGGATTTGAGCGAACGCTGGCTGCGCGTCAACGCCGCCGTCATCTCCAACTCCGCCGGTGAACGCGAAGGAACGATTCTGGTGTTCCACGATCTGACGCGGCTCAAGCAGCTCGAACGCACGCGCGAAGAATTCGTCGCCAACGTCAGCCACGAACTGCGCACGCCGCTCTCGCTCATCAAAGGCTACGTCGAGACGTTGCTGGACGGCGCACGCAACGACCCCGCCATTGCCGAGCGTTTTCTCAAGATCATCGAGCGCAACACGCAGCGGCTGGATTTGCTCATCCAGGATTTGCTCACGATTTCCGCGCTCGAATCAGGCCGGATGAAATTGAACCTGCAGCCGGTGGAACTGCGTCCGCTCGTGGAAAAAATTTTTGCCGACCTGCACGCCAAGTCGGAAAATAAAAAAGTTTCGCTCGTCAATGAAATGCCGGAACTCACCGCCCGCGCCGACGGCAACCGGCTCGACCAGGTGTTCGCCAATTTGGTGGACAACGCCATCAAATATGGCCGCGCCAACGGCTCGGTGCTTGTCGGCGGAAGAAAGCTGGACGACGGCAAGCTGGAAATTTTCGTGCAGGACGACGGCCTGGGCATTCCGCCGGAAGCGCTCGACCGCGTGTTCGAGCGGTTTCACCGCGTGGACAAGGCGCGCTCGCGCGACCAGGGCGG
>DATCBW010000074.1:0-21384 GCA_036511615.1 Verrucomicrobiia bacterium | reverse complement strand
ACGCCCGCCAGTTTTACCACGGCATTTAGGACGGGCTTTTCCTGCGTCATGTCCGTGGAATCTTCCGGCCCGATGATGTTGAGCTGGTCGCCGATGACCTCGGTGTAGGCGGTGCTGGTTTTGATGCGCTGCGCCAGGAGCCGCGAATTGGTTTTGCTGCTCGCGATGATGGCGTTCAAATCCGCATGGGCTGCCTTGCTGGCGTTGTCGGCCTGGATGGCGGCGATCATTTTGGCGTGCAGCGCGGCGTTGTCGGCGGCCAGCATGGTCACGTCCGCCGCCGTCGCGCCGGGGGTGTTGGCGCTGACGCCGCCGGTGAGGGTGTCATGCCATTGGGCGTAGGGGGCTTGTTGTTTGGGAATGAAGTATTCTTTTGCCATAATATGTTTGTTTTTAGTTTGTTAGCGGAGTTGTGGGGAGGTGTTTCTGGCTAAAATCGGGGCTTGGCAGAGCAATTCTGCCAAGCGGCAGAATTGCTCGACGGCCTGATCGAATTGCTCTGCCAAATGGGCCGGCAGCCCGACGGTCTGGCGGAATTGCTTGGCGGCTTGGTAAATTTTTTTGACGGTCTGGCGGCGTTTTTCCGCCATCTGGCTGAAGATCGCGACCAAGCGGGAGCGTGAGTCAGCCGTGAGGACGTATTTCCGCTCCGCTCCACGCGGTTGCGGTTTTCGGTGAAGCGTCTTGAATGTCCCCAATTTTCTCATGGCTTGCGAAGTGGACTTTTCTAAAGTTGCAGGCGCACGTCAAGTTTAATTTGAGATTTTTTGAAATAACTCGAAATGACTCCCGGCTCGACACCCGGCGAAGTTTCCGGCTTACTGTCGCGAATTTAATTTCGCCGAATGTCATCGCTCAACGCTGAAAAACTCGCCCAAGCCAAGTCGCTCGGATTTTCCGACCGGCAAATCGCCCATCTCACCGGCACGACCGAGGACGCCGTCCGCGCCGAGCGCAAACGCATCGGCCTCGTCCCCAGCTACCGCCTCGTGGACACCTGCGCCGCCGAGTTCGAGGCTTACACGCCGTATTATTATTCCACCTACGACCGCGGCGACGACGAGGTCAAAGGCAACACCGCGAAGAAAGTGATGATTCTCGGCGGCGGCCCCAACCGCATCGGCCAGGGAATTGAATTCGACTACTGCTGCGTCCACGCCGCATTCGCGCTCAAGGAAGACGGATTTGAGACCATCATGGTGAATTCAAATCCTGAAACGGTTTCCACGGATTATGACACGAGCGATAAATTATTTTTCGAGCCGCTCACGCTGGAAGACGTGCTGCACATTTACGAACGTGAAAAATGCTGGGGCGCGATCGCCCAATTCGGCGGCCAGACGCCGCTCAATCTCGCGCTCGGCCTGCAAAAAAATGGCGTCAACATCATCGGCACCTCGCCGCAGAGCATCGAAATCGCCGAGGACCGCAAGCTGTTCGCCGCGATGCTGGATAAACTGAAAATTCCGCAGCCGCCGAATGGTCTCGCCACGAACGCGGAAGAGGCGCTCGTCATTTCCAAGCGTCTTACTTATCCCGTGCTCGTCCGGCCAAGTTTTGTGCTTGGCGGTCGCGCGATGCAGATTGTTTATTCCGACGCCGAGTTGTCGCATTACATGAAGTTTGCGGTCGAAGCGTCGCCGGAACGTCCGGTGCTCGTGGACAAGTTTCTCGAAGACGCGACGGAAGTGGACGTGGACTGCATCGCCGACGTTGGGTTGCCGAACGGCGAAACCATCGTCATCGGCGGAATGCTCGAACACATCGAATTTGCCGGCGTCCATTCCGGCGACGCGGCGATGGTTTTGCCGCCGCACACGCTCACCAAGAGCGTGATTGACACCATTCGCACTTACACGCACGCGATGGCGCGCGAATTGATGGTCGTCGGCCTGATGAACGTCCAATACGCCGTCAAAGGCGAAATGGTCTATGTCCTCGAAGTGAATCCGCGCGCGTCGCGCACCGTGCCGTTCGTGAGCAAAGCCATCGGCCAGCCGCTCGCCAAAATCGCCGCGAAAGTCATGGCCGGAAAAACTTTGAAGGAGCTTGGGTTCACCGAGGAAATCTGGCCGAAATATTGGGCGGTGAAGGAATCCGTTTTTCCCTTCAACCGCTTTCACGGGCAGGACATTTTGCTCTCGCCGGAAATGCGTTCCACCGGCGAAGTCATGGGCCTCGACGCCGACCTCGGCACAGCCTACGCCAAATCGCAGATGACCGCCAATTCGCCGCTGCCCTTGAGTGGAAAAGTTTTCATCAGCGTCAGCGACCTGCACAAAAAGCACGTCGCCGAAGTCGGCAAACAATTTGCCGACCTGGGTTTTGAATTGATCGCCACCGGCGGCACGGCGGCGGCCCTGGAAAAAGCGGGGTTGAAAGTGGAACGCATTTTCAAATTGCAGGAAGGCCGTCCGAACGCCGTTGATTTGCTCAAGAACAAGGAAATCCAACTGGTCATCAACACGCCGTCCGGCGCTTCGCCGCGCGCGGACGAGGTGAAAATCCGCACCACCGCCGTCTATACCAACACGCCGATCATGACAACGTTAAGCGGCGCGAAAGCCGCCGCGCTGGGCATCGCCGCGCTGAAAAAATCCGGCTACGCCGTCAAGACCGTGCAGGAATATCATTGATTCGCCCGCCAGCCGGCCAGTGGACATCCAAATTTAATGGAAATGCGTGTTGACTTCATCCGTCCATTTGATAGATTCCGCGTCCCTTTGATTGGATTTTGAAATGAAAACGCATTTGCCGAAAGTGAATTTGGACCAGCGCAAGTGGCATGTCATTGATGCCGATGGTGCCGTGCTTGGCCGTCTGGCCGTGCAGGTGGCCGACATTTTGCACGGCAAAAACAAGCCCGTCTATACGCCACACCTCGACGCGGGCGACTTTGTCATCGTCGTCAACGCCGAGAAGGTGCGCGTCACCGGCAAAAAAGAAACCGCCAAGGAATACATGAGCTATTCCGGCTGGAAAGGCGGCGAGAAATACGCCACCGTCCAGCAGGTTCGCGCCAAGCATCCCGAGCAGCTCATCGAACACGCCGTCAAAGGCATGATTCCCAAAAATCGTCTCGGTCGCGTCCTGCTCACCAAATTGAAAGTGTTCAAAGGTCCGAAGCACGATCACAGCGCGCAGATGCCCGCCGTGCTCGCGCCAGCCAAATGATTTTTCGGCTATCAACTATCAACTCTTAACTATCCACTGACAGATGGCCACGAAAACCACCAACGAATTCCTCGGCACCGGCCGGCGCAAAACCGCCATCGCCCGCGTGCGTCTCGCGCCCGGCGGCGGCAAGATCACCGTCAACGGCCGCGCGTTCGACACTTATTTCCCGCTCGAAACCTTGCGCGCCACTGTGTCGCAGCCGTTGACCGTCACCGGCACGGCGGACAAGCTCGACGTGCGCGTGAACGTCACTGGCGGCGGCCCGAACGGCCAGGCCGGGGCGACCCGTCACGGCATTTCACGGGCGCTGCTAAAATTCGACGCCAACCTGCGGCCCGCGCTGAAAGCGGAGGGCTTTCTCACGCGCGACCCGCGTGAACGCGAGCGCAAGAAATACGGCCAGCCCGGCGCGCGCAAACGCTTCCAGTTCTCAAAGCGTTGATCGCAACGGAAAGTTTCCAAACCCGCTGGCCCAGGCCGGCGGGTTTTTTGTTTTGAACAACAAAGAAACAACCAACCAAAGCCGGAAAAAACTTTGTTCCTTGGTTCCTTTGTTGTTCAATTTTAATTAAGAGATGAAAATGAAAAAAGTCGCCATCGTCGGCGCGTCAGGTTACTCCGGCGAAGAATTGGTGAAACTGCTGCTCCACCATCCGCACGCGGAACTGGTGGCCGTCACTTCGCGTCAAAATGCCGGGCAGACGCTGGCGCAGGTTTTTCCAAAATTCGCCAGCCACCCAAAGTCCAAAATGCTCCGCTTCGTCGAGCCGAACGCCGAAGTTCTGGCAAAGCAGGCCGACGTGGTTTTTCTCGCGCTGCCGCATGGCGTCGCCGCCGAATTTGCCGTGCCACTTTTGAAAGCCGGCTGCGTCGTCATTGATTTGAGCGCCGATTTCCGGCTCAAGAGCGCGGAGATCTACAAGGAATTTTACGCGCATGACCATCCCGCGCCGGAACTCCTGAAAAAATCCGTCTATGGCCTGCCGGAAATTTACCGCGATGAAATCAAAACTTCGACGCTCATCGCCTCGCCCGGCTGTTACCCAACGAGCATTTTGCTGCCGGTGATCCCACTGCTCAAGGCCGGACTCGTCAAGTCCGCCGGCATCATCGCCGATTCATTGAGCGGCGTCAGCGGTGCAGGCCGCAAGGTGGAAACGGATTATCTCTTCTGCGAATGCAATGAAAGCGTCCGACCCTACGGCGTGCCGAAGCACCGACATTTGTCCGAAATCGAGGAACAGCTTTCCTTCGCCGCCGGCGCGAAGGTGACGATCCAGTTCACGCCGCATTTGATTCCGGTGAATCGCTGTATTTTGACGACACTTTACCTCGCGCCGGAGAAACATTTTTCCACGGCGGAAGAAATGACTGCGCTCGCGGAGAAAATCTCGGCGAGCTACGCGCAGGCTTACGCCAATGAACCGTTCGTCCGCCTGCTGGAGGGCAAAGCGCTGCCTGACACGAAAAATGTCGAAGGCACCAACGTCATTGAAATCGCCTGGCGGCTCGATCCGCGCACTGGACGGCTCATCGTGATGAGCGCGGAAGATAATCTGGTCAAAGGCGCAAGCGGCCAGGCCGTGCAAAGCATGAATATTTTGTGCGGCTGGGCGGAAACGGCGGGCTTGGTTTGAATTTAATTCGTAGGAGACGACGTAAGGAGTCTCTGTCTAAAAAATGAGTCTCGTTACCTCGTCTCCATCAAAAACAATGAAGTGGAACGCGGCGGATTACGCCGCGAACTCCGTCGTGCAGCAAACCTGGGCGCGCGAACTCATCGCCAAACTTAAGCTCGTCGGTGACGAACATATCCTCGATGTCGGCTGCGGCGACGGCAAGGTGACGGCGGAAATCGCCCGCGCCCTGCCGCGCGGCTCGGTCACGGGCGCGGACGCCTCGCCGCAGATGATTGAGTTCGCCAAGAAAAATTTCACGACTAGGGAGTTTGCCAATTTGAGATTCCGCGTCATGGACGCGCGCAAAATCAAATTCGACCGGCAGTTCGACCTCGTTTTTTCCAACGCCGCGCTGCATTGGGTGGACAATCATCAGGCCATTTTGCGAGGCGCGTCCGCCGTTTTGAAGCCGGGCGGCCGGCTCGCGATTTCCTGCGGCGGCAAAGGCAACGCGGACGACGTGTTCACGGCCTTGCGCCCGGAAATGCGGCTGAACCGCTGGCGCGAATTTTTCCGCAGGATGCCAAAGCCGTATTTTTTTTACGCGCCGGAAGATTACGAGAACTGGCTGCCGAAATTCGGTTTCAAAATCAATTCGCTCAAGCTCGCGCCAAAGGACGCGACTTACATCGGCGCAACCGGCTTTGCCGCATGGCTGCGCACGACGTGGATTCCCTATGTCCAGCGCGTGCCGGATGATGCGCGCGAGGAATTCATCGCCGCCGTCACGGAGCGCTATCTTGAAAAAAATCCACCGGACGCCGATGGAGAGGTTCACGTCCGCATGGTGCGGTTGGAAATTGAGGCGGTGAAGATTTAACAACCAAGAAACAAAGCAACGAAGAGCGGAAAGACTTTGTTCCTTCATTGCTTTGTTGTTCAATTTTTGAAAATGAAAATGCAGTTCAAAGAAATCGCCGGTTCCATCGTCGCACCCAAAGGCTTTTGCGCCAGCGGCGTGTTTTGCGACATCAAAAAGCTCGGCACGGGCAAAGGCTCGAACAAAGGCCAGAAGCGTGACCTTGCGCTCATCGTTTCCGAGACGCCCGCGACCGTCGCCGGAATGTTCACGACGAACCAGGTCTGTGCCGCGCCGGTGAAGGTCTGCGTTGAACGCGTTAAAAAAGGAACGGCGCAAGTCGTCGTCGTGAATTCCGGCAACGCCAACGCTTGCACTGGCAAACAAGGCATGGCCGACGCGCGCGAAATGGTTTCGTTCACCGAACGCGCATTAAATTTTCCGAAAAGTTCGGCGCTCGTCGGCTCGACCGGGCGCATTGGCGTGACAATGCCGATGGACAATGTTCGCGCGGGCATCATCAAGGCCGCGACGTTGCTCGGCAGCGAAATTGAAAATGCGGATCAGGCGGCGGAAGCCATCATGACCAGCGATTCTCGCTCAAAACAGATTGCGATTGAACTTTTGCTCGGCGGAAAAAAAGTCCGCATCGGCGGCATCTGCAAAGGCGCGGGCATGATCCAACCCGGCATGAGTGCGACGGGTGCGCGTCCGGCGGCGCTGCCTCATGGCGGATTGCATGCAACAATGCTCAGCTTCATCACGACGGACGCACTAATCTCGCCATTAGTTTTACGGCAGTGTTTGCAAAATGCTGTCGCGAATTCTTTTAATAGAATCACGGTGGATGGCGACATGAGCACCAATGACACTGTGCTCGTTTTGGCCAACGGACTTGCGGCAAACAGGCCGCTAGTTTGGGCGGGGCCGCGTGATACGAAAAAGGCTCGCGAATTGGACTTAAGGAAACCAAATCAATTGGAATTAGTGCTCACTTTTGAAACTGCTTTAAGTCACGTTTGCCTCGAACTTGCAAAGAAAATTGTCCGCGACGGCGAAGGCGTTCACCGCGTCGTGACGGTGCGCGTGAATGGCGCGAAGACGGTTCAGGATGCCGATGCCGCCGCGCGCGCGGTGGCGAACAGCGCGCTGGTGAAAACGAGCTGGCACGGTGGCGATCCGAACTGGGGCCGTATCATAGACGCGATTGGTTATTCGCCTGCGACGGTGGTCGAGGAGAAAATTGACATCGGCTATTCCGCTACGGACAGCAAAAAGATTTTATGGAGTCTGAAACGCGGACAGCCGACGCCGGCGACGTTCAAGGAATTGTGCGCCGCCGTCGCGCCGAAGGAATTTGAACTGCACATCCACCTGAATCTCGGCCAGGCGAGCGCAGTGATGTATGCCGCCGATTTGACCGAGGAATATGTGGACTTCAATAAAGGCGACGTGGGTGATCCGGCCTCGCTGGGCGGCTGAAGCTTGACGGAACAAAGCGAAGCAGCCTTTTCGTCTCAATTGAGTTGGCATTGCCGATGCTATGAAAGAAGCATGACATACAAACATACAATTCCGGCCAACAGACACTGGGCACCCGCTGGTTCATTTGGATTTTCGGCCGCTGCCGTAATCACCAAGCTGCGGAAAGCCATAAAACTCAATGTTCCAGTTGGTTATCAAGATGAATCGGGCTTTCACCTAGGTGTAAAATCCGGTGAAAAAGAAGTCAGATAATCGTCCGTTCGATGATTTTTATAATTTTCGCGGGATGTGCGCCGTGTCTAAATAGAAGTCAGCACCGCTAAAATTGAGACGGTTGGGGTGTAGCAGGCAAGTTGTTTAGCTCCGTTGAAAAATTTCTTCTCTTCAGGTAGTCCTCTGGGTTTCTTTTTATTTGAAAATCGCCGTGTTTATGGCTGTTTATTTTTGAACCCCAAGTTTTTCGTCCAATTCGCCGGTAAAATTTCGTGATGGACAAGATTCTTGGTTTTGTATAATTTAAGGACATGGGTTTATGCTCAAGTGGGGCGATTGGGATATTTGACCAAGCAAGGAGTTGCTGGTTATGGAAAACTCGTTGGCAAAACAATTGTTTAAGAAATCGAATGCAAAACATGGTTCCAGCTTGGTATAGCGCACGAACAAAGCCGAAGCATGAGCATATTGCGTCGGCGAATTTGCGTAAAAATTTGGGTGTGGAGGTGTTCTTTCCCCGGCTCCGGCTCGAAAAGCTGACGCGACGATGCGTAGTGCGGGTTGTCGAGCCGTTGTTTCCATGTTATATTTTCGTCCGTTGCATCCTTGAGGAGCGGATAAATGAAATCCAGCATACCACCGGAGTCAGCCGGCTGGTGCATTTTGGCGGCAAAATACCATTTGTTCCTGATGAAATCATAGAAGAACTTCGAGGCTGTTTTGCCGCCGAAGAAATGCTGACGATTGACAGCCGGCTGGCTCCTGGTGATGCTGTAACGGTGGCTGGCGGCGCGTTTGCCGGAATGGGGGCTTTTGTATTAAAAGACCTTCCGGCCAAGAAACGGGTTCAAATCTTGCTAGAGATACTGGGGCGTCCCACGACAGTTGAGATTGAGCGGGATGCCGTGATGTTGAATAAGAATTCATTGGCGGACTTGGCACCGGTTTTGGCGGCGTCAACCCGCCGGGAGACGTTGACTGCTTGAAATTGCGGTCGAAACAATGTGGACGGTTCTCCGCCAGCAGCGGAGAGGACAAGTTCGTCTTGAAACGGGTTCAAACGAACAAGTGCGGAGCCTTGCATAAATGATGAACACCAACGAAAACACGGGGATTCCCGGTTGGAAGCGTGCGCTGGATGTCGCGTTAATCCTGCTGACGCTGCCGGTGCTTCTGCCATTGTCAGTGCTCATCCTGATCGTCATCCGCCGATCTTCAGAAGGGCCTTTGTTGTTCCAGCAGGAACGCGTCGGATTTCGGGAAAAACGGTTCATGTGCCTCAAGTTTCGCACCATGTATTGCGGCGCGGAAACCGTCTCGCACCAAGGTCACTTGCAACAGCTCATGGATTCTGACGTGCCGATGACAAAAATGGATGCGAACGGCGATTCGCGCATCATCCCGTTCGGCAAGTTGCTGCGGTCTTCCGGGCTGGACGAACTGCCGCAACTGATCAATGTTCTCAAGGGCGAAATGAGCCTGGTCGGCCCCCGGCCGTGCCTGCCTTACGAGGCCGGCAAATATCTGCCCTGGCAAAAGGAACGGTTTGATGCGGTTCCCGGACTGACGGGTTTGTGGCAGGTCTGCGGCAAAAACAGGACAACTTTCACCAGGATGATGCAGTTGGACATTGAATATGCGCGAAAGAAAAATTTGTGGCTGGACTTGAAAATAATTTTTAAGACCATTCCTGCTTTGCTGGGGCAAATGCGGGATATGCGCCAAAAAAGAAAGTCACAGGCCGGAGTGGATGCGGCCCGCGCCATGTCAGTGCGGGCAACGAACCACTGATTTTTCAAAAGTGGCATTTTTGTTGCTGCGGTAGTCAGAAGAAACAAAACCAAATCAGACAGCCCAAACTTATGTCAAAGAAAATTAAAGTCGGCGTGGCCGGGTGCGGATACTGGGGACCGAATCTGATCCGCAATTTCCGGGGATTGTCCGACTGCAACCTCAAGATGATGTGCGATCTCAGCCTGGGACGCCTCAAGCATCTCAAGTCGCTTTACCCCGAAGTTACGAGCGTCACGGACTACAAGCACATGCTCAACGGCATCAGTCTGGACGCCGTCGTCATCGCCACCAACGTCAAAACCCATTTCCCGCTGGCCAAGGCCGCGCTGCTTGCCGGCAAGCACACGTTCATTGAGAAGCCCATGGCCTCCTCGGTCGAGCAATGCGAGGAGCTGGTGGCAATCGCGAAAAAAAAGGGACTCGTCTTGATGACCGGCCACACGTTCTTGTATTCGCCCGTCGTCCGGAAAATCAAGGAGATCATTGACAAGGGCGACATCGGCGAGATTCGTTACATTTCCGCGCGCCGTCTCAATCTCGGCCTGTTCCAGAAAGACATTAACGTCGCCTGGGACCTGGCACCGCACGACCTTTCCATCATTTTGTCCATCATGGGCGAGACGCCTGACTCCGTGAACTGTCGCGGCAGCGCGCACATCACCCCGGGCATTGAGGACGTGACGACCATGTGCCTGACCTTCTCGCGCCAGCGTTCCGCCACGATTCAAAGCAGCTGGCTTGACCCGCGCAAAGTGCGTGAAATGACCATTGTTGGCAGCAAGCGCATGATCGTTTATGACGACCTCGCGCCGCTCGAAAAAATCCGCGTCTTCGACATGCGCGTGGAACGTCCGCCGCATTACGACACATTCGGCGAATTCCAATACGCCTACCATTACGGCGACATGTATGCGCCCTACATCAAACAGGAGGAGCCGTTGAAGACCGAATGCCAGCATTTCCTTGACTGCATCAAACACGGCGCGACGCCGGTGACTTGCGGCGAGCGCGGCACGGAACTGGTTCGGATTTTGGAAGCGTCCTCCGAATCATTGCGCAACGGTGGCGCGCCCGTCTTGTTTTCGCGGTTGCAAAAAACCCACGTCCAGGAAGCCGCGGAAATCAGCCGGACTTTGCCGGTCCTAAACCCGAAAATTTTGGCCGCCCGTTTTGGCGGCAAAAACCGTCCGGCGCGCGGCAACGGCAAGCCGGAAATCAAATTTGTCCTGAACGGAAACGGGCATTGATCCACCTTCATGAGTTCGTCCAACGAACCAATCCAGCGGATCGCCCCGGATGTGAAGCTGGGGAAAAACGTCCGCATTTTTGGGTTCACGAATCTTTACGGCTGTGAAATTGGTGACGACGCTAAAATCGGCACGTTCGTTGAAATCCAAAAAGGCTCGAAAATTGGACGCCGGTGCAAGATTTCCAGCCACACTTTCATCTGTGAAGGCGTCACTTTGGAAGACGAGGTTTTTGTCGGGCACAACGTCGTTTTCACCAACGACCGTTATCCGCGCGCGACCGCCGGCGGAAAATTGCAGACCGAGGCCGACTGGGTTTGCATCCGGACGCTGGTGAAACGCGGCGCGTCCATCGGTTCCGGCGCGGTTCTGCTTTGCGGAATCACCATCGGCGAAAACGCGATGATCGGCGCGGGCAGCGTGGTGACGAAAGACGTGCCCGCTGGCGCGACCGTCGCCGGCAATCCCGCCCGGATTGTAAAACCGCGTCCGCCGGGAGACTGACTGGAGCCGCCCAAATAAATTTGTGGTCACGGAAAAATTTGCGCCGGGCGCGGCGCGGCGGATCAATCCGCTCGAATATCCCAGTTGGGACGCGTTGCTGGCCAGCCGTTCCGATTTTTTATTTTTCCACGGCACGGCCTGGGCGAAGGTGCTGGCGGACACCTACGGTTTTGTGCCGCACTATTTTTGCACGGGCAACATGGACGCGCCGGAAACGGTGCTGCCATTGATGGAAGTGGACAGCTGGCTGACGGGACGGCGCGGAATCGCGCTGCCATTTACGGACGGATGCGCGCCGCTGGGTGCGGACCAGGCTGCGTTCGGGAAAATTTTTGAGGCCGCCATGGCGTTTGGGAAATCGCGCGGCTGGAAATACATCGAGTGCCGTGGCGGACGACAGATGTTTGGGGAAGCCGTTCCGGCATCAGTCTCGTTTTACGGCCACAACCTGGATTTGTCCGGCGGCGAAAATGTGCTGTTTGAAAAAATGGACGGTTCCGCGCGCCGCGCGGTGCGCAAGGCGGAAAAAGACGGCGTGACGGTGGAGATTTCACAGAGCCTCAACGCGGTGAAGGTATTTTATTCGCTGCAATGCCTGACGCGCAAACGACACGGATTGCCGCCGCAGCCGTTCAGTTTTTTTATGAACATTCACCGGCATATTTTGTCGCAGAATCAGGGCGTGATCGCGCTGGCGGGCCACGCCGGCAAAAAAATTGCGGCAGCGGTCTATTTTTTTCTGGGCGGGCGTGCGATTTACAAATACGGCGCGTCGGATTTTGCACAGCAGCATTTGCGCGGCAGCAATCTGATGATGTGGGAGGCGGTGAAATGGCTGGCGCGCAATAGGGTGAAGACTTTGAATCTGGGAAAAACGTCGCTGGCGAACGAGGGGCTGCGCCGGTTCAAATTGCATCTGGGATCGCAGGAGGACAAAATTGAGTATTTCAGGCATGATTTGCGACTGAACCGGTTTGTGACGGAAGGCGACGGCGTTTCCGGCTGGCATAACGTGGTTTTCCGCACCATGCCGGTTTTTATGTCGCGGGCGGCAGGCGGATTGCTATACCGACATTGGGCGTGATTTTTGCTGATTTATTGCCGGTGAACCGTTTTAATATGAATTTAAATGAATAATGCTCGAAACATCGAACAGCCGTCCAGCTTGAGTTTGGCGGACATTTATTTTGTGGTGTTCCGCCATAAGTGGAAGATTGCCATCCTGACGGTGCTGGGATTGGCGGCGGCGGCGGCGTTCTATTTCAAGGCCCAGCCACCATTCCAATCGCAGGCGGAGATTTTGATCCGATATGTTGTGAACACCAGTCCGGTGAACCCAACGGACAACAATTCGCAGGTGATTGCATTTAATCAGAACGAGAACATCATTAAGGCTGAAGTGAGTCTTCTGAACCTTGATCTTTTTGAGGAAGTCGCCACCAACGTCGGGCCGGACAAAATTCTGGCGAAACTGGGCGGGGGCAATGATCCAATTGTCGCCGCATCCACGATTCAAAATAATTTCAAGGTGACCATTGACGGCAGTGTCCTCCAACTCACTTATCAAAATCCCGATCCGACCGTTGTCGGGCGGGTGTTGGAGGCCATCGTTGTCGCTTATCAGGACAAATCCGATCAGGTGCATCGGGCGATTGACATCTCGACTGATTCGCTGATGGAACAGACGGCCTCGTTGCGCCAGCAAATCAGCCAGACAGATGAAGAACTGCGCATGGCCAAGGCCAGCGTGAACATCATTGACGTGGCGGATGCGGACAGGTTTTACTCGGATGAGATGTCATCCATTCGCGTGCAAATATTAAAGGCGGAGGCCGATTTGTCGGCGCGTGAGGTCAGTTTCAACACGTTGACAGCCGCAGACA
The DNA here is from genome assembly GCA_036511615.1 of Verrucomicrobiia bacterium. Taxonomy (GTDB): domain Bacteria; phylum Verrucomicrobiota; class Verrucomicrobiia; order Limisphaerales; family UBA11358; genus UBA11358. Next base: position 8,603 of record DATCBW010000074.1, on the reverse strand, counting down.
CCAACAGCTTCGCAACTGAACAGCCGGTGCCGCCGGATCAATTGGACAAATATAAAACAGCCTGCGCTACCTTGAATTATCTTCGGAAGAAAGAAAATAATTATTTGTATCAACTGGGATACACGGAGGAAAACCGGCTGGTCAAGGACGTGCGCGACCAGATGACTGATCCCATCAAAATAAAGACCGGCCTGGAAGCAAAATATCCTTCGCTGGCTGCCATGGGTTTTTCCATGCCAAATTCAACTTCCACCGATGATTCCTCCGCCGGTTACACAACCAGCGCAATTGATGTGGCCTCTTTGCCGGCCCGCATAAAAACCCTGCAAGGACAACTGGCCCAGATTCAAGCGGAAGCAGTCAAGCTCGGCGACGTGGAAACCAAGATTGCCGATCTGGAGCGGAAAAGAAAAATCCTGGAGGACAACTACACCCAGTATGCCAATACGCAGGAAGAGGAAAACATCAAGCAGTCGCTGGGGCCGGGAAGAAATTCCAACATTCCCCAAATCATGTCGCCCACGCCTCCATCCAAGGACTTTTCAAAATTTTACAAGGTCTTTTATGGAATGATGTTTAGCGGACTGATTCTGGGGCTGGCGTGGGCGTTTCTGGTTGAATTTTATCTGGATCGTTCAATCAAGCGGCCGATTGATGTCCAGACAAAATTGAAAATCCCGTTCTTTCTGTCCATCCCGGATTTGAACCAGCACAGCCGCCGGGGACTGGCTTCCGCCGCCCGCAAGCAGTTGAAATACAAAAACGGCGCGTCCGCTGAAAACGGCGTGGCGGTGCCGGCCAAGGACGGCAAACTTGAAGTCATGGCGTGGGAGGTCAACCGGCGGTTCGATTCATACTACGACGCGCTGCGCGACCGGCTGGTGGTTTATTTCGAGTCCATCAATTTGACGCGCAAGCCCAAGCTCGTGGCGGTGACCAGCACGCACAAGGGCGCCGGCGTCAGCACGATTGCATCAGGACTGGCGTCTTCGCTTTCGGAAACCGGCGACGGCCGCGTGCTGCTGGTGGACATGAACCTGGAGAACGGCGCGGCGCAGCAGTTTTTCCGCGGCAAACCCAGTTGCAAGCTCGACGACGCGCTCGAAAGTGAAAAACGCAACAACGCGCTCGTGCAGGAAAATCTTTACGTCGTCATCGAGGACATCATCAGCGACCGGCTCCCGCGTGCGCTGCCCAAACGGTTCGCCTCGCTCGTTCCGAAGCTCAAGGCGAGCGACTACGACTACATCATTTTTGACATGCCGCCGGTCAGTCCGACGAGCGTGACCTCGCGCCTGGCGGGTTTCATGGACACGGTGATGCTCGTCATCGAATCGGAAAAAACCGACCAGCAGGTCGTCCAGCAGGCGAACGCGCTGCTGGCACAGTCGAAGGCCAGCGTGACCGTCGTGTTGAACAAGACGCGGCAATACATCCCGTCCCGGCTGCACCGGGATTTTCTTTCGGACGTATAATCGCCACCAGTTCGACCGGCGACTTTTGCCTGACCTTGAATGATCAGCAACCGCATCTATTACCGTTTCAAGCCGTATCTTCCCTGGCGGTTGCGGATGGAGGCGCGCCGGCTGCTGGCCCGCCGGCAACGCCGGCTCCACGCCCAAACATGGCCGATCAACGAGGCCGCCGGAAAGATGCCGGACGGCTGGCCGGGCTGGCCGGACGGAAAAAAATTCGCGCTGGTCCTCACCCACGATGTGGAAGGCTCCGTCGGACTCGAAAAATGCCGCCGGCTCATGCAGCTTGAGCGCGAACTGGGTTTTCGCTCCTCGTTCAATTTTGTGCCCGAGGGTGATTATGCGGTTGCGCGCGAACTCCGGGAAGAACTGACGCAAAATGGCTTCGAAGTCGGCGTGCATGACCTGCATCACGACGGCAAACTATATCAATCCCGGAAATGCTTTTCCGAAAAGGCCCGACGGATTAACCACTACCTAAAAGAGTGGGGAGCGGTGGGTTTTCGTTCCGGCTTCATGCTCCACAATCTGGAATGGCTGCAGGATCTCCAGGTCAGCTATGACGCCTCGACCTTCGACGCCGATCCGTTTGAACCGCAGCCGGACGGAGTGGGCACCATTTTTCCGTTCTGGATGCCGCGCCCGGATGCGGGCGGTTATGTGGAGCTGCCTTACACGCTGCCACAGGACTCCACTTTGTTTCTGGTGCTCAAGGAATCTTCGCCCGAGATTTGGAAACGGAAGCTGGACTGGATCGCCGGCCATGGCGGCATGGCGCTCCTCAACGTGCATCCGGATTTCCTTGCTTTTGACGCAGCGAACAATTCGACCAGCCAGGAATTTCCCTGTGCTTATTACCGGGAATTTCTGGAATATGTCCGTTCCCGTTACGCCGGCCTTTTTTGGCAGCCGCTCCCGCGTGAAATGGCGGAATACGTTGCGGCAATCCGGCCACCCCGGCCGCGCGTCCCCCCGCGCCGGGTCGGCATGATTTCGTATTCCGACTACCGGACGGACAATCGCGTCATCCGTTATGCGGAAGCCTTGACCGGGCGCGGCGACACCGTGGATGTTTTGAGCATCAAATGGGATTCGCGTTTGCCGGCGGTTGAGGCCATCGGCCGGGTGCGGGTGCATCGCATTCATGAGCGTTACGGCAAGAATGAAAAAACCAGGAGCGGGCATCTTTGGCCATTGTTAAGATTCTGGCTGCGGGCGTGCGTTTACCTGACCCGCCAGCATCTCCGCCAGCGCTATGATTTGATTCATGTTCACAACATCCCCGACTTTCTCGTCTTTTCGGCCTGGCTGCCCAAGCTGACCGGCGCGAAGATCATTCTCGATGTTCATGACGTGGTCCCGGAGTTTTACGCCAGCAAGTTCAAGCTGAAGCCGCATTCTTTAGGAGTGAAAGCGCTCAAAAAGGTGGAACGGATTTCGGCGCGCTTCGCCGATCATGTCATCATCTCCAATCATCTGTGGCATAAAATGTTCGTCGCGCGTTCGGTGCCGGAGGCGAAATGTTCCGTGTTCATCAACAACGTCAACCAGCGGATTTTTTACCGGCGCGAGCCGGTCCGGCGGCCCGGCTCGCCGGTCATCCTGTTCCCGGGCGGATTGCAATGGCACCAGGGTCTGGATATCGCCATCCGTGCCATGGCCAAAGTCGGGGAGAAAATTCCCGCCGCCGAGTTTCATATCTACGGCGCTGGAAACATGAAAGATGAACTGGTGGAGTTGACGCGCAATCTGGGTCTGACGGAAACGGTCCGTTTTTTTGATCCTCTGCCGGTGGAACAGATTGCGGAAGTAATGGCGAATGCCGATCTTGGCGTGGTGCCGAAGCGCGCGGATTCCTTTGGCAACGAGGCTTACAGCACCAAGATCATGGAATTCATGTCCCTGGGCGTGCCGGTCGTGGTTTCCAGCACCAAGATAGACCGCTTTTATTTCAATGATTCCATCGTGCGTTTTTTTGAATCCGGCAATGCCGGCGCCCTCGCCGACGCCCTGCTCGAAATGCTTTCGGATGACCCGCTCCGCCAGCGCATGATTGCCGGCGCGCTGGACTATGCCGCGCAAAACAGTTGGAATGTCCGCAAGAACGATTATTTGGAACTGGTGGATTCGCTGATCGAAAACCGGCCCTTCCAACCAGGCGGAAGCCAGCCCGTGGTCGCGCCCGATGACAGCATCCGGAATGGGCGGTCGGTTGACGTTGCTGGCGAAAACGAGACGGTTGCGGTTCGTCAGCGGGTGGCAGCCGGGGTGACGAGGTTCCGTAATAAAATTGGAAAGTAGAAAGTAGAAATCAGAAAGTGGAAATAAAATTCAGTTTTCAGCTTTCAAAATTTCAGCTTTTGTTTTTATGCGCCCCGATCGTTTCATCACCTTGAATTTGATCCGGCCGCTTCGTCGCCTCACGCCTCGCGCCTCGCGCCTCGCGTCATTGCCCCTCCTGATGTATCACAGCATTTCCGACGATCCAGAATCCGGCGTTGGCCCCTATTTTCGCGTCAGCACCAGCCCCGGACGATTTCGGGAACAGATGCAATGGTTGAAGGACCGTGGCTGTCGGGGCGTCACCTTGAGCGACGGCCTCGCCTGGCTGAATGATTCCTCTCCCTCTCCGCCCCGGGGAGAGGGCCGGGGTGAGGTGTCACTCTCCCCACTTCGCCCTTCACTGCCTCAAATCGGAAATCGGAAATCGGAAATCGGAAATATCAAGCCCGTGGTCCTCACGTTTGACGACGGCTTTCGCGACTTTTACACCGCCGCCTGGCCCATCCTGCGGGAATTTGGTTTCACCGCCACCATGTATCTGCCCACCTCTTTTATCGGCGACACACGCCGCTGCTTCACTCCCTCTCCGCGCCGGGGAGCAGTTCCTTCGCTCGCGGGAGCGGGAGAAGGTGGTTCCGCTGGGGCGGAACCGGATGCGGGCTGCGGGGGCAGAACTAACTTGGGCGGCCGGAGTGAGGTGCCTCCCTCAACCCTCAACCCTCAACCCTCAACGGGTGACAACCGCGAATGCCTGACCTGGGCCGAAGTCCTGGAACTGCACCGCGCCGGCATGGAATTCGGCTCCCACACTGTCAATCACCCCAAGCTGGTGGAACTTCCGTGGGCCAGGGTTGAATCCGAAATCCGCGATGCCAAAGCCGAAATCGAAAATCGTCTGGGTGTTCCCTGCCCGAAATTCGCCTATCCCTATGCGTTTCCGCAAGCCAATCGGGATTTTGTGGTCCGGTTCAAGGATTTGCTGAAATCCAACGGCCATGATGCTTGTGTGACCACGCAGATTGGCCGGCATCATTTGGGCGATGATGGCTTGCAAATCAAACGTCTGCCGGTGAATCAGGATGACGACCTGCCGCTGCTCGCCGCGAAACTTGACGGCGATTATGACTGGCTGGCTCCGTTGCAATGCAGCGTTAAAGGCATCAGAGCGGTGATTGCCCCCAAGCCGAAGCCCGTCCACGCCCTGCCGGGTCGTGAGCGGATTTCCGCAGCGGATTAATCCTTGACCTGTTCGCTCCCGTTTTCCGCCCTCCGCTTGCAAACGTTTCAGCTTTTTTGAATGAACTACGTCATCATTACGCCGGCGCGCAATGAAGGCCCGCATCTTCAAAAGACCATTGATTCAGTGGTTGCCCAGACATTGCCGCCGCAAAAATGGATCGTCGTCAATGATGGTTCCACGGACAATACCCGGCAGATCATTGAAGAAGCGGCCAGACAACATTCTTGGATTCAAGCCGTCCATCGTTTTGACCGGGGCTTTCGCCAGCAGGGTGGCGGCGTGATTGAAGCGTTTTACGACGGGTTCCATTTGCTGGGTGATGAACCGTGGCATTACTTGGTGAAATTGGACGGCGATCTTTCCTTCGCGCCGGATTTTTTTGCCGCGTGCCTGGCCCGCTTTGACGCCGATCCCAAACTGGGAATCGGCGGTGGCACGATCTGTGGCGAGGTGAATGGCATTCTGGTGGAGGAGTCCCAGGGCGACCCGCCGTTCCATGTCCGGGGCGCGACCAAAATTTACCGGCGGTCATGCTGGCAGGCCGTTGGCGGACTGCTCCAGGCACCCGGCTGGGACACCTTGGATGAGGTGAAGGCCAACATGCTCGGCTGGAAAACCTGCAGTTTTCCCGAATTGAAATTGCTCCATCACCGCTACACCGGCAACGCCGACGGAGTTTGGAAAAACTGGGTCAAGAATGGCCGGGCCAATTACATCGTCGGCTATCATCCCCTGTTCATGTTCTGCAAATGCGCGCGGCGCCTGTTCGAACGGCCTTACGGCGTGGTGGCCGCCGGTCTCTGGTATGGCTACGTCACCGGCTATCTCTCGCGGATCCCCCGCGTTCAGGAACCGGAAGTCATCCGCTATTTGCGCCGGCAACAGTTGCGCCGGCTGCTGCTCCGGCCCAGCATTTGGGCGGACAAGTAGGATTCCAATCCAAGCTTTAAATCATGTGCGGCATAGCTGGAAAATTATTGCTTGATCCGGTGGCGCGGGTGGAACGCCCGCAAATCCAGGCCATGCTGCGCCCCATCGCGCATCGCGGGCCGGATGCTCAGGGAATTCATCTGGACGGCAACGTCGGATTGGGACACGTCCGTTTGTCCATCATTGACCTGAACACCGGCGCGCAGCCGATGACGAATGAAGACGAAACCGTCTGGATTGTTTTCAATGGTGAGATTTACAATTTTGCCGCCTTGCGCGAACGGCTTCAGGCCAAAGGCCATGTCTTCCGCTCGCAATCGGACACGGAAGTCATCATCCATGCGTATGAGGAGTTCGGGCCGGACTGCGTGAAGGAATTGCGCGGCATGTTTGCTTTTGCCATCTGGGATGCGAAACGGCGGCGGCTGTTTGTGGCGCGCGACCGGGTGGGCATCAAGCCGCTTTATTTTTGCACGACCGGCCAGGCGTTTTATTTTGCCTCCGAACTGAAGGCCATCATTGCCGATGCCGCCGTGCCGCGCGAGATCAACCTGCCCGGCATCCGGCAATTCCTCGCGTTCCATTATCTGCCCGGAACCGAAACACTTTTCAAAAACATTCATAAGCTGCTGCCGGGACATTATCTAACCGTAGAGCAGGGCAGGGTGACGCAGCAGCAATACTGGGATTTGCGGTTCACAAAGCAGCGCTGGCAGATGTCGTTCGATGAGGCGACGGAAGAACTTCACGGCTTGCTTGCCACGACGGTGCGCGACCACATGATTGCGGATGTGCCGGTGGGAATTTTGTCCAGCGGCGGCGTGGATTCCTCCGCCATTTTGAATTTTGCCGTCCACGCCACGGACAAAAAAATAAAAACTTTCACCGTCGGCTTTGACGGCGACCAGGTGGTGGACGAACGGCCCTTTGCGCGGCTGTCCGCCAAAAGATTCGGCACCGAACATTTCGAGACCAGCATTTCAGCGGATGATTTCTGGAATTTCCTGCCGTCCTATGTCTGGCACATGGAAGAACCGGTCTGCGAGCCGCCGGCGGTGGCCTTGCATTATGTTTCCAAGCTCGCGCGAAATCATGTGAAAGTTTTGTTGTCCGGCGAAGGCGGCGACGAGGCGTTTGCCGGTTATCCAAATTACCCGAACATGATGCGGCTGGATCGAATCCGCGTCGCCCTTGGCCCGCTGGCGCGGACGGCGGGTGCGGCGGCGGCGTTCGCCGGGAAAATCTTCGATCACGAAAAATTGCGGCGCTACGGCAGTGCCCTGGGCCGCCCGCTGGCGACACAATACTTCAGCCGGACTTCCGGGCCGACAAGTTTTTTCAACTGGAATGCGGAGCGTTTTTTCACGCCCGAATTTTTGACGCGCACGGCGACGGTCTCGGCTGTAGGATTTGTCAGCAATCTGACGGCGAAGTTGAACGGAGAGCCGCTGCTGAACCAGATGTTGTATGTGGACTCGAAGACATGGTTGCCGGACGACCTGCTCGTCAAGGCGGACAAAATCACGATGGCGAATTCGCTCGAACTGCGCGTGCCGCTGCTCGACCACGTCGTGCTGGAATTCGCGGCCTCGCTGCCGCCGGATTTCAAGGTGCGCGGACGGGAGACCAAGCGGATTTTGAAAGCCACGTTTGCCAAATCCCTGCCAGCGGAAATTCTCAAGCGGAAAAAAGCCGGCTTTCCCGTGCCTTACGAATCGTGGCTGCGCGGCGAATTGAAAAAGAAAGTTGAGGACGTGCTGCTTTCGGACCGCTGTTTGGCGCGCGGGTATTTTCAAAAAGCGGAAGTCAGCCGCTTGCTGGAGGCGAATGCCCGCGACGGCCGGTTCGCCAAGGAAGTTTTTTGCCTGCTAGTTTTGGAATTGTGGCACCGCACTTTCTTTGACCCTGTCACTGGGGAAGATAATCCAGCTTCGGGGGTGTTAAGTGATCGTGGCAGCCGACGTGAGGAGGTTCACGCAACACTTGAAAGCAGAAATTGAGAAAGTAGAAACCAGAAATGAATCAAGGGCGTCTCTCAAAAGAGTTTCGAGACCGGACGAAGCGGTTTGCTGCCGCCATGATCCGGTTGTATATCAAGTTGCCCAAGACGCGCGAAGAAGTCCGGGTCCTCGGCAAACAACTGCTGCGGTCAGGAACTTCGGTGGCCGCGCACACCCGGGAGGCCTCGCGGGCGCGTTCTGCCGAGAGTTTGTTTCCAAACTCGGCGGGGCGCTTCAGGAAGCCGACGAATCGCAGTTGTGGCTGGAATTGCTCCGCGAGGAATGCGGGATTACCCCGGCGGACACGCTGGCCATGGAAAAAGAAGCCAATGAACTCATGGCGATAATGAATACAATGATCAACAATACAAAGGACAAAGCAGACAATAGAAAGTAGAAAACAGAAATTAATTTCAACTTTCTGCTTTCCTCATTTCTGTTTTAATATGGCTGCTTTCTATATTTCTAATTTAGTTTGGTGCTTTTCGCTTTCCTTGTTTCTAATTTGATGTTGATGCCATCCGTCCTCCGCCCTCCGTCGTCCTTGGCCCGTGAAATCTGCCTCGGCCCGTGAAGTGGCCCCAATTACTTCACAGGCCGAGGCCCGTGAAGTCCTTGACTGGCTATTTCACCGGGCTGCTTTCGCAATTTCTGCTTTTGATTTGTTACCCTCAT
>DATCBW010000073.1:0-4696 GCA_036511615.1 Verrucomicrobiia bacterium | reverse complement strand
CGACATGGACGACCCGCAACCCGCGATCACGGTAATGATGCCGGATGAAGATTGAAGCCGTTCAAATTTGCGGCTGGACTGGCAACGGTCCAGCCGCACACTGTCAGTGAAAGTGTCAGTTAAAGCACCGAAAAGTTAGCTGAAACAGTGGCGAGTTAGAGCGAATTTGCATTGTAATATCAATGGTTTTCGCTAGTTTATTGAAATCTGATCCGAGTTTACAGACTGTGTTCATCTGTGGCTCTAAAATGAATTTCAAAGTTACAGTTGAAACTATCGGCGCGATGAAAGGTCGCGGCGAGAAGATCGCCGCGCTCACGGCGTATGATTTTCCGATGGCGAAATTGCTGGATGAAACGGGCGTGCCGCTGCTGCTGGTCGGCGATTCGCTCGGCATGGTGGTGCTCGGTTATCCCGACACGACTCATGTGACGATGGCGGAAATGGAACATCACGTCCGCGCCGTCGCCCGCGGGAATCCAAACGCCCTGCTCGGCGCGGATTTGCCGTTCAAGAGTTATGAAACTCCCGAAAGCGCCGTTGAAAATGCAAAGAGACTGATCGCGGCGGGCGCGGAATTTGTGAAGGCTGAAGGCGGACAGGAAATTCTGCCGCAGGTCAAAGCGATTTTGAGAAACGGCATTCCGTTCTGCGGTCATCTTGGAATGTTGCCGCAGCACGTTTTGGAGGAAGGCGGCTACCACATCAAAGGCAAAAAGGAAACGGAGCATCAGAAGCTGATCGCCGACGCCAAAGTTCTGGCGGACGCCGGCGCGTTTGCCATCGTGCTGGAACTGGTGACGCCGCCCGTGGCGAAGGAAATTTCAGAAAGCATTTCCATTCCGACGATTGGCATCGGCAGCGGGCCGGATTGCGACGGGCAGATTTTGGTGACGCACGATTTGGTCGGCGCGTTTCCGTGGTTCACGCCACGCTTTGTGAAGCCGCGCGCGAACTGCGCGGCGGAGATCAAAGCCGCCGTGACGGACTGGAAAAATTCCGTGCAACCGCCGAAATAATGATGTTTGTGCGAAACATTTTTCCGCCCGGCGGTGTTGGATTCTTGGATAGTTGGATGAAATTCACCTTGGCCATATTATTTGTCGCCCTTGCCATGTGCGGTTGCATGACGAAGGCGAAGTCGCGGCTGGAGGCGCAGAACGCCTTTCTGGCAGGACAAAACGCGGCGTTGCGGCAGCAGCAGGCACAGGCGGCGATGCAAACACCAAGCGTAACTGTTCTCGGTCAGGTGCAGAATTCGCAGGTTCCGTGGGTTGCAGGATTGACACTGGCACAGGCCGTCGCGACGGCGAATTACATCGGCCCGGGCGAGCCGAAACAGATCCTCATCACGCGCGGGGGCAAAAGCGAGACGCTCGACGCAAACAGTTTGCTGAACGGCACGGACATTCCGCTGGAGATCGGCGATGTGATCGAGTTGCGTTAATCGCCGCCAAACTTTTGTCCTTTTTCTTCAAAACTGCTTCTAAAAACTTTTTTGGATAATTTTCAGCTAGGACGGCATTTGTCCTACCTCGTCTGCGAAACTGTGGTCGTAATTGAAACAAAATTATGACAACCAACGAACAACTCGAACTCGGATTCAACGGAACGCAAGCCCGCATTTTTGGCCGGCGGCGTGAGCAGCGCGTGGCGCGGGGAAAATGGTGGTTCACCAAAATGCGCGAGGCCGTGGCGAACGCGATGGACTGGCAGGCCCAAGCGGAAACGCGCCCGGAACAAATCCTGTTTGCCGGCACGAACCGCCAGTTGAAGGCGTGATCTTCCCAAGCCCACGCGTCGGCGCGGCCCGCCGCGCGCCGGTTATTTCCCCACAACAGGATAACCGGCGCGCACAAATTCGCGGATGACGGAGAGTTCCTCCTCGCCGTGGATCGTGTGTGCCTTGGGAAATTCGCGCCATCCGGCGTTGAAGCCGGCGGCCTTGAGCGTCTTGATTTGTTCACGCACTTTGACGATGGGAACCAAGGTGTCGAACGGGCCGTGCGTGGAAAGCAGACGCTGCTGCCGGGCGACGGGCGGAACTTCCGACAACAGTTTTTCCAGTTCAAAAACCCAGCCGCTGATGCCGACCAGTCCGGCGAGTTTGTGCGGGTAACGCAAGCCAACGTCAATCGCCATCAGGCAGCCCTGCGAAAATCCGCCGAGCGTGATCTGTTCCGCCGGAAAATTTTTCGCGCGCAAATCGTCGAACAGGTCAAAAAGCATTTTGCGGCTGCGATGAACGCCGGGCATCTGGTCTTCAATGTTGAACCACGAATAACCGCCGAAGTATTCGTCGGGCGCGTTGACGAGGAGAAAATTCAGCCACGGCAGGTTCATCGCCTCCGGCATCCAGCGGTAGCCGTCAATGCTGTCGCCGAGGCCGTGGAGCATGACCATGAGGGGGCGGGAATTTTTTTCGGCGGCGGGAATGAATTGGCTGTGGAGCATGTATTGGAAATGTTGCTGATAAAAACCCTCACCCCGGCCCTCTCCCATCCGATGGGAGAGGGAGAATGGCAGGTCAGTTGGTTTGTCTTTCGTCGCGCAATTTAGCCGCTGCTGAATCGCTCCAGTCCATGAGCAGTTTGCGCTGGGCTTCGGTGAGCCGCGCCGCTGGGTGCATCAGCGTGTATTGTTTTGGCGGCATTTCGCGATAGCCTAGCTCCTCGTTGATGCGGTCCAGTTTTTTGGCGATGTCGGCGAGGTCGGTCGGCCAGTCGGAAAAATCAAGGTGTTCGCGGCCTGCGTTCACATCGCTGACAACCAGCCACGAGGCGGGCGCGACGTGCGCATACCACGGCCAGATGGTTTCGTGAGAATGGCAGTCGTAACAGGCGGCGCGCAGCAGCGTGGTGATTTCCGGTGGCGGCGGATTGGTGGCGGCGAGGTCGTTGACCACCGGCGGATTGGTGCGGGCGGGATTGGTGAACTGAAGCAATGCAAACACGACGATGAGCGCGCCGAAAACCCATTTCAATTTTTTCTTCATGCCTATTAGACCCCGCGACGATAAAAATGTTCCCGAATTAATTGGCCGCAGTTCTGGCAGGAATTTTGGCGCGCATGACGTGGATGAGCGCCTTGACGGTGAGTTCGATGAACAGAAATGGTTTGCCGATGAAATCGTTGCCGCCGGCCATGGTGGAACTGGTGCGGTTGTCGAAATCGTTGAGGCTGGTGACAAAAACAACGGGCGTTTTTTTGTGCTGGGGCAAGGCTCGAAGTTTGGCGCAAAGCTCGAAGCCGGTCATGCCCGGCATGTCCACGTCGAGGAAGACGAGATCAAATTCATTTTCGCCCAGCAGTTTCAAGGCCTGCATCGGATCGTCCACGTTGACGGATTTAAGCTGGGCCTTTTCCAGCGCATAGACAATGGCGCGGCGGGAAATGGCCTCGTCGTCCACGACGAGAATTTTGGAGGCGGGAATCTCCTGTTTTTCCGGCAGCGTGCCCCGTTCAAAAAGCACGCCGAGAAAATCCACCGCCGCCGCGATGGTGCGGATGCTGGAGACGTTGATGTTTTTTGGCTTCTCGTAAATCTCCTTGAGCAGCGCCTCGAACGCGGAGGACATGTGGGCGATCTGCACAAGGCCGGCGATGCCGGCGTTGCCGTTCAGCGCGTGAACCTGGCGGTAAAGTTCAAACACCTGCTTGAGCCGGAGCATTTCATTGTCCGACTTGACGAGCGCCTGCATTCCGCTGCGCATTGAAAGCAGCGTGGCCGGCAGGTTGTCAATAAAAGTTTTCCGCAGGTCGGCCTGGAACGCCGCGTCGCTTTTGGGTTCGGTTTCGGCGGATTTCGGGTGGAAGATTTCGGAGATGGCCGGCTGCTTCTGCGGCATCGCGCCGCTGTCGCCGATGGTGTGGCGGACGACTTCGATGACGTCCTTGGGCGTGCAGCTTGCCTTGGAAAGGCATTTGTTCGCGCCCGCCCGCCACGCATCCTGGATCAGGTTCGTCAGGTAGGTGTTGGAAAAAACAATGATGGGAACTTTGGCGAAATCCGGTTCGCTGCGGATCTGCTTGATGACATCCACGCCGGACATCGTCGGCAGCATCAGGTCGAGGATGATGATCTGCGGCTGGAACGTGCGCATGATCCGCAGCCCGGATTCACCGTCGCCCGCCACCTCGACTTTGTAACCGTCCACCGCGAGCTTGTTGCGATAGACATTGGCCACGATCTGGTCGTCTTCGATGATTAAAATATTTTTCATGCCGGTTTGAAATTCCTGAACACGGGCGACAGCTCCGGGTTCAGCTTCAAGAATTCCTGGATGCGGGCGTATTCACGTTCCGCACTCTCGCAAATTTCCGCCGCGCCTGTCAACGCGCCGGAGCCGCCGAGTTTTTCCAGTTCGCGCAGTTTCGGGACGAGCTGCGTCATGCCGAGCGTCGCGCTGGCGCCGGCGCAACTGTGCGCCACGCGCCGGACGGTGTCGGCGTTGTTCTCGCGGATCGCGGCGTGCATTTGATCAAACTGCTTGTGCGTCTGCTTGAGATACATTTCGACCAGCTCGCGCAAACTGTCGTTGTTGCCGTCGGTCAAATCCATCATGCGGTCCAGGTCCACCGGCGGCTCGGCGCTGGAATTTTCCGGCGGCCTGGCTTCGGTTTTTTTTGCCCCCGGCAAAATTTTTCCGCCCCAGCGTTCGAGCATATCGCGGACGTCCTTGGGCCGGACCGGCTT
>DATCBW010000072.1:0-2410 GCA_036511615.1 Verrucomicrobiia bacterium | reverse complement strand
CGGAGAGGGTGGCGAAGCCGGGTGAGGGGTTGTCCCTCACCGGCGGGCAGACCGTCGGCACGCCCGGTTACAGTGCGCCCGAACAAAAGACCGATCCGCAGCGGGTGGACAACCGCGCCGACATTTATTCGCTCGGCGTGGTCTTTTACGAAATGCTCACCGGCGAACTGCCCGGCAAAAAAATCGCGCCGCCTTCGACGAAAGTTCAAATTGACGTGCGACTGGATGAAATTGTTTTGCGCGCGTTAGAAAAAAAACCGGAACTCCGCTATCAACAAGCCAGCGCGCTTAAAACACAAATCGAGACGTTTTCAACTGACGCTGAAAAGTCCAAAGTAGAATCGCGCTTCTCGCGGACGGCCATCGCGGTCATTGTTGCGTTGACAGTTATTCTTGCGGTTCTGGCCGTCATTTATTTCCAGCCGGTCAAATCCGATTCATTACCAAACCAACCAACAACAAATACAACCATGAAAACGAATCCATCAAAACTCCATACGATAGCCGCTTTGGTTGCTGGCATTATTTCCCTTTATGCCACCGATACAGCGAACGCACAGCGCATTGACCCTGCTACTGGATTGGCTGTGTCTCAGGCTGGCGATCTTCCACCCGAGGCATCCATTAACATCGCCTACAGCACGCAAAACGAAGTGCATATGTTAATCGCGAATGGCCAATACGATGAGGCCTTGCAACGTTGTCTCTCGTTTCACAGTCAAATTAAAAACAACGTAAATTTGGTTGTGCTGCTTACCGATTGGGCCGAGTTAGGGCGGAGATTTCCAAAAGCGAAGGAGGCACTGATTGAAATCCGGGATCACGATGTCCAAGAATTTTCGGAAGGCAGCGGCTATTTTGATCTATTTCAGGAAGTCAAAGTCATCAATGACTCTTTGCATCAGGACGACTCGACATATGCTTTGTTCAAGCTCATTCGAGACAAAGATCCGGCACTGGCGCAACAATGCTTTTTTTCTGTCGAGGGTTTGTTGGTGGCCAAGGGCGAGTATCAATATTACTACAACCAGATAGGAGGCGACCCGCAGGGAAAATTCGATTCTATCCGTCAATTTTTTACCATGCAACTCGACCAGCAAAAGCGCTGGGCAGAGATGCAACAAATAAACGCGCAACGAATTGAAGCTGTCAACCAGCAACATGGCTTGACCAACTTTTGGTCGCCGCCACCCGATAATACCTCGGCCATGAGGAAGAAGAACGCTGAAAACGACTTCGTCGGGCAAACCCGTCAGCTAATTGAAGTCCTCGTTGCTACCGACCACAAAGCCGACGCCGAAAAAATCCGCGACGAGGCCGTGACCGTTCTGGATGACTCACGGTTGCGATCTGCGGTCGCCGACGCGGAGCAGAAACTTAAAAAGTGATTTGATCTCCGAACATCAATCATCTACCTCGTCTGCATCAGGCGACATCTTCGCCACGACGCACTGGACGGTCGTGCTCGCGGCGGGCCGGCGCCACACGCCACAGTCGGATGGCGCGCTGGAGGAATTGTGCCGCACTTACTGGTTTCCGCTTTACGCCTACGTCCGCCGGCGCGGCCACCACACGGAGGACGCGGAAGATTCCGTGCAGGCGTTCTTCGCGCGGTTTCTCGCCAAGAATTATCTCGCCGGCTTGAGCGCGGAACGCGGACGCTTTCGCGCGTTCTTGCTCGCTTCGCTGAAACATTTTCTCATCAACGAATGGAAAAAATCGCAGCGTCTCAAGCGCGGCGGCGGCGAAAAATTGCTCTCGCTCGACTGGGAGACGGCGGACACAAAGTTTCAGGTCGCCGCCGTGAACGAGCCGAGTCCCGACAAGGCGTTCGACCGCGAATGGGCGCTGGCGTTGCTGGCCAAGGTCATCGGGCGTTTGCAAACGGAATGTGAAACCGATGGCAAGGCAAAGCTGTTCGATCAGTTGAAAGTATTTTTGACCACGGGCAGGAGTGAATCGTCATACTCGGAAACGGCAAAGAAATCAGGCATGGAAGAAACTGCCGTGCGCGTGACGGTTCACCGCCTGCGGAAGCGTTACCGGCAGTTGCTCCGCGACGAAATCGCGCAAACGCTATCCGAGGCGAGAGACGTGGATGAGGAGATGCGGGCGTTGTTCGGCGCGTTTTCGAGATAGCAGCCGCGTGCGCTACTGCTCGAACTTGAAACCATAGGCAAATTTGCAGGGCCGATTGGTTTCGTCCTGCAATTCCGCCGGCAATTGAATGACCGTGCCGGTGTCGGCGGCGTAACTCCAGGCCAGCGGCGTTTTGTAGCCGAGCAGAAACACCGGCGACCCGGCCCTGGGCTGCACGGTGTGCAAAGTCAGGGTGGCACCCGGCCAGGCAAGCGAAAAGGCATAGACCGTCCGTTGATCCTTGCTCCGGGTGAAGCGAAGGTTGCCGCCT
>DATCBW010000071.1:0-27858 GCA_036511615.1 Verrucomicrobiia bacterium | reverse complement strand
AAGACGAACGCGTCAAGGCGGCGAAGAAATTGAAAGGCCCGCGCCCCGCGCTCACGAGCATCGCCGCGCATCCCGAAAAGAAAAAAGCCTTCATCACCGACATCATGAGCGCGCTCTACGCTTCAAAAATCATTTCCTATGCGCAGGGTTATATGCTCATGCGCGCGGCGGCGGCGGAATACAAATGGCATCTGAACCTTGGCGGCATCGCGCTGATGTGGCGCGGCGGCTGCATCATCCGCTCGCGTTTCCTCGGCAAGATCAAGGAAGCCTACGACAACAATCCGAAGCTCACCAACCTGCTGCTCGACGATTATTTTCGCGGCGAAATCAAGCGCTCGCAAAAAGGCTGGCGCAACATCGTCGCCACGGCGGCCAAGCGCGGCATTCCTGTTCCCGCGTTCAGCACCGCGCTCGCATTTTTCGATCAATATCGTTCCGCCGTTCTGCCGGCGAACCTGTTGCAGGCGCAGCGAGATTATTTCGGCGCGCACACCTACGAACGCGTGGACAAACCGCGCGGCGAATTCTTCCACACGAACTGGACGGGCAAAGGCGGCATGACCAGCAGCAGCACTTACAACGTGTAAATCGTAGCGGCGTCTCGGCAGAGCGCCGCATTTTTTTTGCGGGAGCCAATAGAACGGCTTTCTGCCGAAAGCCGCTACGCATTTGACCGCGCGGAAAATTTTCCGCACAATCCGCGCATGGCAAGCAGCTTTGGACAATTGTTCCGCATCACGACGTGGGGCGAATCGCACGGCGGCGGCGTGGGCGTCGTCGTGGACGGCTGCCCGCCGCGCCTGAAACTTTCCGAAGCGGACATCCAGCCGGATTTGGATCGTCGCCGTCCCGGCCAATCCAAAATCGTCACGCCGCGCAAGGAAACGGACACGATTCAAATTCTTTCGGGAATTTCCAATGGCCAGACGCTCGGCACGCCGATCTGCCTCTGGGTCAAAAACGAGGATGCGCGTTCGGAAGCGTATTCGGAAATGAAAACGAAGTTCCGTCCGTCGCACGCGGACTTCACTTACTTCGCCAAATACGGCATCCGTGCGTGGGCGGGCGGCGGGCGCGCGAGCGCGCGCGAAACGGTTGGCCGCGTCGCGGCGGGAGCGATTGCGAAGAAAATTTTGCGCGAACGCTTCGGTGTTGAAACGCTGGCTTATGTCAAGCAGGTCCAGAAAATCTCGGCTGAAATAAATCCCGACAAAGTGAAATTTTCCGAAGTCGAATCAAACATCGTCCGCTGTCCCGACGCGGCTGCGGCAGTCAAAATGATTCGCCTCATCGAAAAAATGCGGCGCGAAGGCAACACCGTCGGCGGCATCGTCGAGGGCATAGCGCGCGGCGTTCCGGCTGGCTGGGGCGAGCCGGTTTTTGACAAGCTCGAAGCGGATTTGGCGAAAGCCATGTTAAGTCTGCCCGCGTCGAAGGCGTTTGAAATCGGCTCCGGCTTCGGCGGCATTTTGCTGACGGGCCGCGAGCACAACGACGCGTTTCGCGCGCGGAACAAAAAAGTTTTCACGACGACGAACCGCTCCGGCGGCATCCAGGGCGGCATCTCGAACGGCGAGACGATTTTTTTCCGCGTCGCGTTCAAGCCCGTCGCCACCGTGATGCACGAGCAGGACACGGTGACTGAACAATTTGAAAACACTACGCTCAAAGGCCGCGGCCGCCACGACCCTTGCGTGCTGCCGCGCGCCGTGCCGATGGTCGAGGCGATGACGGCGCTCGTCTTGGTTGACCACGCGCTGCGGCACAAGGCGCAATGCGGTTGAAATTTTCCTGAATTCAGCGAAGATTATTTTATGCCGGAAAAAAACATCAGCGAAATCTCCCAGGACCTGCGGCGGATGCATACGAAGGCCGTCGAGGCGGAGCAGCGGGAAAACGCGGACTACGCCATCGCGCTGTTCTGCCAGATTCTGGAAAAAGAGCCTGGTTTTTTTGAATGTCGCAAGGAACTGCGCGCGGCCCAGCTCCAAAAAGCCGGCGCGACAAGCACGGGCTTTTTCAAAAAAATGTTGAGCGGTGCGGGTTCCTCGCCGCAGATCGCCAAGGCCAAAATGACCATCGGAAAAAATCCCGCCGAGGCGATGGCGATTGCCGAGCAGGTTTTGAGCGGCGACCCTACCAGCGGCGCCGCGCATCGCATCATCGCCGACGCCGCGCAGGCCCTGGAGATGCCGCAGACGATGATTTTTGAACTGGAAACGATGGCGAAAAATTCGCCGAAGGACAAGGCGCTGATCGTTGAATTTGCCAACGCGGTCGCCGAGACGGGCAGCAACGCCAGCGTCGCCGAAAAAATTCTGGCCGACCTCATCCGCTCCTCACCCTACGACTCGGATTTGCTACAGGTGTCGAAAAATCTTTCCGCGCACCGGACGATGAACGAGGGCGGCTACGGCGCGCTCGAGGGCGGCAAAGGTTCCTATCGCGACATCTTGCGGAACAAGGACGAGGCCGTCTCGCTGGAACAGGAAAAGCGCGTGCAGAAATCCGAGGACGTGGCCGAACGGCTCATCGGCGAATACGAAGCGCGCATGAAAACGGAGCCGGACAACCTCAAGAACCAGCGCAATCTCGCGGAACTTTACACGCAGAAAAACAAGTTCGACGAGGCGCTGGCGATTTACGCGCGCCTCAAAAATACCGAACTCGGCAACGATTCGTCGCTCGATCAGGCCATCGCCAGCACGACCGTTCGCAAGTTTGATTTTGAGATTGCGCAGTTGAATCCGTTCGCGCCCGAACACGCGGAACTGGTGGCGCAGATTCAGGCGAAGAAACTGGATTACCAGCTCACCGAATGTCAGAAGCGCGTGGAAAAATATCCGACCGACCTCGCCATCCGGTTTGACCTGGGCGTGCTTTATTTTCAGGCCGGCAAGATCGGCGAGGCGACGGCGGAATTTCAGAAGGCGCAGCAAAACCCGCACAAGCGCCTCACCGCGATGAGCTATCTCGCGCAATGTTTTGCCAAGCGGAAAATGTTCGATCTCGCGGCGCGCACGTTGCAAAACGCCATCAAGGAAAAACCCGGTTTTGACGAGGAAAAGAAGGACCTGATCTACAACCTCGGCTGCGTGCTGGAAAGCATGGGCAAAAAAGAGGAAGCCATCGAGCAGTTCAAGATCATCTACGAAACGGACATTGGCTACCGCGACGTCGGCGCGAAGGTGGATGCGTATTATGCGGGGCAGTGAATTGAAATTTTCCAGAAGAATTGTTCTGGATAAAGAAAATGTCAAAGAAGATAACTTTGAAAATGATATGCGACCCGTTGTCGCATAACCATGGTAAGGCAGCAACGATTGAAATAAGGAAAATTATGAAAATTCAATGCCACCTCTCGCGCCTTCTGGCAATGATCTGGCTGGTCGCGATCAACATTTCCTCGCCCGCTGATGAACTGCGTGGCAAAGGACTGACGAACGGTGAGTTCACAGCCCAAATCAACGGCATTGAAATGTGGTATAAGGTTTCGGGCACCGGCCCGGTCTGTCTCATGCCCTCACCTGCGTGGGGCATGAGCTCGGACCTGTATATCAATACGCTCAAGCCGATGGAGAAAATCTTCACAATGGTCTATCTCGACTCGCGCGCCTGCGGCCGATCTGATCCCGCGCCTTCGCTCACGCAATATACTTGGGCAGACCTCGATGCCGACCTTGATGCGCTGCGCGCCCATCTCGGGCAGAAGAAAGTCTGGGTGATGGGCCACTCCGAAGGCGCGATGGAGGCGATTCATTACGCCTGCAAGCACCCGAATAGGATCAACGGTGCGGTGCTGTTGAGCGTCGGCGGAATCACCGGCAAAAACCTCGGACGCGATGGAGACGCCATCATTGCCTCGCACAAGGGCGATCCGAGATTCGCCGAGGCCCTGAAGGTGGAAAATGAGACGGAGGAGATGCCAACGAACGGCCCGGAGTTGACCAAGTTCCTCCAAGCCACGCTCGTGTTGTATTGGTATGACCCGTCGAAGATGACCAATTACGATTTTTCCGGCGGCACTAAAACATCTTCCGCCAAAACAACATCTTCCGCCAAAACATCTCCCGCCACCGCAACGCAAGGGAAAAATGCTTCACACCGTGGCGATCTCTCCGACATCACGGCGGCGGATTACAAGAATCTCACCGCGCCCGTGCTGATCGTCGCCGGCGCGGACGACTGGATCTGTCCGCTGGATGGCGCCACCCGTTTTCACCTGGCGCTTCGCAACTCCAAGCTCCTCGTGATCGAACAGTGCGGCCACTTCACTTGGATGGAGCAACCCGATGTATTCAACACGCGCGTGCCAGAGTTCTTGCAAGCACTTGGGCTTCGGACAAATTGACGCCAAAGCCGCCTAAATTTGGATCGTTATGCGGAACAGTAGGAATCATTTGTTCCGGCGGCTTTTAATCTTTATGGCAATTGCGCCGCTACTTTCCCAATCGCTTGAGGCGCGCGAGGAGGTGATTTTGCTGCACGGCCTCTGCCGCACCAGTTGCCAGGCGGTTTGTGCCTCCGGTCATTGTCTGGTATATCAACAATATGCAAAAAGCAAAGAAGCATGAGTTTAGCGTCATTATTGAGCGGGATGATGAAGGCTATTATGTGGCCAGCGTTCCAGAACTGCGTGGTTGCCATACGCAGGCGCGTTCGCTGGACAAGCTGATGGAGCGAATCAAGGAGGCCATTGAGTTGTGTCTGGAAGTTGAATGTGATGGACCGACCACCACGGAGTTCGTCGGTGTGCAGCGTGTCGCTGTCTGATTATGCCACGCCTGCCCCGGTTGCGCGGACGCGAAGTGATGGCAGCACTCCGCCGCGCGGGTTTTGTGGTGTTGCGCGTTCGCGGCAGCCATCATTTTATGCAGCACCCCGACGGTCGCCGGACAGTCGTGCCGGTTCATGCGGGTGAAACGGTTGGGCCGGGATTGTTGAACAAGATACTAAAAGATGTCGAGATGGAAGCGGATGAATTTCAAAAGTGATTGTGAGACGACCGCCCAAGTTGCCACGACGAGTCAGTTTTCCACATTATGCGGAACAGTAGAAAAATTTTGTTCCGGCGGTTTTTAATTTTTATGGCAATTGCGCCGCTGCTTTCCCACTCGCTTGAGGCGCGCGAGGAAGTGATTTTGCTGCACGGCCTCTGCCGCACCAGCCGCTCGATGATCCCGATGGAAAAGGCGCTGGCGCAGGCCGGCTACACGGTTCGCAACGTGGATTATCCTTCGCGCTCCGCCTCCATTGAACAACTCGCCGAAACCGTCGTCGGCCCGGCGGTCACGGATTGTGAGCGCGACAGCGCGACCAAAATAGATTTCGTCACGCACTCGCTCGGCGGAATTCTGGTGCGCAGTTATCTGGCGCGACATTCCGTGCCGTCGCTGGGCCGCGTGGTGATGCTCGGTCCGCCGAACCAGGGCAGCGAAGTCGTGGACAAGCTGGGCGGCTGGCGGCTGTTCAAAAAAATCAACGGCCCGGCGGGCAGCGAACTCGGAACGGGAAAAGATTCAACGCCAAACAAACTTGTCCCGGCGAATTTCTGCGCCGGCATCATCGCCGGAAATTGGACGATCAACTGGATCAACAGCCTGCTCATTCCCGGCCGCGACGACGGCAAGGTTTCCGTCGGGCGGACAAAGCTCGCCGGCATGGCCGACCATATTGTCATTCCCTCGGCGCATCCGTTTCTCATGCGCAACCGCGCGGCCATCCGGCAGACGATTTATTTTTTGCAGAACGGAAAGTTTGACCGCGCGACCTGATTGCGCCGTTTCAGAAAATTTGATTTATACGAGTGAGTCCAGCGCGTCGCCTTCGCAGGCGGCGTATTTTTCCAGCAGCTTGTCGTAAATTTTCGCGGCTTTTTTGTCCGGGCGGATTTCGCTGCCGGGCACCGGCGCGGTGAAGCCGGCGACGAGTTTATCCCACTTCGGATTTTTGCCGGCGGCCGTCAGCCAGCCGTGCGCGGCCGACAACGCGGCACCGAGCGCGGCGCTCTTGGCGACTTCAATCCGCAGCACCACGCAGTTCATGACGTCGGCCAGCACCTGCAACAGCGCGCGGTCGTTCGACGCGCCGCCGGTGGCAAAAATACGTTCCGGCGCGACTTGCATCCATTGCGAGTGCAGGCGCATGGAAAGCATCTGCGCCTCGAAAATGGCGCGGCAGTTGGCGGCGGCGTTTTTCTCATCGAGATCGAAGCGATGAATGCCCGGTTTGTTCACGCGCGGAACAATTTCCGGTTCAAACCACGGCAGGAGAATGCCGCCGTGGTTGCCGGGCGGAGTCTGCGCGACGAGGTTGCCGAATTTTTCCCAGTCGGAAATTTTGTAGAGTTCGCGGATTTTTTCGCGCGCGAGCGAGCCGTTTTTGAAGCAGATGAGCGTCATGTAGCCGCCGGCGGGCGAACCGAAGACGTGGCCTTCGCCGTTCTCGTCGGTCTGGCATTTTTCCATGGTGCCGAAAAACGTGTCGCTGGTGCCGAGGCTGATGGCGACCTGGCCGGGCTTGATGAGGCCGAGGCCGAGGGCGCTCGCGGGATTGTCGCCGGTCCAGACGGTGGCGAGCACTTCGGCATTGAGTCCGAATTTCTGGACGAAATAGGAACTGACCGGGCCGATGACCTGGCCGGCATCGGCGAGCGTGGGGAGCTTGCCGATGAGGCTGGGCGCGGTGGCTTTGAGCGCGTCGTGGTTCCAGTTTTTCCGGCGGACATCCATGAGATTCATGCCCGCGCCGTCGCCGAAATCAACCGGCGCGATGGCGCCGGCGAGCAGCGAGGCCATGAACGAACTGACGAGCGCGATGCCGGCGGTCTTTTCGTAGGCGTTCGGATCGGTCTTGTAAAACTTGCGGATTTGCGGGCCGGTGAACCGCTCGAAGGTGTCCGAGCCGGTGCGCGAGGCGGTGAACTTGACGCCGCCGAGTTTTTTGCGGATCTCGGCACATTCCTTCGCGGTGGAGGAATCCATCCAGATGGGCGAGGTTTTGCGCGAGAAGACGCCGTCCAGATTTTCAACGAGCGATTTTTTGGGGTCCAGGCCGGCCAGCACCCCGGCGGCGTTGGCGTTGAGATAAACGGAGCCATGCTGCTGGCCGCTGCCGCTGACGGCGAGAATTTTTCCGAGCGCGACCTTGTCCTTTTTCATCTGCGCAAACAGCAAATCCAGCGCGGCGGCCCAGAGCAGCGGCGGGCTGTGCTTGACGAGCGGGTCGCGGTTGGGCAGCACGCCGTTCTGCGTTTTGAACTGCGGGAGCGCGCGGTCGAAGTTGATTGATTTTTCGTATATGACCTTGCGCGCGTCGAGGTCAATCACGACGGCGCTCAAGCTTTGCGTGCTGGAATCAAGTCCCAGAAAAAGTTTGCCCATGGATTTCAAAGTTGTTTGCCTTTGTTAAATACCATGAAACGTCCGCCAAGCCAATGAAAACCGTGCAGCCTCCTTTCTGTGAGCTGGCCGGCCGGCGTCCGTGCGGATTGATGTTCGCGCGTCTTTCCGGTTTGAGCGGAAGAGTCCGCAAATGGCAGGATTACCTGGCCCGGTTGTGGAATCCGATTCAGACCGTTCGCCGGTGGCCACGCCGTTTTAGGAAGTTTTCCATTCCGGCTGATTTTCAAATCTGAAAATCCAGCCCGGTATTTTTGTCCGCCTTGCTCAAGACACGCATATCAAGGCCGTCGTAAATCACCAGTGAATTCGGCTGGACGCTGTCCATGATGAACACGTTGCCGCCAATCGTGCTGCCCGCGCCGATGACCGTCTCGCCGCCCAGAATCGTCGCGCCCGGATAAATCGTCACGCGGTCTTCGATGGTGGGATGGCGTTTTTTTCCGCGCAACTGCTGGCCGCCGGCGGTGGATTTCGCGCCGAGCGTCACGCCGTGATACATCTTCACATGGTTGCCGATGATGCACGTCTCGCCCACGACCGTGCCGGTGCAATGATCCACAAAAAAATACGAGCCGATCTTCGCGCCCGGATGCAGTTCCATGCCGGTGCGCGAGTGCGCCCACTCCGTCATGATGCGCGGAATGAGCGCGATATTTTTCAGATACAATTCATGCGCCAGTCGCTGCACGGCAATGGCCTCGACGAACGGATAGGAAACCAAAACTTCATCTTTGCTCGCCGCCGCCGGGTCGCCGTCGAACGCCGCCTGCACGTCGGTCTGCAAAATTTCGCGCACCGCTGGCAGACTTTCGAGAAATTCCACTGTCAGCTTATGCGCCTCGCTCGTGATGTCCTTTTTGGCGAGGCCGGCGGGCGGCTGGTATTCGAGGGCTTTGCGGATTTCGTCCTCCAGCGATCCGAGCACCGAATCCAGCAGCGCCGCCGTCCCGGCTTTGATTTCGGAGGAATGGATCAATTTTTCATCGAAGAAACCGGGAAACAGCAGCCGCAGCAGGTCGCAGGTGATGGCCGTGACGACGCGTTTGGACGGCAGGTTTTTGCCGTCCAGATGATTGATGCCGCCCGCGTTGGCGTAGGACGCGACGAGCTGGTTGGTCAGTTGCGTGACGGTTTCCACGGCCAAGGATTTACCACAAAGATCCGAAGGCACAAAGTATAATTGGCGGACTGTCGGAAACGGGTTTGTTGTTCCGCCAGTGAAAAACAGTCTCGAACAAACAACGCATCCGTTTGTCAGATAAGGTGCCGGCATTCATTCTGATGAAACTACAGTTGCAGCGTTTTTTGTCCCCGCCAAAGCCTGTCGTTGTGGTTTTGGCCTTGGCGATGATGTTTTTGATCGCCTCATTGGATTACTTCACGGGCCGCGATTTCGCCGTGTCGCCCTATTATCTGGTGCCGATCTGCTGGGCGGGCTGGGCGGCCGGTCGGAAGGCGGGAATCTGGCTGGCCATCGCCAGCACGGTTACCTGGTTTGTTTCGGATTTGATGTCGGGCTACGTTTATCAGCATCGCGAGACTCCGTATTGGAACGCGCTGATGTTTTTAATCCTGTTCCTGTTCGTGGTGCATTTGATCTCGGCGTTTCAGACGGCCCACTATCATCTGGAAGAAACCGTGCAACGCCGGACTGCGGCGCTGGCGGTGGAAATTCAGGAACGCAAAAAACTCGAAGCCGCCAAAATTCAATCGGAACGGCTCGCCATGGTCGGCACGATGGCCGCGCAAGTCGCGCACGAAGTCCGCAATCCGCTTGGCTCCATCACGCTGAACCTTGATCTCATTCAAATGGAAATCGGCAAACTGGCCGAGCGCGGCGGCCATTCGCCTGAAGAAAGCCGCAGCCTCGTGGCGGAAATGCGCGCGGAAATCCAGCGCATCCAGAATGTGCTGGAGGAGTATCTGCAATTTGCCCGGCTGCCCAAACCGCAACTGAAGCCGGTGGAATTGAACGATCTGCTCGGCCAGAAACTGGATTTCATGAACGGCACGTTCGACCACGCCCGCGTGAAACGCCTGACCCATTTCGATCCGGCGGTGGGCACCATCCAGGCCGACGCCGGACAGTTGTGGCAGGCGATGTTGAACCTGATCCGCAACAGTCTCGACGCGATGCCCGACGGCGGCGAACTGACCGTGGGCACCTGGCGCGAGGGCGGACAGGTTCGGCTCCGCGTAACGGACACCGGCAAAGGCATGAGCAAGGAGCAACTAAAAAAGGTGTTCGCGCCGTTCTTCACCACCAAACCCGGCGGCACCGGTCTGGGACTGGCGCTTGTCCAGCAAATCACCAACGAACACGGCGGCCACCTCGAATGTGAAAGCGTTCAAGGCAAAGGCAGCACCTTCACCATCTTTCTGCCGGTGGACAAAAAAATCTGACATGACGAACGTGCCAAACATTTTGCTCGTGGACGACGACGAACGGCTGCGCCGCGCCGCCGGCAAAGTTCTCGCCGCCGAGGGCTATCATGTTGTCAGCGCCGCCACCGGACGCGAGGCGCTGGAACAATTGAAGCAAACCGCCGTCGCCCTCGTGATCAGCGACCTGCGGCTGCCGGATTTGGACGGCATCGCGCTGTTGAAACAGGCGCGCGAACTTCGGCCCGAAGCGGAAGTGGTGATGATCACCGGCCACGCCAGCATCGAGAAAGCCGTCGAGGCAATGCGGCTTGGCGCGTATGATTTCATCGAGAAGCCGCTGGACAGCGCCGCGCTGCTCAAAACCGTGGCCAAGGCGCTGGAAAAACAGCGGCTGGCGAGCGAAAACCGCCTGTTGCGCCGCCAGCTTCAAGCGCAGCGCGGCGTCGAGGCGCTCATCGGCGACAGCGCGCCGATGCAGGCGGTCAAGCAGCTCATCCGTCAGATTGCCGCCACTGATGTCAACGTGCTCATTCAAGGCGAGAGCGGCACCGGCAAGGAAATCGCCGCCGACGCGTTGCATGACTTAAGCCGCCGACGCGACCGTCCGTTTGTGAAAATCAGTTGCGCGGCGATTCCCGAAACGCTGCTCGAAAGCGAACTGTTCGGGCACGAACGCGGCGCGTTCACCGGCGCCGCCGCCGCGCGGCCCGGCAAATTCGAGCTGGCCGACGGCGGAACATTGCTGCTGGATGAAATCGCAGAAATGTCGCCGCCATTGCAGGCCAAGCTGCTGCGGGTGTTGCAGGACGGAACTTTTCAGCGGCTCGGTGGCACGAAGGAAATCCGGGGCGACGTGCGATTGCTCTGCGCCACGCACGCGGACATTCCCCGGGCCGTCGCGGCGGAGAAGTTCCGGCATGATTTGTATTACCGGATCAATACGGTGCAGATTGCGTTGCCGCCGTTGCGCGAACGCCGCGAGGACATTCCGCTGCTGGCCGGCCATTTTCTCCAAATTTTTGCCGGGGCGATGCACAAGGAAGTCCGCGCCATCGCACCGCCCGCGCTCGATCAGTTGATGGCGCACACCTGGCCCGGCAATGTCCGCGAATTGAATCACGTCCTGCAACGTGCCGTCGCGCTGGCGGACGGCGACACGATCACCAGCTTCGCGTTCGCGCCCGTCGCTGGTGCCGCGAAAATGTTGTCGCCGAATGGAGCGGGTGTTTCCATTCCCATCGGCACGACCGTGGATGCGGCCACGAAACGATTGGTGCAGGCGACGATTGAACATTGCGCCGGCAACAAGCTCAAGGCCGCGCGGATGCTCGGCATTCCGCCGCGCACGATGTATCGGCATTTCTCAAACCCGGAAGAATAAACTGCCGGTCACAGTCGTTGGCTTCATCCTCATCCTCATTCTCATTCTCTAAAACCAAAAATCGAGAATACGATGAGGAAGAGAAGGAGAATGATTTGATTTAACTTCGGCCAAATTGGCAGCGGCAACACTGTCATTCTGGCATAGAAGTGAATCCGCGCCCACCACGTCCACCGGCTTTCCCCGCAAAACACGGCCAAATCAGCCTTGTCCAAAAAATTTTCGCCGCTGGCATGGTTGTTGCAATGCAATGAAGACAAGATGAAGAAGCTCAACAACAGGGCCATTCTGATTGTGGACGACGACACGCGGATGCTGCGCGCCCTCGAAAAAGTGCTGGCTGGCGAAGGTGCGACCGTCACCGTGGCGCAATGGGCCGGCGATGCACTGGACTTTCTGACCGCGCGCAAAAGCCCGGTGGACCTCGTCATCACCGATTTGCGGATGCCGTTTGTGTCCGGCATGACGGTGGTTTATGCGATTCACAAAATTTTCCCCAAACTACCGATCATTGTGTTGACGGCGTTTGGCGGGCCCGATGTCAAGGCCGAGTGTCTCCGACAAGGCGCGGCGGACTTTCTGGAAAAACCGCTGAACACGGCGACGTTGCTGGGAGTGCTGGAGCGGGTTTTTGCCACGCACCCGGCCGGGACCAGACCAGTCCAAATGTCAGGCGACGAAAAAGTGGAGGGTTTTACTGAACACATGGAAACCAACAAAACCGGCTGACCGCCCGGCTGCCAAACGAGAAAGGAGAAATGCATGAATGCACCAACCAATGTCGAAGCCAGAAAAACAATCCGAACCAACAAAACCTCCACCACTGTGATCATCGCACTGGCCGCTTTGGTTCTGGGTCTGTTCTTCGGCGCGGCGGCGGCGAAGACCGGCACCGGATTGTGGAGCCTCACGCAAAAGCCAAATGCGACGGCAAGCCAGATGCCGTCCACCGCCGCCAACAACCAGAAACCCGGCGGCCTTAAATCGTAGAATCGTTTCCAGGCCGCCCGACAACAATCGGAAAGATCATCAACCAGGTCAGCCGGCCGGAAGCCGGCGGACCGCAACCAAAAAGCATTATGGAAAAAACGACAAACATGAACGGGGTCAAAATCAAACCTCAAAAATTTTCCTATGTCACCGCTGCCGCCGCCAGCGTGCAACTGGTGGGCGATTTCACGAACTGGCGGGAGCGGCCGATCCCGCTCCGGCGGGAACCCAACGGCGTGTGGCGGGCGGCAGTCCGACTGGAACCGGGCACGCATTACTATCGGTTTCTTGTGGACGGCGAGTGGCGCGACGATCCGAAATGTCCGTTGCACGTGCCCAATCCGTTTGGCTCGCACAATGCCGTCCGGCAGGTGAATTGAATCCGCTCCTAAAGATGAATCTGGGGCTGGAAAACGCCAGGGAAGCGGAGAGTCACTTTCGGACGGCGCAGCAAACGTCCACTGACTTATCATTCCGCAATGAAGAGAGGTGAGGAACCCGGGGAAGGCCGGGCGGCGTGAAAACCGTCGCCCGGCCAGTTTTGAAAGAAGGTGATGCCGTGTTTTCAAATTCAGACCGGAGCGCGGCTGTGTCGAAGACCAGCCGCAGCATTCTCGCAAATCCGAGCCGTTCCGCCCGGATCATTTGCTGCGGCTGACCCTGCGGGCACTGCCGCGCTCCGAAATACGGTTTTGAATAGACGCCTTAATTTTTTTTGGTAAAAATATTGCCGAGCAACTGCGGCTTGCGGGAAATGTCCAGCAACGACTCGAAGTAGGTGTGGCTGTTGTTGTCCCAAAATTGTGAGCCGCCAAACTTGGAAACAAAATCACTGGCGCTTGCCAGCGGCCAATACCAGAGGCTGCCGTCAGCGGCGAGACTGATGACGCCACCATCGGCAGTTGTAATCGCAATCCAGTCCGAGTGCGTGTCGAGACGGACGGGTTTTACGGCCAGCATGGCGCGCTCGTCGCGTTCGGTATCCCAGCCGCGCCGGTTATCATGGTAAAAATTCCATAGCCACAACGTGCCGTCATTTTTCAGCGTGACAATTTTTTCTCCGCGCCCCGCTACGGTCAGCCAATTCGTGTCTTTGCCGAGTTGCCGATTCATATCCACGAATGCCAATTCATAACTATTCGCGCCGTTGGCATTTTTCGTCATTTGTTTTTCCGCCCAAATGCGAAAAGTTCCATCATTGCGGACACCCAGGTGGGAATTCAAACTGTTTTCGATAATCGCAGTGCCGCGCCACTGGCCGGATGAAGGCAAGGATGCTTGTCCCGGGGAAAGTTCCGGCAGTTGGATATGCGGTTCCTGACTGCCGTTCCAGTATGTCCAAAAGCTGCCATCGTTTTTGCGGAAATAAAGCTGTCCGTCTTCCAGAAACACTTCCGACCAGTTCGTATCCGTCCCCAAACGCTGCGGCGTGAACGACCGCAAGTCCGGCCATTCATTTTTCCAATTCCAGTTCGTTGTTATGCCCCATCGCCACAGTGTCCCTTCGTTTTTGACCAGCAGCATTGACAAGCCGTTTGGCACAACGCTGTTCCAATTCGTTTCGCTTCCAAACTGCACGAGGTCGCCCGCTTTGGGAATTATCCACCGACCGTTTGCCATCTGTTCAAGCGGCGGCGGTTTTTCTGAAACCCACAAGGTTCCGTCGGCTTTGATGCCAGCCCGCTCATAACTAAACCCGCTGACAATACTTACCCAATTTGATCCATCAAGAATGTGACCTCCGCCCATCATCAGCCGGATGTCACCCAAAGATAGCGTGAGTAGATTCGCCGTGTATATTGTGTGATTATCCATCCACATTCTTCCGTCCGGCAGGCGCACGGACAAGGTGTCCCATTGATCGCTTAATGTCGCCGGATTTGACAGCGTCAGCCGCGCCGCGCCATGCGGCGGCTCGAATGGCGTCAGTTTTTTCCAAACGCGATGGTAAGTCGCCGTCGTCGCGGCGAAAACGAACACCAGCGCCGCCGCGAACGCAAATGCGTTTCTCCGCCAGACATTCCAGCCAAGATTGATGCGCTGAAAATTCCAGGACGACATCGCCACCAGCACGATGAAGAAAACCGGGACGCCGATGAAATCAACCAGCAGGCCGTTCCAGGGAAAATGAAAACCAAAGTCACCCGGCTGGCTGGTCACAATAAACAGGAAAAACATCAGCAACAATCCCAAGACCGCCGGAGCGAGCGCCTGTAGCGTGTTACGCGTCAGCGTGGAGGCGTAAAATGAAATCGCGCCGATGGCCGCGGCGATGCCCGCCAGCGTAAGCAGCGGCAGACAGGCGTTGAATGCGGAAAGGCCATTCCAGAATAAAACTTGTCCCTTGGACAACACTTTCCCGGCGTCGATCAGTTGCGACATGCCCATTCTCAGGACGCTGAAATCAGAATGGACGTTCGGCAAAATCCGCGAACCTTCCAGCAACAACGGCATCACGGCACCGAACAGGACGGACAGAAGCATCGCCACCAGAAATTTCACCGCGAATTGCGTGCGCCGTTTTACCGGCAGGCAGAACTGGCCGGCCAAAGTTCCCAGCTTCCGTTCCTCGGCCACGGCAGCCGCGCCCACCAGCACCGGCATCACCAGCCACAGGCGCCAGAAAATTTCCAGGACGAATTCCGTTGTGGAACTTCTCTGGTAACTGCCGAATTTTCGCACGGCCAGCACACCGAGATGCAGCAGCACCAGCACGCCCGCCATGATGAATTGCGACTGATGCAACTGGATTTCCTTCCACCACAACGCGGCACGCGGACGGAAAACCCGCCGGGCCGCCGATCTGGAAAACCAGGCCGGAAGCCCGCGCATTTCCGGCATGGCGATGGTTCCTCCCGTCCACGTCACGTCCTGTGCCCGCAAGAAAAGCCGGCGGGCAAACAAAAATCCCGCGATGCCGTAAATCAGCATCGCAACGGACGCCACAGGTTCAAACCATTCGGGGTGATTTTCTCCCACCAAAGCACTGATGACTACCAGGATCGCGCCCGGCACCAGCAGTGTGAACCAGAATGCCGCCGCCACCTGCCGCAAAAGCAGCACCGTCCACAGTGCGCCCGAATAAATCACCAGCAGAAAAACCCAGACACCCAGCAACACGTCCCCGAGACCGCGAAACTTGCTTGGTTCTGGAAACGTCTCGACGCGCAAAAATAAAATGGCGCACCAGACAAGTCCGCCGATGAGCAGCCCCGTCGCGAGCGCCGACACCTTCATCCACCAAACCCGGCTGCGTGAAACCGGCTGCGCGAGCAGCATCGAAAAGGTTCCAGCGCTGAACTCTGCGCCGAAGGAATTCAGTGCCATGAACACGGCTATCGCCGGACAAAAGACGAACGAAACAAAAACAACAAAACCGCTGTAATTAACTACTCCATACTGGCTGGAGAAGTCTTGCTTCCAAAAACAATTGGCAAACGTCAGCGCAATGCCGATCAAAAAACTCGGCAGCAGCAGGCGGATTTCTTTTTTGACCAGCGCGTTCATAATCCAGTTTGAATAATGGCCAGCGGTTGCGGTTTGGCCGCGCCGTTCTCCCTCACCCCGGCCCTCTCCCGCTGGGAGAGGGAACAGCCGTTGTCCGTTTTTGACCATGCGGATGATTGACGAAACGAAGTCAGCCGCCATTTTGCCAAGTGACGGAAAACGATTCTCCCTCTTCCGGCGGGAGAGGGCCGGGGTGAAGGAGAAGCCCGCAGACCAACCGCGCTGACCGGCGGATTTTCCCGGCGATTTCGCAAACCCATTTTCGTGCCGTTCGGTTTCATACCTTCGCCTTTTTCAAAATGTCCGACGCCACAAAAATTTCCTCCAGCGACAGCGATTCGCATTTCAATTCCTCCGGCTGAAGTGCGCGGAGTTTTTCCAGCAGTGGTTCGCTGTTGCCGTTGGCAAGGATTTCCATTTCGCGTCCGCTTTGTTTCACGTTCAACGCGCCGGACAAATCCAGTTGTGCCGGCGGTTGGGCGAACCGGGCGCGGATTTTGCGGAAACGGGCGCGCGCGGCGTCGGCCTCCATCGTCAACAGTTCGCGGCCCTGCTCGATGATGGTGAACTCATCAATCAAACCCTCGAATTCAGCAATCAAATGCGTGGAAACCAAAACCGTGCGCCGTCCGGGATCGCCGGATTGATACGCGCCGATGACGGTCTCGATGAATTCGCGGCGGACAATCGGGTCGAGACCGCCCGTCGGTTCGTCCAGCACCAGCAGTTCCGGTTCGGGACAAATCGCGCCAATGAGCGCGAGCTGCGTGCGCTGGCCTTTTGAAAGGCTCGTGGTTTTCTTGCGCGCGTCGAGTTGGAAACGGCTCAACAAACCGTTTTCGATGTCGCGGTTCCAATGTTTGCGGAAGGAAGCGAAGTATTCCAGCGTTTCGCGCACCGTCATCCACGGATAAAACGCCACCATGTCCGGCACATACGCGAGCCGCGATTTCACGGCGACTTCGTTGCGCTGCGGGTCGAGGCCAAACACGCGCACGGAACCGGAGGTTGGACGGAGCAAATTCAGCAGGCATTTGATTGTCGTGGTTTTGCCCGCGCCGTTGCGGCCGAAAAAGCCATAGCATTTTCCGGCGCGCACGTTCAGGGTCAGGCCGTTCACGGCGTCGTGCTTGCCGTAACGGCGCGTGAGATTTTTAATTTCGATGACGGGCGAGTCAGTGTTCATACAATTTGGTGTAGTGGCGTCTCGGCAGAGCGCCGCCGGCTGGTTTCCAAGCGAAGACGGCGCTCTGCCGAGACGCCGCTACGAAATTTGCGGACTTGCAATTTACTGTTCATTTTTCTCCTTCACCTTGCGCTCGAAGCTGTCGAGCCGTTCCTTGACGAGCGCGAGAAACGCGTCGCGATCCACTTGCAGGTGATGCGCGGCGACGACGGCCTC
The DNA here is from genome assembly GCA_036511615.1 of Verrucomicrobiia bacterium. Lineage (GTDB taxonomy): Bacteria > Verrucomicrobiota > Verrucomicrobiia > Limisphaerales > UBA11358 > UBA11358. The sequence continues at coordinate 10,787 of DATCBW010000071.1, read as the reverse complement.
GTCAATTTCCTTGGTCAGAATTTTTTCCCGCGTGGATTTCGTGAACGGCGAATTGCCATCCTTCAGAAAACAGCCTTTGCCGGGAATCGTCTCGATGACGCCCTGGCTTTCCAGTTCGGCGTAAGCCTTGGCGACGGTGTTGCGGTTCACGCGCAGTTCCTCGGCGAGCGGGCGGATGCTCGGCAGCGGCTCGCCCGTGCGCAGCCCGCCCGACGCGGCGGCGTAGCGGATCTGATCCACCAGTTGCAGATAGACCGGCTTGCCGGATTTGAAATCAATTTGCAGGAGCATACGCGGTGACTGACATAGGACACTATGACAGTTGGCAGCAAACGTCAAGAAGATTTTTTCCGGCGGAGAATTTCATCAATGGACGATTTGCAAAACAGCCTCGACGACGCGTTCGACTGTGATGCCGTTCATGCAGCGGAAGTCAATCGGACATTCACGCAGGAAACACGGGGAACACGGCGCATCGGATTTGAGCAGGCGATTCCGTGCGTCGCCCGGCAAACCCGGCCCGGTCAGTTCCGGCGAAGTGCTGCCGAACGGCACGACCACCGGCGTGCCCAGCGCGGCGGCGACGTGCATCGGACCGGTGTCGTTGGTGAGCAGCACGCGGCAGAGTTTGAGCAGCGACATCAGTTCACGGAGCGTTGTTTGGTCGGCCAAATTGATTGCCGATTGCCGATTGCCGATTGCCGATTCAATTTGATTGGTAACCGCCGCATCGCTTTTACCACCGAACAATAGCCAGGCGCAGTTTGTGCGCGACTGGATTTCTTTCGCGGCGGCAATAAAATTTTCCACCGGCCAGCGTTTGGCTGGACCGTATTCCGCACCGGGATTCAAGCCGAAAACCGGTTGCGCGCTTATGTCCAGCCCGAACTTTTTCTTCGTAGCTTCAATTTCCTCCGGCGCGACGAACAACTGTGGCGCGAGCGGTTCCGGGTTCGCGCCCAGCGCGGCGGCGAGGTGCAGATACTCGTGGATTTGGTGCGCGATTGGCTGTAGGACAGGCGTCGCGCCTGTCTCTGACTTCTTTTGATTTAAGTTTGAGACAGGCGCGATGCCTGTCCTACGCTTGATTTCAGTCACGGACAACTTCCGCATTTTCACGGCATCAGCGCGCGGAGCGACCGCCTGCGTCAGGAAAAAATTGCGCCACGCGTGCGCATGGCCGATGCGCTGCGGGATTCCAGCCAGAAAAACTTCCAGCGCGGAACGCGGCGAATTAGGCAGCACCAGCGCGAGATCAAATTTTCCCGCTCGTAGTTTTTTGCCGGCGGCGAAAATATTATCGCCAGCCGAAAACGAAATCGTTTCGTTCACCGCCGGATGACCGAGCCACAGTTCCCGCAGTTTTTCCGGCGTGAGCAGCGTGATGTGCGCGCCGGGAAATGTTTCGCGCAGACGCAGCAGCGCGGGCGTGGTCATCACGGCGTCGCCAAGCCAGTTCACGCCGCGCACCAGGATGCGGCGGGGCGGAGGATTGAAGGCGACGCTCATGTTACTTTTTCCAGCGGCGATGGACCCAGAACCAGTTTGCAGGATCGCGGCGCACGGCGGTTTCGAGGGCGAGGTTCACGTCGCGCATGATGTTCTCGCTCGAACGCGGCTGACCATTTTCATGTGTCGGAATTGACTGGCCAGCTTCCAGCCGCCATTTTGCCAGGGCAACACGATAACAAATCGCGGTGAACAGCTCGGCGTCGTAGCGCAAGGCCAGTATCGCGGGTGCGAGACCGGTGTTGCAATCATGGCCGAGGAATGGTGCGCGCATGCCGAGCGAACTTTGGTCGGCGAGCAGGCCGAGCAGGACGCCGCCTTCGTTCATTCGTTCGCGGAGCCTCGCCCCGTCGGCCCGCCGCTCGAAAAACAGGCAGCCGTTTTGTCCGCGCAGGCTTTGCATGAGCCGGTTTATCACAGGCTGCTTAAGCGCGCGATAGGTCGTGGCTCCCTGATAATCGTCACGCAGATCATGGATGCGCGCGTAAAGTTCAAAATTGCCAAAATGGCCGATGGCCACGACGGCGTTGCGGGTGGCCGCATTTTCGTTTTTTGGCGGAAGGCGGTCGAAACCGGAAAATTCAAGGTGCGGTTTCAACTGGTCAAAGTTCATGGCGGCGGTCTTGACGGCGGACAGGTAATTTTCGCCGATGCGCCGGAAATTTTCCTTCGCGAGGGCGCGAATTTCTTCCGCCGGCTTTTCCCCGCCGAAACACAACGTCAGATTGTCCAGCACGACGCGCCGGTGCCGGCCGTCAAGCTGAAAGGCCAGCGCGCCGCCCGCGCGACCAAGCCGCGCGACGAGCGGCAGCGGCAGCGCTTGAATAAACGCAATGAAAGCACGGCCAAACCAGTAGAGCAGCGGGTTCATCACCGGAAACAGATTTTGCGGACGCAGTCCTGAAAGTCGTTCGCGCCGGCGACAATCTGAATTTCGACGCGCATGAAATAAAACGGCAGGTCGCGCCGGTCAATTTTCGGGAAGCGCACGGCGTCCTTCTGCGTCGTGATGATGAGGTCCGCCTGGCGTTTTTTGCTGCGGTTGATCGCGTTCAAAATTTCCTGCTGTGTGAAACGGTGATGGTCGGCGAAGCGTTTGGCATAGACGAGTTCGCCGCCGAGTTTGCCGAGGCTTTGCTCGAAGCTTTCCGGCTGGGCGATGCCGCTCAACGAGGCGACTTTTTTTCCGCGCACAATTTCAAGCTCCCGGCGCTCGCCGGTGAACACGTCCTCCAGATACAACGGACGGTGAACACATTCGATGATGGCGGCGGTGGAATTCAATCTGGCAATGCGTTCGCGCAGTTCCGCCGTGTTGCCGTCGCTCTTGGTGATGAAAATTGTATGGGCGCGCGCGAGGTGCGACGGCGGTTCGCGCAAGGTGCCGCGCGGGAGCAGATGTTCGTTGCCAAACGGCTGCTGGCGGTCAATCAAAACGACATCGTGCCGGCGTCCGCGCAGATGCCAGTATTGAAACCCGTCGTCGAGCAACAGCGTGTCGCAGCCGAATTTTTCGATGGCGTAACGCCCACTTTTCACGCGGTCCTTGTCCACCAGCACGACGACGTCCTTGAGATTCGACGCGAGCATGTAAGGTTCATCGCCGGCCATGTGAGAATCCAGCAGAAGCGATTTGCCGTCCGAAACCACGCGTGGCGGCGTCTGATCCTCGCGCAGGAGGATTTTGTTGAGAATTTTTTTGCGCAGCGGCACCGGCTTGGAACGGTAGCCGCGAGAGAGAATGGCGACGTTGCGGCCGGCGTCGCGGAGTTCGCGCGCGAATTTTTCCACGACGGGCGTTTTGCCGGTGCCGCCGACGGTGAGGTTGCCGATGGCGATGACCTGCACGCCGAGCGTCTTGTCACGCAGAATGCGGACGTTGTAGAGCCAGCGGCGGATTTTGACGGCGACCTGAAAAAGTTTTGAACCGCCGAAAAGAACGCCGCGCGTCGCCCTGGCTTTGAAATCATGGCGTTCCTCGAAAACCACTTCGAGGAAGAAAGTTTCAAGGACTTCGGCCCAGGCACGGAATTTTTCGCGCATTGCGGTTTAATGTGCCAAGTGCGCGGATTCGCGGCAAGGCGAAGGAACAAATCAATGCCGGCTGCAAACGGCAGCCACGGCATGAATTGCTTTTGATTGACCTGCCAAAAACCACATACCCGCATGATTTTCTTTTTTTGCATTCTTTTCACCGATCGTTTTGGACGCGAACACGAGAGAAGGCAAACGCAGGAAAGCGCTCAAACTCAAAATGGCAATGCAGCTAAAACCATTGATTTTGATTTATTTGAACGAAAACCCCAGTTCCCCTGCAAATAAGGAGTGGTGGTAGGTGATGGATTCGAACCATCGAAGGCAAAGCCAGCAGATTTACAGTCTGCCCCCGTTGGCCACTTGGGTAACCTACCACGCGGAAGGAGCAAGATTGAACCAGACCTTCCGGCTTTTCTCAAGTTGAATTTTTGCCGCCCGTTTCTTATTCGCGTCAGGCTGGCGGTGGCGGTTTCCGGTGCCGGGTTTTGAAATTCATGCCACGCAAGCATAACGCTTTCTTGACTCGTTCCGCCGGGATTTTATGATGTTTCCGCCATTGAGGCAGCCGGACAAAATCAAATTTATCATGACGAAAATTCAAAACATTGAGGCGCGCGAAATTCTTGACTCGCGCGGAAACCCAACGGTCGAAGTGGACGTGACGCTCGAATGTGGCGCCGCCGGACGCGCGGCGGTTCCCTCCGGTGCCAGCACCGGCGAGCATGAGGCCATCGAACTCCGCGACGGTGACAAAAAACGTTTCGGCGGCAAAGGCGTGCAGAAGGCCGTCGCCAACGCCAACACCAAGATCAAAACCGCGCTCCTTGGCGTGGACGCGCTGGACCAGCTCACCGTGGACGCCACGATGCTGAAGCTCGACGGCACGGAAACCAAATCCAAGCTCGGCGCGAACGCCATTCTCGCCGTGTCGCTCGCGAACGCGAAAGCCGCCGCCGCCGCCCTCGGCCAGCCGCTGTTCAAATATCTCGGCGGACCCAACGCCAAAGTTCTTCCCGTGCCGATGGCCAACGTCATCAACGGCGGCGCGCACTCCGACGCCCCGATTGATTTCCAGGAATTCATGATCATGCCGCTCGGCCTGCCGACCTTCAGCGAGGGGCTGCGCGCGATCACCGAGACGTTTCACGCGCTCAAGTCGGTCCTGAAAAAGAAAGGCTGTAGCACGGCCGTCGGCGACGAAGGCGGTTTCGCGCCCAAGCTCGGCAGCGTTGAGGAGGCGATTGAAACCATTTTGCAGGCCATCAAAGACGCCGGTTACAAACCGGGCAAGGACATCAATCTCACTCTCGACCCGGCGGCGTCCGAGTTTTACGATGGCAATTCCAAATACACCTTCAAGAAAAGCACCGGCGAAACCATCACCGGCGACGACCTCGTGGAATTTTACGCGAAGCTCGTGGCGAAATATCCCATCGTCAGCATCGAAGACGGCTGCGGCGAAAGCGACTGGGCGACGTGGAAAAAACTCACCGACAAGATCGGCGACAAGGTGCAGCTCGTTGGCGACGACTTGTTCGTGACCAACGTGAAGTTCCTGCAAAAGGGCATTGATACCGGCACCGCGAATTCGATTCTTGTCAAAGTGAACCAGATTGGTTCGCTGACCGAGACGCTCGACGCGGTTCAACTGGCGCAGTTCAACGGTTACACCGCCGTCCTCTCGCATCGCTCCGGCGAAACCGAAGACGCAACCATTGCCGACATCGCCGTGGCGACGAACTGCGGCCAGATCAAGACCGGTTCCTTGAGCCGCTCCGACCGGCTGGCGAAATACAACCAGCTTCTGCGCATCGAACAGTTGCTCGGCAAGAACGCGGTTTATGCCGGCACAAGCGCGTTGCCGAAGTGAGGTTGAAGGTTTGCTGAAAAGCCGGAAGCCGTTCGCGGTTTCCGGTTTTTTGCCGGCATGGTGATTTTCTGAACGACGCTGCAACGGGTTTCAATCCCGCGAGCCGGAATGCAGTCCGGCGTTCCATTCAATAGCCCTGTTTCAACAGCCACCACACGGCAAAAATAATGGCGAGGCTGACCAGCGACATGAGCAGCGCGCTGGACATGAAGCACGCCGCCGTCATGGCCAAACCACCCAGGCAGGGAATCAACGCCTTTTGCCGCCAGCCATAAATCCAGTAACCGCTGGCAATGCCGCCCCAAAGGCACGAGGCCCACAGGGCGTTTTCGTTGAGGTGTTGATTCAGTTGCTTCAACTGGTCGAGTGTGTCCATGCCGCCAATCTGCCGCAACTTCGCGGTGCTTGCCACGGAAATTCACTGTGGTAGATTTTTCCCGTGAGCGATTTTTTCCGGCCCAACCTGAAACGCCAGGGGCGCATTGCCCGTGGCGTCATCGGCACGCTCTGCCTGATCGCGGGCATCGTGCTGGTGGATCATGCGCTGTGGCTGGGATTGATTTTAGTGGTCGCCGGACTTTTTGCAATTTTTGAAGCCTTGCGCGGCTGGTGCCTCGCCCGCGCCTGCGGCATCAAGACGAAACTTTGATCCGGCGCCCAGTGAAGGAATTCGCAGTCCGATTAAGAAAGAAGCTGGATATTTTCAACGCAGCGACTCATTGGCGGAACATATTGCTTCCACAAAATCCACCGCCTTGCGGCACAACGGCTGCCAGTCCAGCTCGGCTTTGACGCGCGCCGAGGATTTCGCCGCGTGTGGTTGCCAGCTTGAAACCGGGGCGTCGAGCCATGCCAAAATTTTTGCACCGAAATCGCCGCCGTTGAATTCGGAAAACTTCACCAGTGGATCGTTCTTGAAAAAGCTCCGGACACTTTTCAGCGGGGTGCAAACCGTCGGCAGTCCGGTGGCGACGTATTCCACAATCTTGGCGACGAACGCGCAGTGCGTTCCCGCCGATTCCTCGTAAGGCACGATGCCCACAGCCGCGCTGGCAAGTTGTTTCGACACCTCGGCGTAAGGCGTGAAACCCGTCGCCTCGAATTTGAATTGGGGAATCACCCGCGCACGTTGGAGAAATTTCTCCAGCCCGGCGGTGCGTTTGCCGACGAAACGAAAAATGGTTTCCGGCCTTTTTGCCGCGACAGTTTTCACGGCGTCGAATGCAATCGTTCCGAGATGATGCGCGTCGAACGAACCGTGCATGACAACGACCGGCGGCTGGCTGGCTGTTGGCAATTGTTCGCGCAAGGGAAAGGCCTGCGCGTCGTAGCCGTAATAAATCGGACAGATGCGCTCGCGCGGGTAACCGCGCGCCGCCAGCCGGTCGGCGAATTCATCCGAGATCGCGCACACGCCGTCCACGCCGTAGCGCACCGGCAGCGAAATTTCGTAGCGCATGAGCGCGTGGACGAGCGGCTTCGGCGCGAGGTAACCCGGCCACGTTTCCATGAAGCCGGTGAGCAGGTCGGGGAAATTCATCACGACGGGAACGCCGAGCTGCTTTTTCAATTTCCCGGCGGCGACGGCGGAAATGGCGTGCTGCGAGAACAGCAAATCAAATTTCGATTCGCGCGCAGCAACGGCGACCATGCGTTCGAGGAAAAACGGATACGCAAGGTATTTGAAGTTGCGGAGCCTCGCGTAACGGCCCATCGGCCATTGGGTGAATGGATGCAGTTTGACGCCGAATTTTTCCCCGACGTTTTCCGCGTCGTCAATCTGCGGGCAGAAAACGTGGACTTCGTGGCTGCGCCGGATCATTTCCTGCACGAGATAGACGGCCTCCGCCGAGCCGCCGCCGGACGGCGGATAAAACGGTTCGTGCGTGAGAAACGCGATGCGGAGACTGGATGCCACGCCAGACGCTAGAAATTTTGCCGTGTCGGTTCAATTCATTTCCGGCGGCAAAAAGTTTGTCGCGGGGCGAGCAAAGCAGGACAAGTTCCCGCGTATCCTGCGCGTCTTTAAAAAAACCAACAACTCATTCATCGTCATGCGCCCTCGTTCAGCCCCCGATCCCAACCAAACACCCGCTCTTCTCTTCACCAATCACCCCAAATAATTTGTCCTGCTTTGAAAGCTATGCCGCATAAAAAATGGTAGTGTCCTAATTTGAAGTTGGGATTTGTTTTATTTTTTCCAATTCGTCGTAATAAAAGGAGTTGCTATGCGTCTGCTCGGTGTCGGCATCTATCAATGCGTTTCCGGTCTTCCAGTCGGGATGGTTTATTTCCCATAATTCCAGATCGGATCGGGCTGCGCGCGCCGCCAGCTTTTCCAGCACTTCATTTTCTTCCGAGGGTGTTAAGGTGTGTTGCTGCTTCCACTTTTCTGCTTGGGTAGATGCCTGTGCGATTTTGTTCTGACGCATACCATAACAAATGACGCCCACAATGGCGACGGGCAGTAGAATGAATAAAATCAGCGGACGCATTATTTTCGCCCGCAACCGATGGGATTGTGGCACGCCAAGCGCGGGAACGGCCACTTGTGCTAAAATGGATGTTTCCTTGCCACAATGCGGGCAGAACTCCGTGCGGTTCATCCCGTCAGTTTCAAACACATTCCCGCAATGCTGGCATTTGGTGTTCGCAATCACAAATTATTTGGATTTCTTCTTGGTATCGGCAACGATTTGAACCCGCACGGCAGTTTCGGCGGATTCAACAGGCGGTATTTCCAACACGGCAACGAATCGCGTCCGCTCGTCTTTCGCGCCGTCTAAATGACTCCATGCGTAAGCGCGCTTTGCCTTTTGGTGTCCTGTCAGATCAAAAACTTCTACGTCTCCCTGCCAGACGGTTTCGCCGCGAAAGATTTCATGGACAGGCACGGTTTCGCGCCACGTCGCGCCGCAGTTGTGCAACTGCGAAACCGCGACTTGAACTTGTGCAATGTAATCCTGTTTATTCACCGCAACGTTCAACCAGTTCGGAAACCGTCCACGCGCTGCTTTCAACGCCAGCCGCTTGCGCGGGCGTCATGCGAATTGCGCCGTGTGTTTTCACGAAGTTGTAATACGCGAAATTGAGCGCGACCGCAGCTTCAAAGTTTTCAAACTTTTTGCTGAATGCGTTCGTCAAACGAGTCAGGCGGCGGCAGTGCATCCGCAGGGTGTGATTTTGCTTTTCAACGTGAGACGTGCAAATGCGGCTCACGTCCGGCATACCGGACACCACCGTTTTTTCAACCTTCACAACTTCCGCCGGACTGTATCGGCCAGCGGCATTCGGCAGTAAATTCTCGAATGCGTAGGTTTTTGAAATCTGGCCGTAGTCCACTTCCGTTCCAAATCCACGTTCCATTGCATCCGCATACGCCGCCAGAGAATCAGAGGAAACTTGAACGCGCTTTTTCATCCGCGCCGCCAAGTCAGAAATAAACATTTTCGCGTGATAGGCGTCACGCTTGCCGACGATGAAGGATGGAATCAGTTTCGTGTCCGCGTCCAACGCAATAAACGTCCACACGTCGCCATAAACCCCGGCGCGTTCGGCGTTTTTCCTTTTCGCGCCGACAAATCCTCAAATCTCGTCAATCTCAATTTGAGCGCAATTCAGTCCGCGCATTTTCTCGTCTTGGATTTTGCCGCAAGCCGTGCCGACGCAAACGCCAAGCCGCATGACGGTATCGCGGTGAATGCCGGTGATGCGTTCAATGCTGCGGATGCTGTTGCCTTCGCAGAGCAAGCTGACGACTTGCGCCTTCGTTTCGGATTTCAGTTCGTTTGCCATAAATTTATCGGTTGACTGCGTTTCGTTATTGACTTGAATATAGTATGATGTTATTCAAGTGATATGTCAAAGGTAAAAATGAAGAAAAAACAATGGGGTGGCGCACGAAAAGGCGCTGGCCGACCAGAGGGAAAAACAAAAGAAAAAATTTGTGTTTCCGTGAACCGAGCAAATTGGCAGACTGCAATCTCGCGTTGGAACGATAAACAATCCCGTCTGGTGGATTGGCTTGTTTTGCGCTATATTGACGGCAACACGGCGAGCATAGAGGCGAGGGCAGCATGAATGCCACCGCTCAACTGATTGGCGAAATGACGATAATCGAAACAGTGAAATTAGACGCCGGGCTTTACACGCTCGCTCAAGCTGCGCTGTTTGCCAGGATTCCGTTTAATACCCTGAACTACTGGCATTTTGGCACAAAATCCCGCGCTCCATTGCGTGAATCTGAAATCGCAAAGCAAGACGGGAAATTTGTGACTTTTTTAGAATTTATTGAGGCTGTTGCAATCCGTTCTCTGCGTCAAAAACGGAATATACCATTGCCAAAAATCCGTGAAGCCATCAAAGAAGCTCAAGACAAGTATCAGATCAAATACCCATTCGCGCAGCAGATTCACAAAACCGTCGTCGTCGGAAAAGACATTCATATTCTGCTCGGTGAGGACGCAAAAATGTTTGGGCTTTCTGGGCGGGACAAGGCTCAAGAATCTTTCAAGCCGTTTCTCGAACCATACATGGAAAATATGAGATTCAACGCTGATAAAATCGCGTGTGAATTTATTGCGGCGAGGTATGGCGATGGAGACAAAATCATCAAAATGAATCCGCGCATCAGCTTTGGCGAACCAATGGTGGGTAAAACTGGCTATTCCGCAGAAACGCTTTGGCAGGCGGCAGTAGCGGAGGGGAGCATTGAACGAGCCTGCGAATTTTACGAAGTGGATCGTGAATCTGTTGCCGCTGCTTGTAATTATTGGGAGGGGCTTGCATTGTCTGCTTGAATGACCAAATAAAATTATTTTTCGATAATTGCCTCTCCAACAGATTGCCGGGGGTGATTACGTCTGCATACGGGGAAGATTTCGGGAACATTCAGGTAAAGCATTTGCGAGATTTTTATCAAGACGATCCGGGCGACGAAAAATGGTTGCCAGTGCTTGAACAGGATAAAGACTGGATTGTAATAACAGCAGATCGTGGGAAAGACCCTAAAAAGCAAAGATTACCAGTTATATGTTCGCAGCTTGGCCTTTCTCATGTCGCAATGACGCCGACTTTCCACCAAGCGGGGTATTTGACGCATAAGCACGCCGTTTTAGCATTATTTCCGCAAATCATTTGCGTGCGGCATTTACCAAAAGGAACGAGGGTGACACTTGGTTTTAGACCATATCATCAGCGCAACTGGCCGGCTTTGCTGATTGGAGGATATGATTTTGATGCGTGGTGCAATAAAAACGGCATTCAACTTCCAATCTGGTGTAAAAAACCAAATTAGGACACTACCTAAAAAATTTCCCGCTTGCCACGATGGGCGTGAATGTTTATATTTCGCGCTCTTTTGCTATTGAAT
>DATCBW010000070.1:0-32210 GCA_036511615.1 Verrucomicrobiia bacterium | reverse complement strand
AAGCACGGCAATGTTGAGCAGCGCTGCGGTTGGACTGGTGTTTGGAGCGGTGGGATCGGGATTACCGCCCGACGTGATCCCCTGCCAAACCAATACCCCGGCCACAATAAGCGCCGCCAGCAGGAGCAAAATGCGAAACGTAAGCCGCCCGTGACGGGTCGCAGGTTTGTCCGGTGTGCCGGATTGTTCAGACATGATTGCTGGGCTGGTTGCGGTTTGATGGTTTGCCACGAGGCAGGATGTTATTCAAAATTGAAAGTTCGGGCTTGCGGTGGGTTGCGGAAAATTAACGGTGAATTGCCATCTTGCAAAAGCATGTTTATTTGAATGCCAAAATCACCGCGCCAGTGGCTATTAACAGCCCGCCAACCCAGTGATGCCAGGTTAGTTGTTCGTGTAAAAACATCGCGGCAAAGACAATCACGAAGACAACGCTCAATTTGTCCACTGGCGCAACCCGTGAGGCTTGGCCAAGTTGCAGCGCCCGGAAGTAGCAAAGCCACGACAACCCGGTAGCCAGGCCGGATAGAATCAGAAAAATCCAGGTGCGCTTAGATAACGTATGGAGCGATGCCGTGCTGGTAGTCGCCAAAGCGATGCCCCAGGTAAAAACAAGCACCACCGTCGTGCGAATGGCGGTGGCCAGGTTTGAATTCACATCGGCCACGCCAACCTTTGCCAAAATCGCAGTCGCACCGGCGAAAAAGGCGGACAATAAAGCCCAAACAAACCAGTTCATAGATTTAATAATTTAATTTTTGATGGGCTGAGACTGGTGTTTTTCCAGCCGTTTTGTTTTCATATATTTGTAATCATGCCAGATGAGAACTATCACGATCAAATCAAGAACACTTACAAAACCCAGCCCTACCGAGTGATTATGGCTGAACCGATACGCCTGATAGCATAAAAAAAGACCGAGGACTCCCAATGCCACGGGATAAGCCGATAATTTCCCGCACAACAAACCGGCTGCCAGGCCCATTTTGGTAATCCCATAAATTAAAAGGTAGGCGGATGCAAAATGCTTTGTGCTGATAGAGAGGTGATGGAAAAACTCGACCAGATGGGTGGCGACAAAATCAGTCGGGTCTTCCTGTAATTCTCCTTGAGTCAACCAGTCAATCAGATGGCGGAGTGATGCCGGTGTAGTGAACAAAAGCGCAAAACCCGCAATGGCCTCCAAAGCTCCATCAATTCCCTTGCTCCAAACCCCAATTTTGAAAAGGAGGTGAAGCTGTTTCTCGGTTAGTTTCATGATCAATGGCTTGGTCATTTGTCGCAGAAAATCTGCATAAAGCAACGCCAGCTTGACTTCGAGTTTCCCCGGCTATTTTTTGCTTGCCTCGACAAATCACCTGCGTGGATTAGGCTTCACCGAAAACGAAAGGCGCTGTGATTTATGAAATTCCAAGAAACTCAGGTCAACCCAATGTGGCTAGTGCTTCTTTTTGGATTATGTGGCTGCGCTACTCATCAAATATCGCATGGGGTTCCAAATTTAGCTCTAGTTGAACCCGGTGTTTGGCGTGGTGGACAACCAAATTCTAAAGGCTGGGAATATTTAAAATCACTAGGCATCAAGCAGGATGTAAAGATAAATACCAGCCACGAAAGTTCAGATGCCCTGGCCGTCTCAAACGGAATGCAGATCATCTATTTGCCCATCAATTTTGAACAAATGACCATTGGCAAACCAGACGTAAACAAGCTGAACGCTGCCATTGCCTCAATTAAACCTGGAACGTATGTGCATTGCGAACATGGCCAAGACCGCACTGGCCTGATTGTCGGAGCCTATCGCGTCAAAGTTGAGCATTGGACTAAAGAGCAGGCTTATCAAGAAATGTTAAGGCACGGCTTCCATCCAATTCTTCGAGGCTTGTGCTGGTCATGGGAGGAAGATGTCCCTTAAAAGTATTATCTCGGACAACATATCGCCCGACCACTATAACAATTTGTCTGCCCCCTCGCGGGTGCGCTGCGCAGTTGGCTCGCTTGCATCATTGCGTGCGTGCCGCCTGGTCACCGGTCGCTTTTAGCGGGAACGCTATCACACATCGCCAGCGAGTGAAGAAAACACTCATAACCGCTCAAATCCCACCGGACATCCAAGTGTTTCATCCGGGTTCCAGATCATTTTTGGTTTCGTTGCGGGTGCAGCCGAACAGGTGCAGCAGCAGCGGCAGGACGGTCAACACCAGCGGCATTTGCACCATCAGGCCGGCGATGATGGCGATGGCCAGCGGTTGCTCCATGGCCGCGCCCTGACCGATGCCCAAGGCCAGCGGCAGCAACGCGAGAATCGCCGCCAGCGTGGTCATGGCAATCGGACGCATCCGGTTTTTCCCGGCCAGAATCAATCGTTCCTGCGGCGGAACAGCCGTTGCCATTTCGTGATATTCGGAGTAATAGAAAATGGCCACTTCCGTCACGATGCCCACAATCATGGTCATGCCCATCATCGCGGTGATGTTCAATTCAGTATTTGTCAGCCATAACCCGATGAAGACGGCGGCCACCGCCAGCAAGGTCGTCAGCAACATGGCAAGGGCCACGCGGAAACTTTCATAGAGAAACAGGAGCAACACATAGACCAACACAACTGCCGAGGCAAATACAGCCAGCAGGCCGCGAAAAGCAATGCGCTGTTGCTCGTATAACCCGCCCAGAGTGTAATAGGTGCCTTGCGGTAAAAAGCCGGGCTGATTGAGAACTGCGGTGACATCGCGGATCGTCGAACCCAAATCGCGTCCGGTGATGCGCCCGGTTACGGCGACCATCTGCTTCAAATTGTCGCGAGTGATCTCCGGCTGACCGGTGATGACTGTGATGCTGGCGACGCGCTGGAGCGGGAACAGATGCCCGTCCGGAGCGCGAAGCCGAAGTGTTTCCAGATCGCGAGTGAGGCTGCGGTTCGTATGTGGAATCCACACGCGCACGCCGATCATCTTCGGCCCCTGCTGCACCTCGGTCGTGACAGTGCCTTCCAGATATGCGTCCAGCATCTTTGTGACCGTTTCCGGGGCGACGCCTTCCAGCGCGGCCTTTTCACGATCCACCCGGATGTCCAAGGCGTCACCGGCGAGAACGATGCCATCCTTCACATCCACCACGCCCGGAACTTTGCCCACGGCGTCGGCGACTTTCGGCGCGAGTTGGCGCAACGCTTCATAATCGTCGGAAAACAATTTGATCTCAATTGGCTGCGGCACGGCGGTCAGATCGCCGATCAAATCCTCCATCAATAACGCCATTTCAACTTCCAGCCCCGGCACGGATTGCTCGATGCGCTGGCGCACATCATCCATGACCGCTTGAATGTCCCGGCGCGGCAGCGGTTTAAGCCGCACAAAAAAATCACCTTGGTTGGCTTCCGTAATGCCGCCGCCCAATTGCAAACCGGTGCGCCGCGAATAGGTCTGCACTTCGGGCGTGGCCCGCAGGATCGTTTCCACCTGACGCAGCAACCGGTCCGTTTCCGTGAGTGACATTCCTGGCGGCGCGACGTAATCTAGGATGAAACCGCCTTCATCCATTGATGGCATGAAGCCCGAGCCAATGTTCCGATAGCTCAACCAACCAGCCCCCAGCAGAGGCAAAATCACCAGTATAATCAACCACGGGCGGGGCAAAATCTGGCGCATCAGCCCATCATAGCCACGAAGCAGCCATGCGGTTCCCTTGCCGCCTTCTTTCTGTTCGGCGTCTTTCTGCCGCAACAAATGCAACGCCAGCAGCGGCACAGCCAGCCAAGCGATGAGGAATGAAATGATGAGGCTCGCCGCCATCGTCAGCGACAATGCCTTAAAAAACGCGCCGGTCACACCCGACAGAAACGCCAGCGGCGCGAAGATGATGATCGTGGAGGCAGATGAGCCGGCGAGCGGTCGGGTGAATTCACTGGCTGCGGCCATGACTCGTTCGCGGTAATGCCCGGTGCCGTCGCGCAGCCGGCGGATGATGTGTTCAATCATCACCACCGCATCATCCACGATGAGCGCCACCGCCGCCGCCATGCCGCCGAGAGTCATGATATTGAAACTCATGTGGAGCAGCGAGAGCAGCAGCACCGTGGCGGCGAGCACCATCGGGACGGAAATAGCCGCGATCAGAGTGACTTTAAGATTGCGCAGGAAGAGCAGCAACACGAGCGCGGCAAAAATCACCCCGATGATGATGGCGTCGCGCACGCTGGCGGCGGCGGAAACGATCAGTTCGCTCTGGTCATACCAATTGGCAATGCGGACGTCTGCTGGCAGGCGTTTTTGCAGACCGGCGAGCTTGGCCTTGATTTGTTTGGCAATGTTGACCGTGTTGCCACCCGGCTGTTGATAGACCTGCACCAGCACCGCGTCATGCCCGTCGGCGGTCACGCGTGTCCATTGCGGGGTCGTGCTTTGACTGACGGTCGCGACATCAGCGAGCCGGACAAATCCGCTTGCGCTCGAACGCAGGATGGTGCGCCCGATCTGCTCGAAATTGCGGAACTGTGTATCGGAGAGAATCAGGTAAAGTTTGTCGTGCTCTTCCAACCGCCCGACGGCCGTGATGATGTTGGCCGCTGACAGGGCGTTGGCCACATCGTCGAGGCTCATGCCGAGGGCATCGAGTTTGGCCGGGTCCACCATCACCTGATACTCCGCCGTCGCTCCGCCCTGCACGTCAATGCGGGAAACTCCGGTCACTGTCGAAAGGACAGGGCGCATTTGGTAGAGCGCGAGGTCGCGCAGCTCGACCAGCGAATGGGTGTCGGAAACCAGACTGTAGCCGAGCACGGGAAACACTGTTGGGTCCATGCGCCGCACCTCAAAGGTTGTGCCGGCTGGCAACGAACCGACCACCTGATTGATGGCGGATTCGGTTTGCAACAAGGCCGCCACCATGTTCGCGCCCCAGTCGAAGTTGATGGAGATTTCTGCGCTGCCGCGACTGGTGGTGGAACGCACGCTGCGCACGCCGGGCACGGAGCGGATTGCCTGTTCAACCGGGGTGGTTACCTCGATGGCCATGCGTTCGGCGGGCCGGTTCCCGGCGTCCAAAGACACCACGACGCGGGGAAAATCCACCTGCGGAAACAAGCTGACTGGCAGGCTCAAGCTGCTGACCAGTCCGGCCACACCAAAGGCCGTCATCAAAAACAGGATTGAGCGATGGTGCGATTGCACCCATTTGGTAAAGTTCATTGGCCCGACCCCGCTTCCACGGCCATGCCGTCCTGCAATTGACTGTTGCCAACCGTCACCACCGGCTGCCCGGCCGCCAGTCCGTCACCGCTTACTTGAACTTCCTTGGTATTTTCCAAGCCGACTGTCACGACATGCCGAACGGCATGACCTTTGTCCACCGTGAACAAGACATAATGGCCATCCTCCGGCAAAGCGGCGGGGCGGGGCACAATCAGCGCGTTGGTGGAATCAATGACGATTTGTCCTTCCACATATTCATTCAGCAGCAAATGCGAGTCCGCCGCCGGCTTGACAAAGATGTCCACCAATCGTGTCTGCGAATTGACCGCCTGGGTAATCAACTGCACCCGGCCATCCACATTACGCGGTTGGGTGCTGTTCACCGGCAGCAGGCGAACAACCTGACCGGTTTGCAACTGGACCGCGTCCTGGGTTTTAAGCCCCAGCCGAACCGCGATTTGGTTCGCGCCAATGGTTTCAACCAACACCGCACCGGCGGCAACGATCTGGCCGGGCTGCGCAAAAATCTGGCTGACTATTCCGCCCGCCGTCGCACGGATGATCTGCGGGCCGCCCGCGCCGCGTTGCTCCAGACTGGCCACGCGCAAAGTGGCATCGTGAACCCGTTGCTGCGCCGCCAGCAAATCCGGCTTGGTCGCCAGTTTCAATTCGATCCGCTGCTCCAGCATTTGGAGCTGGTTCGTGGCGCTGTCGCGTTCGCTGCGCGCCTGATCCAGTTGGAGTTTGGTGTCCGGGCTGTCCTCGATTTCCAACAACGGTGCGTTCGAGGACACCTCCAGGCCGGCAATGACGAACACCTTGCGCACCCGGCATTCATAAGGCGCACTGGCGGAACTGGCTTCGCCCGGCGCGGCAACCACCGTGCCGTAGGCCGAAAGTGTTTCGTCAATCAAACCAGCGCGCAATGGCGTCACACTGACTTTTGCGACGGGGCCGGCAGCGGCAGCGGGAGCAGTCTCACTCGTCCCAGGCGCATTGGCTTTGTTATGCGCGGCAAACCAGTAACCGCCGAGTGCCATGCCGACGGCCAGCACAATCAATCCTGTCCACTTTTTAATTTTCATTTGATTTCTTTGGTAGGGCTGGACGCCGGAACCGATGACGGCGCTGTAGCGTCCAATCGATAGAGACCGCTTGCCAGTTCCAAAGCGATCCGCGTCTGCAACAATTGTTCCTTGAGGGCCAGCACCGCAACGCGGTTTTGGGTGACGTTGTTCCACGCCGTGTAATAACTCAATACATCCGCCTGCCCGAAATTTAGGGCGGTGCGGTAGGCCTGCTCCAGCCGCTCCAGACCGGCGTTCGCCGCCGTTGCGGTTTGCATCTGCTCGTTCAACGACTGCGCTTCGGCCCGTAAACGGGCAATTTCCGCCCGTGCCTCGAAAACGCGGTTGACATATTCATCAAACAGCTTTTGCCGCGTGGCACGTTCCTGGGCAATGACGCCCTGGTTGCGGTCAAACACGGGCAGATCAAGGCCGACGCCGAATCCCATCGTGCCGACGTTGCCGGTGTCGCGAGCGCGATTGATGCCAAGATTGAGCTTGGGAAATTGGGCGAGAACGGCCGCACGCATCGTAGCTTCCTGACTGGCGTAACCCAACTGCAAGGCCACAAGGTCAAGCCGCCGGTGTTCCAAGCCGTTTTCCAAGGCTGACGCGGACGGAACTTCCAGTTGCGTTGGCAATGAAATGCCCGGCTGTAGTTTTATCGGCGATTCGGGCGGCAGACCCAGCAGACGGTTGAGTTCGAGCCGTTGCTGGGTGGTTTGCTTATCGAGCACCAATCGGTTGGAGTGGGCCTGACTGGCTGCCGTTTCCGCAGCGGACAAATCCAAGTCTGTCATCTGACCGGCCTTGGCTGCCTGACGAACAAGGGCGAGATTTTCGGCGAGCCGTTGATCCATGTCAGTTGCCAGGGCGGTTTGTTGCTCCAGCGCGACGAGTTGATAGACGGCGGTCTTGGCGGCTTCGGCCACCTGCCATTCCTGCCAGGCGATGTCGAGATCAACCGCCTTTTGTTGCCGCTGTGCTGCCTGCACCCGCGCGGAACGGGTGATCAATTGTTGTGTGTCCCAGCTCAAGCCGAGACCGTAAGCACTCACGGTTCCCGCCGTGCTGCCAAACGCCGGCTGGTCAAGGCTGTAGGTCAGTTGCGGATTGGGTAGCAATCCAGCCTGTTGCAACTGCGCCGCCGCCAGACCGCGTTCATCCCGCAACGCCCGCAGGCTGGGATTAAGCAACACCGCCAGCACGGCGGCGGTATCGGGCGACAATCCCGAATTAAAATCAAGTTGAACCGGCTTAAGCAGCGGATGATGCAACTGTTGGGCCGCAAGTTGCAAGGCCCGCTCGTCCGGCGGTTTCAACGCACGCTGAACGCTGGAGGAATCAAGCGGCACCGGGTGATACGACTGACAGCCCGTCACTCCGACGACAAGCAGCAGCGAAATGTATTTGAAAAAATTGAACATGGTTAAAGAACCTGCCTCATTGACTGGTTAAAGAGGCGATTTCGTTGCGACCGCCGTCGGGTTGCAGCAACGGCAACCGCACCTTCACGGTGGTTAACGCCCCCGGTCGGGAGACAAGTTCAATGGTTCCATCATGTGCCGTAACAATCCATTGCGCAATGCTTAGGCCGAGGCCACAGCCTTCCACGGCCTGACTGTGCGCCGGATCGCCACGAAAGAACCGGTCGAAAACACGCGGCAAAATTTCGCTCGGAATGACCGCACCCGTGTTGGCAATGATGAATTCGGCGAATCCGTCCACGCGTCGCAGGCTGATGGTCACGCGGCCTTTCGGCTGGTTGTATTTCACGGCGTTATCGGCGAGATTTAACAGCAGTTGACGCAGGCGATAACGGTCGCCACGCACGAAGATTTCTTCGCAAGCCGTCAGTTCAACCTGGACGCCGTGCGGCTCGGCGAGAATTTGCGCGTCGGCAAAATTATCGCGCACCAGTTCATCGAACCGCACCGGTTCCAGTTTCAAGGCAACCTGTCCCGCGTCCGCTTTGGCGAGCAATGTGAGACCGTCCACAATCCGCGTGAGCCGGTGCAACTCCTCAAGCTGGCTGGCGTAACGCTCCCGCTCGTCAGGCAAAAGCGATTCGTCACGCAAGGCGGTTTCGGTTTCGCCGCGCAAAATTGTGAGCGGCGTTTTCAATTCATGCGAGGCATGCAGGGTGAATTCGTGGATGCGGTTGAACGAATCATCCAGCCGCGCAAGCATGGCGTTGAAATCTTCCGTGAGTTGATCGAATTCGTCGCCGTTGTGCGTGCGTGGCAGACGCTCGCCCAAGTTGTGGGCGGTGATTTTCCCCGTTGCACTTTTGAGTGCGGCGACCGGGGCAAGGGATTTCTTCATAAGCCACCAGCCACCGGCCAGCGCGAGTGCCGCCGCCGGCACGACACACCAGACCACAATTTGGGTCACGTCTTCAAAAACATCCGGGTCAAGTGCTTCTTCGTTCTGCTGGTGATGGTGCCGGTGCGCTTGGTGGCGAGGTTCAATGACGAGTTGGAAATACAATAAAGTGCCCATGACCATCAGCGCGATGAACATGATAACTGCATACCACAGGCTCAAGCGCGTGCGAATGGTCATGCGATTTTCTTCAATACATAGCCGCTGCCACGGACGGTGTGTATCAATTTGGGTTCAAAACTGGCGTCAATCTTTTCCCGCAGCCGGCGCACATAAACATCCACCAGGTTGGTGCCGGGATCGAAATCATAGTCCCAGACTTTTTCGAGAATCATCATGCGCCCGCACAACTGCCCGGCCGAGCGCATAAGAAATTCCAAAAGCCGGTATTCGCGCGCGGTTAGTTCAATTTCCGTCCCACCCCGCTGCGCCTTGCGGGTCAGGGTGTCGAGCGTCAAATCTGCGGCATCCAGCGTGGTGGACTTGTTTTCGCCGCCGCGCCGCGTGAGTGCGCGCACGCGGGCGACCAGTTCGGACAGCTCAAACGGCTTGGGCAGATAATCGTCCGCGCCCGCATTCAAGCCTTCAACCCGTTCATTCACTTCGCCGCGCGCGGAAAGGAGCAGGACGGGCGTGGTGTTTTTTCGCTCACGCAACAGGCGCAGCACGCTCAAACCGTCCCGCCCGGGCAGCATGATGTCGAGGATGATGACATCGAACGGCGTGCCGGCGGCGGCGAGGAGGGCGTCCTCGCCATTCGCCATCACGTCCACGGCAAAGCTCTCCGCCTGGAGCGCCTTGCGGACAAACGAGGCGGTTTTTCTTTCGTCTTCTACTACCAGCACACGCATAATTTTTTTTGCTGAAAACAAGACCGACGACGAAAAACCCCCCGTAATCGGTGTTCACTATTAAACAACATCTACATGAATGACGCATGAACGGGGCATGAAGGTTTTGTCATTTATAGCCGGCAATACGCCGGCAACAATTCAATCGCGTTGCGTGCTCAAAGACATGGTTAAAGTATTTTCACTGCTTAAACGGACCTTGAGATCGAACCCCAGCAGTTCCGCAAACGCCCGGCTTAATGCGAGGCCGAGTCCGCAGTGATCGCCGCCGGTGCGGGATTTGTCCTTGCGCCAGAGACGCTCAAACAGGTGGGGCAAGTCGGCGCTGTTCAAATCTTCAACCGTGTTGCTGACGGTCAATTCCCCGGCGTCACGGTTCCAACTGATTTCTCCGCGTCCATTTTGCGGCGTATATTCGGCGGCGTTGGCAAGCAGATTGGTCAGGATGGAGCGGAACAACGCACGGTCGGTCTGGATGACTGCATCCGGCGGCACAAGAATATCAAAAGCGATTTGTTTATTTTTTGTCTTGGCCTGATGCACCAACGGTTGCCAGACTTCCTTCACGAGTGGAGCTATCAACACAGATTCAAGTTGCAGGGAGATTTTTCCACTTTCGCAACGGGCGAGTTCCAACAGGCGCGTGACCATTGCTTCCATTTGCAAAGCGATGTTGAGGGTTTCACGATGTTTTTCAGAATCCGCGCTTTCAGGCCATACCAGTTCGACTTCGGCAAGCGATCGCAATTCGGCCAGCGGCGTGCGCAATTCATGGGCGAGATCGGCGCTGAAACGGCGCTCGCGTTCAAAGGATTCTTCCAGCCGGCCAAGCAAATCATTGAGGCGGTTCGTAATGGGTTGAAGTTCCTCCGGCAGCGAATCAACCGGAAACCGCGTCTGCAATGAACCAGCCGTGATGGCGGCGGCCTGACGGGCGAGTTGTCCCAGCGGAGCGTGTCCACGACGGAGCGAAAAGTTCACCACGGGCACGGTAACCACTATGGTCAGCAGACCGGTCAAAGCCAGCACGGTGGCCAAGATGTCGAGCGTCTGGTAAAGCGCCCGGCAATCGGCGGCCACTACGACAACGGCTTCAACGGGAGCAAGCTTCTTGGCGTCCTCATCTTCGGCCTTGGGCGAAAATTTCAATCCGATGGCGCGACCGGCATGGCCGCTGGGCAAATTGAGATTCCAGTATTCCGGCGCGGTTGGTGAACCAAACCGATTCGGCAGCCCGATGTTTTTCAACGATTCGGAGCGGGCGATGATGGTGCCGTTGGTCTGCCACAATTCATAGAATTGCGGAGCCACACCATTATTGGCTTCTTGGAAGAAATCATTTGGAACGTCAAGTTGAATTCCATCCTGACCTTGCTCCGTCAATGACATAATGGTCATCGCCTTCGCCCGAAGTCCGGCATCATATTCCTTCATCAAGGCAACGCGGGTGAAGAAATAGATTGCAACGCTGCTGACAACCAGCAACAACCCGAAGCCAAGCAAGATGGTCAGCGTGAGCTGTCGCCGGATTGATTTCATGGCTGCTCCTTGAGCGTGTATCCCAGACCGCGCTTGGTATGGATGAGCGGCGAGCTGCCAGGCGGTTCCATTTTCTTGCGTAACGAGCAGATGGCCGAATCCACGGCGTTGCTCAGTAAATCCATGGAGTCATTGTAGATGTGCGTTTCAATTTCGCTGCGGGTAACGATGTGGCCCCGGCGCAGGGCTAGATATTCCAGCAGTCGGAATTCGCGCGCGGTCAAGTCTAGCGGTTGTCCGGTCCGCATCGCAGCGTGGGCCGTCAGGTCAATTTTCAGATCGGCGATGACGAGGTGATTGGATTTGGAATCATAACGATGCCGGCAAAGCACCTGGACGCGGGCCAGCAGTTCCTCCAGAGCAAACGGCTTCACCAGGTAATCGTCCGCGCCCATTTGCAGTCCGCTCACGCGATCTTCAACCGTGTCCTTGGCGGTCAGGAGCAGGATGGGAGTCCGCTTTCCCTGCCTCCGCAGTCGCCGCAGCAACGCCAGGCCGTCGATTTTGGGAAGCATGATGTCGAGAATGATGGCGTCGTAGTCATTCGATTCTGCCAGCCAGAGTCCGCCCTCGCCATCGCCGCTGGTGTCCACGGCGTAACCGGACTTGCGCAATGCCTTGCCAACGGACTTTTGCAGCCGTTGAGAATCTTCGACCAAAAGAACGCGCATGAGCAAAGGCTAAATCACGTTTTCCAAATGACGAAATTTTTTCGCTATTGAACCTGCCTACCATTGAGCATGTTCACCAGATCCTTGTAGGCTTCCTGAAACGCATCGGCGTTCACCTGATCCATGGCGTAGGGCGCCAGTTCTTCGATGATCTGAAGGCGATTGACGATCAAGGGCATATCCTCCGGCGCGGGATGTTGCGGGTCGGACAGTCCGTCCTCGTTCAAGTCTTCAATCAAATTCTGGCGTTCATCTGCGGAGAGATCGGGATTATTGATGGCTCCAGCCCAATAGGCTTCAGCATACGGATCCATGCCGACAAAGCTCAAAGCCGCACGGGCAATGGGATCCTGGATTTCCGCTTTTGACGGCACGCCATTTTGGGTCGTTGAAGCTTTCAGTTGCGGCTTGGCGTTCGTGACCGCGTTCATTGCCAGTTGTCCGGTTTGCGTCTTGTTGCTGGAGCCGTTGGATGACATGAAGGGCGGCGGAATGAAAGTGGAAGGTGTCATCGTCGGTGTCGGCGTCTTCTCTTGCTTCAAGGGGCTTTCGTTTCCGACCGTTTCCGGGCCGGTTGACTGCCGATTCGCAAGGAAGATGCCGCACACCGCCGTTCCGATTGCGACCGCCATGATTGCTGGAAGTATTCGTTTCATTTCACTTCAGAATTGCCGCCGCCGGTTGCGACCGGCGGCGACTGCTCCTTGTCGGATGAGTTTTCTTGAAGGTGGAATTTCAGTCTTTTTCGTCTTTTCCTCCCGTTATGCTTTCGGTGCTCACAACTTTTCCGTCGGCATCCACGGCAACTTCGCTTTTCTTGCCGCCTTTTTCAATGTCGGCTTCGTAGGTGACTTTTTGGTTCGCGTCCACGGCCTTTTCGCCGCCGGAAATCTTGCCGCCGTTTGCCGCGTCGTTCAGGGCTTTTTGCGCGGCAGCGGGCATGACCGACAATGCCATGTCTTCTTCCATGCCGTTGAACTTGCCGTCGGGTGTGATCGCCACCTCAAATTTCCGCGCCCCCTGCTCAATGTCGAATTCATAAACCTTCGTGCCGTCCTGGTCGCCCAGTTCGACTGTTTTTACGTCAGCCGTGGCGGCGTAGGTGGCGAGGGTGGTTTTGACCGCCGCCGGAACTTGATCCAAGGTGATGGTCTCATTCGCTTTTTCGCTGACACATCCGTTGACTACCAGCCCCGCAATGGCGGCCAGCATGACCGCGCCCGCCATTGTGTATTTCGATTTCATATTTGTTTGTGCCTTGTTGTTGATTGTTGCTTTCACTGGCATTGCCAGTCGTGACGTGGAACATTCAATCACAGTTTGATTATGCCAACGTTATGCGGGGAAAAATAAGATAAAAAATGTTGGTCGTGGCACTTGAAGCCGGCGTCACAACCTGCGCGTAATTGCAACCGGACGACTTAAAGAATTTAGACCATCAGTCAGTTGCCGCTGGCGCTGCTGGCGGCGGCTTTACAGTTTTCGGTGCCTTTTTGGCCGGAGTTTCCAACGGAACCAGTTGGGCAGATTGGGCATCAGTCAAAGTTCCGCTGGCTTTGACCTTCGCCAGTAAATTCTTGTGAATTTTGTCCAGCGCGGCCGTTTGGTTCACTCTAGTCAGTGTGCGCTGTTTCAATTTAGCGCACGGTCAATTTCCGCCTGAAAAATTGGCATCAGAGTGGCTTTTGCACGTCTGTCAATTTCAGTTTCACGGCCAAATTATCCACGCGCGTCTGTGCGGACAACTAATTCGTTTTTGACCCCGGTGCTGGAACGGAAGTCTTCTTAATGGAACCTTCGAGCAAATCCACCAGATCAAGGTCAAATTGCGCGGCCAGCTTCACCATCCCCAGATTTTTTTCGGCGGTCGCTTGTTTGATGCCCTTGATCGCCGTGGTGACGACGTCGCGTAATGGCCGGTTCGTAACTCTCGACTTGGCGATGGCATTCCACCAGGCATCGGCATCGGCGGCCGCCGGGCTCATGGCGTGCCAGTCCGGCTTCTCTTCGGCGGCTAACACTTGGAGTTGGTAACCTGCGTAGTCGAGCAGGTCCACTTCCTTGGGTAATGAGAGGGCATCGGCTTTGAGGTTGTCCACGAGCAGATGGAAAATCGCCACGGCATTTTCTGCAATCGCCAGATAGTTCGTGGAGTCAACAGCCTTGTGAAGATTCTGCAGGAAGCCGTCGAATTGTTTTGCGGCATCGGCGGGGAGCGCCCTATTAACACCATTGGCTTGCTTATCTGCGTCGGCGAGGAGCATGGCGATGCCTTCGCTGCTCTTGGAGACGGCCGGTCCGATCATGTCTTCGTAGGAGCTGGTGGCAGTCAGCAAAGTATGGTTCACTTGGGCGCGGTCGGGCGCGACCACCGCATCCTGCGCAAGCACGCCAGTAAATGAAGCGTAGATGAGTCCGAGACAAAGAAGAGTTTGTTTGATCCGTTGCATAAGTATTTTTTGTTTAGTTTTTTAGTTTCACCAGCGTCGCCAGTCGTGACGCGGGACATTCAATCACACTTTGATTATGCCAAGGTTATGTAGAGGAAAATTAAGATTAAATTTTAGTCATAAACCAAATGGCGGGAGACACAAAATCCAACAAGCGAAAAAACTGTCCAATGTAGCGAAGGCAATAGGTTGTCGCGTCAAATAATACCTTCCTGAAATCAAAGGTCGGTCAATATCCCGACGCCGTTGACTGATGGTTGCGCCGGCGATCCGTCACGCCGATGTAGTCGCCGGGCTGGCGGACCAAAATCGAATGGGCGTCGCCTTGCGGCAGCGGCCCGGTGCGAATCACGGAATGCCCCATCACTTTCAAGTCCTTCATCAATTCTGGAAAATGTTCCGGCGCTTCAAACGTGATCTGGTCGGGAAGCCATTGATGCGACAGACGCGGCGCGTCAACCGCCTGCTGAATCGTCATCCCGAAATCAACCACGTTTTCCACGATGCCCAAAACCGTGTGCGGAATCGCCCGGCTGCCGGGACTGCCCGTTACCAGGAAAACCCGTCCGTCTTTGGCAACGATGGTTGGCGTCATCGAACTGATCGGTCGCTTGCCGGGCGCGATGAGGTTGGGCGCTGTTCCGATTGTTCCGCTGGCGGTGGTGATTCCGGGACACAAATTAAAGGCGCGCATCTGGTTGTTCAGCAAAATGCCGGTGTCCTTGACGACCACGCGCGATCCCCAGATGCGTTCCAGCGTGTAAGTATTGGCGACGGCCATGCCAGTGGAATCAATGACCGAAAAATGAGTCGTGTTTTCGCCTTCCGACGACAACGGAATATCCGTCGCCAGGTCAATGCTGCGGGTCGCTTTGTTCAGGTCAATCGTGCCGGCAAGCTGCCGCCCATACTCGCGCGTGGTGAGCTTGGCGGGAATTTCCACAAACGCCGGATCGCCAAGGTAACACGCGCGGTCAAGGTTGGCGCGACGCATCGCCTCGATCATCACATGAAAAGTTTTCGGCGACCAGCGTCCCCACGATTTCAGATCGAACGTCTCCAAGATGTTTAATTCTTCCAGCAGGACGATTCCACCAGAACTCAACGGCGGCGGCACAAATACGTCAAAGCCGCGATAGCGCGTGGTCAACGGCCTGCGCTCAATGGCGGAATAATTCGCCAGATCGTTCGTCGTGATGAAACCCCCGCCGCGCTCCATCTCCGCAATGATTTCCTCGGCGATAGCTCCTTGGTAAAAAACTTCCGGGCCGGAATCCGCGAGCAATTGCAAGGTCCGCGCCAAGTCCGGTTGGATCAGCCGTTCGCCTGGCTGCCACAAACCGCCGCTGGGTTTTCCGAAGACGCGCTGAAACTCCGCCTTTTCGGGAGCAGCCGCCAGCGTGTCGTTCAGCAACACGACGAGAAAATCGTCGAGCAGGAAACCGTCGCGCGCGAGGGCGATGGCGGGCGGCAGCAACTGCGGCCACGGCAGTTTTCCAAAACGTTTGTGCGCCAGCGCCAGACCGCTGACCGTTCCCGGAACGGCCACGGCCCGCGCGCTGTATTGCGATTCCGTTTTGGAATACATCGTCGGAAAAACTCCGGTGGGCGCGGCTTCGCGGAAATCGAATGCAACCGGCTCGCCGTCGCCGGGCGTGGGATGAACGAGCATGAATCCACCGCCGCCGATGTTACCCGCCGCCGGATAAGTGACCCCCAGCGCGAAGCCCATCGCGACGGCGGCATCCACCGCGTTGCCGCCGCACTTCAGAATCGCGATTCCCGCATCCGACGCGGGCCGGGAAATGGACACCGCGACGCCATGACTGCATTCAATCGAGTCGCCCAAATATGTTCCGGACGGGACGAGTTGGGCGAGTTTGGGTTGGGCGTTAATAACTGTTTCCTTTCCCAGTTGCCCCGGCAGCCGGCGAATTCTGCCCATTGATCTTGTGTTCCACCTGGCGAAAAAGCCGGTCAAAGAGAAAGATGTAGGCTCCTTGAAAAACCGCTCCCAGGTAGAACGGCGTCATGAACCATCCCGCGCCAATGCAACTGCCGGCCAGGGTCGGCCCGATGGCCTGTGGCAGCCTTCCCGAGAACGTGTTGAGGCTGGAGGCCAGCCCGATTCGCTCGTTCCGCACGGCGCTCACCACCAGCGCCTGCCGCGTGCCGATCGTTCCGGAAATCAGGGCCGTGCGCAGGATATGCACCAGGGCCGCCAGCGCGTAAATCGGCATCAGCGGAAGAATCAACAACAGCCCCATTCCTGACCAACGCGTCCAGAGCAGGACGTTGACCATGCCGGAGCGGCGGCCCATTTCGCCGGTGAATTGCGCGACCACCGCCACGGCGAGGAACGTTCCCCCCATCACGGGCGCAATCAGATCGGCGCCAACCCCGAAGCGCTTCGCAAACCAGTAAGACATCAGCGGCCCGGTGAGTCCCACCGCCAGTCCGTTGAGGGCGTTGATCAACATCAACCGGAACAAAAAACGATTTTCGTGCCCGTGAGTTTCTTCCGGCGGTTTGGCACGCGCCTCATTCCCGGCGGGCGGCGGCGTCCGCTTCCGCTCGGTGGCTTTCCGAAGAATGAGGATGTTGATGACGCCTCCAAGAATCACGGTGAGAAACAGCGGGCGATGACTCACCGCCGGGCCGAGGGAATTGCTCCACAACGGCGGCAGCATGGCCGTCATCGCGCCCAGCGCCATCCCGGCAAACCCAATCGAGGACTTCAGGCTGAATACATAGCCGCGCTCGATGGGTTCAACACTGTCAGCCAGCCAGGCGTCTTCCGCCGAGGCGAACGATCCAGCCGCGCCATTTGCGCCGCGGCCAAAACCGCCAAAAATGACTGCCGCCGCGAGCAGCGGCGTGTTGCTGGTGAGAAATGCCACCACGCCGCAGACACAGCCAACCGCTTCATAGAAGATCAAAAACTGCCGGCGTCCAAAGCGGTCGCTGGCGAACCCAATCGCCAGTCCGAAAGCCGAACCCGCAAGCCCCGCTCCGCTCAACACGCCGCCAATGGCCGTTCCCGACCAGTGCAGCGCGTTCAGATAAAGCGCCAGATCCACCACCAGCGCGCCTTGGGCAATGCTCCGCCAGAACCGTGCGGCCAATATCCGGCGCGCCGTTGGAGAAATCGGAGGGCGAGTTGGTCGGTGGACGGTCATTCAGTCCAGCTCGTAGAGATCCGTCCACGACGCGATTTGGTTCACGCTGTCACGCATGACTTCAGAATCGGGGGACACGAGTTCGATGTAAAGACCGGCGCGATAGCCGTTCTTCGACAGACCGATGGGCTGGCCGATTTGTCCTCGCACTTCGTGATAGAGATAGCCGGGAAGTTTGGGAATTTCATCCAGATGACGGATTGAACGCAGAATGCCGTTTCGCGGCGCGAACGGCGTGACAATGGCCGCCGCCAGATTGAGATCGCCATGCAAGTCAGGAATCTCGCCGCGCAAAATTTGGTAGTAGGCGCGGAGCACGTCCATGCCGTAAGCGAGTTCGAGAATGCGCGGACGATTGCCGCCCGGACGCGCGGCGATTTCTCCGAGTCGCGACCCGATGAATTCCACATGCGCCGCGCTCGTGGTCATGTCCAACGCCTGAACGCCCGCAATTGCGAGTCGGTCCAGCGCCAGTTTTTCTTCCGCGTCCAAACGCGGCGGCAACACGCGGGCGAAGTGGTGAAAGTCATCAATGCCCACGTCTTTTCCCGTCAGCACCTCGACGGCGGGCGTCGTATAAACGCGGCCCGCGTGATCCATCAGGCAGTCAATCGAGATGTTGCTGCCCTCCATGTATTCCGCCAGCACGACGGAGAGGCGCGCACCGGGTTTGCCGAGCCGCTGATAATACTTCGGCACTTCGTCGAGCATCACGCGGTAGTTGGCGAGCAACATTTCCGCGTCGATGTTGCGCGTCGCCCACATGCTGGCGGACACGTTTGACGGCTGTAAAAAACACGGGTAGCCAAGCTCGTTCGCAAACTTGAGCAGCTCCGCTTCCGAATGAATAACATGAAACTTCGCCACCGAATCCGGCCCGATCCGGTCGTGAAAGCGCTGGCGCATGAGATTTTTGTCGAGGCATAGCTGGGCTGACGCGGCGGAAATTCCCGGCAAGCCCAGCGCGGCGGCGACTTCCGCCGTCTGCGCGACGTAAAATTCAACCACGTTGTAAAGACATGCGATGCCGAACCGTTTTTGGATGTCGCGGACGGCTTCGATGAGATCGGGCAATGGCCGGGAAAAATCAAAACGCTCGACGACGACAAATTGAGAAACATCGCCAAGACGCGCCTTGCTGTTCGTGTCAATGAGAATGCCCAGACGCAATCCGTGCTTTTGAAGATTTTCAAACTCTCCGCGCCGCACTGCGCCGAGGAACAACACGATGCCAGGTTGCGGCGGTGAAGGGTTGGAGGTTGGCGCTTCCGGGTTCATGTCAGCGAATGGACAAATTGTCCAAGCCTTGTCAAACCGGCAATGATTTCTTCAGCAGGAATAGCATAGGAGATGCGGACGTGATGATCCGACCCAAACGCCGAACCCGGCACGATGGCAATGTGCGCGTGCTGCAACAGCAGTTCGGCCAGACGATCCACGTTTTCCATACGCTCGCCTTGGAATGATTTACCGAACAGAGAGCTTACATCCGGGAATAGATAAAACGCGCCTTCAGGAACAACGCACGGCAGGCCGGGAATTTTTTGGACCAGTTCCAACGCCGTCGCGCGCTGGCTGCGTAGTTGTGCAAGATTGCCGGCCACAAAGGAATCGTTCTCCGGTTCAAACGCGGCGAGCGCGGCGTATTGAACGAGGTTGCAAGGATTCGATGCGATGTGGCTTTGGAGATTGCCGATGGCCTTCACGATGGCCTGCGGCGCGGCAAAAAATCCCGCGCGCCAGCCGGCCAAGCAATACGACTTTGACAACGAACCAATCAGAATTGTCCGCGCCTTCATTTCAGGAACGAGCTTCACGATGTTGTGATGCGCGGCTGGCGCATAGACCAGCTCGTCGTAGCATTCGTCGAAGATGCAGATCAAATCGTGCTTCAAGGCGAGGCGGGCGATTTGTTCAAGAACATTTGCAGAATACACCACGCCCGTCGGGTTGTGCGGGGTGTTGAGAATGACCCCGCGTGTTCGCCATGAAATACACTGCGCAAACTCGTCAACGTTGATCTGAAAATCATTGTGCATCGTCGGCAGGAAAACCGGCGTCGCACCCGCCAGTCGAACTTGCTCCGGCAAGGTCACCCAATATGGCGCTGGAATGATGACTTCGTCGCCGGGTTGAAAAAAAACAAAGTTCGCGTTGAACAACGCCTGCTTCGCTCCAGCGGTGAAGCCGACTTCGTCCGTCGTGTAGGTCGCTCCGGTTTTTTGAGAAACTTTTTGGGCCAGCCGTTCGCGCAATACGCCGATGCCCAGCGTGTCGGTGTATTGCGTCCGGCCAGAATCAATCGCCTGTCGCGCCGCCGCCTTGATGCCGGGACTCGTGTCTTTGTCCAGTTCGCCCGCCGCGAAATTGACGACGTGAACCCCATCGGCACGGAGTTTGCGCGCACGATTACGCATCCCTGAAGTTTGTGAGCCGGAAAAGCCCTTCATCCGTTCAGCCAATATTTCGTTTCGCATGGTTTGTAGAGTGTGAGCCGGATTGTGGCCCGGAAATTTCGCACTGGCAAGACGTCGTGTGTCAGGCTTTGCGGACGCCATTTGCACGGTGGGGAGCGGTGAGTTTGGAAAACGACTTGGTCTTTAGGCCCGCTGGTTTTTTCGGGCGCACGAGGGATGGTGCAGGGACATCTCCGGCAATCAACGCTTCCAAATCCACAACTTTCTGCGCTCCCACCTGCGCGGCCACAGCTTTCACGGTGGAAATTTCGGACTCAACCGGCAGCGAGCATTCGCCTTCCGCCAGTGCTTTGAACGTGCGATCCACCGCCGTGTGCGCGGCACGCAGTCCTTGGTTCGCGAACATGGTGTGTGAAATTCCGGCGGCAAAAAATTCCTTCTTCGTAACCTGCGGCATACGGGTCGGCGCGATGAACAGCGGCGTCCGGCGTTTCCATGCCCGTCCGAATGACAGCACTTCCTCCCCCGTCGCATCCAGCGATTGAATGAACACCGCGTCCGCGCCCGCATCGGCATAAGCCGTCGCCCGTCGCAAAGCTTCCTTCACGCCCATGCCCGCGACGAGCGCCTCGGTGCGCGCGATGATGCGGCAATTGGAATGGGCAGCCTTCACGCCCGCCCGCGCCGCCCGCAAACGCGCGATGTGTTCTTCGACTGAAACCAATTCCCGATCATAACCATCATAAAGACTGCACCGTTTTGAAATTGGATTGTCCTCGATGCACAACGCCGCCGCACCCGCCCGCGCCACCGCTTCGACCACATGATAAGCTTTCACCGCATCGCCGTAGCCGGAGTCGAGATCAACGACGATGGGGAGATTGATGGAACGGCGAACACAACGAACCACACTCAATATGTCTTCCGGTCCGACGATTCCAGCATCCGGCAAACCCACTGCCGCCGAGCAACAAAAACTGCTGATCCACACGAAATCAAAATTCCATTTCTCTGCGAGTAACGCCGATAGACCGTCATACACACCGACGCCTACTTGAGACTGGCCGTTGAAAAGACGTGCGGCATGGTCTGGTTCTATAGCTGGCTTGGAATGTCCGTTTGCGTTTGTTTGTGTGGTTGGCATAAGTTTGAGGTGAGTCAGGTTCTTCTGTTTCAGTAGTGGCATCTAATTAGTATGCCGAGGATTCAACGAAATTTGATGAAGGTGGAATTACAATTTTGTCATTTGTGTGACGAACTGGTGACGATTGTGTGACGGCTCGTGAGCAAGCTTGAGTTGGCAATGGACTCATCGTGGTTGACCTAAAAACTCAAGTCATGTGGATCACAACAAACGGCGGTGATTTTTCGCAATGAGGATCAAGAAATGATTGCCGGCGGCGTTGTTTTGAGAAAGGCCGGAACCTTGTCCAATGACATGGCCTTTTCCGGTTTTTCACTGACACAGCCATTGACTGTGAGTCCCACAATGGTGGCCAGCGTGACGGCACCCACCATTGTGCATTTTGATTTCATATTTTATTTTGTGTCTTGATGTTGTTTGTTTGATTCACCGACATTGCCAGTCGTTACGCGGAACATTCAACCACACTTTGATTATGCCAAGATTACGCGGGGAAAAGGTAAGATTAAATCTTTGTCATAATTGACTTATGCAGGCCAATCCTCCAAGGCCCAGCATGACAAAACTGTAATTTTGAAACCATGTTTCCTTAATCTGCGTCCGTTATGCTGTCCCTGCAAATTTGTTCAACTTTATACTTTATTATGAAAAAACTCACACATCTCTCCTGCGTTTTGCTGGGCATCGGCCTACTGTCCGGCACGGCTCTCGCCCAGAATGCCAATACTCCCTACAAGGTGCTCGACACCACCCAGATCATGGGCAACGGCGGCGTTGATTATGTTTATGCCGACAATGCCGGCCGGCGCGTTTATGTGCCGCGCGGCGGAAACACCTTCGTCTTCGATCTTGATACCCATAAATACATCGGCAGCATCACCAACGTCGGCGGTCACGGCGTGGCCATTGACACCGCCACGCATCACGGTTTCAGCAGCGCGGGCAAGATTGCAATGTTCGATACGCAGACGATGGAGAAGATCAAGGACATTGATGTTTCCGGCCGGCCTGACGGCATCCTGCTGGAACCGCTGACAGATCGCGTCTATGTGTTCAGCCATCAGGCGCCCAGCATCACGGTGATTGATCCGAAGGATGGCACGGTTGTCGGCACAATTGATGTCGGCGGCGCAATGGAGCAGGCGCAAAGCGATGGGCGTGGAAAATTGTATGTGGATGTTGAAGACGAGAAGAAGATCGCCGTCGTGGATGTCAAAACCATGAAAGTCATCACCAAGTATGACCTCGGTGACACCGCTGGTGAGCCGGGTGGCCTCGGTCTGGACGTGAAGAATCGCATCTTGTTCGCCATGTGCGCGAATCCCAGCGTCTGTGTCGTGGTGAATGCCGACGACGGAAAAGTTCTCACCACGTTGCCCCTTGGCAACGGCACGGACGGTGGCGGGTTCAATCCCGCCACGATGGAGGCGTGGAGTTCGCAGCGCGACGGCACGCTGACCATCATCAAGGAAAGCAGCCCCACGAGCTTTGCGGTGGAACAGACCGTGCAAACCAAGGCCGGCTGCAAGACTTCGTCGCTCGACACCAAAAACAACCAGATCGTTTTAATTTGCACCGAACGCGCACCGCAAGCGGCCGCAGCCACGCCAACGCCTACACCTGACGCGAACGCACCCGCCGGTCAGCGGCGCGGCGGACGCGGTGGACGCGGCGGTGGCCCCGGTAATCTCGACGTGTTGTGGGTCGGCCGGTGAACTGGCTTGAGCATTCGGCGGTGTTTTTTTGCCGCGCCAGGTTTCCGACTGATGACATTTCAATGTTGCGTCATTGCAAAACTGGAAATGATCCGGCGGATTTCAACCTGGCTTCAATTGAGGATTAGAAATGCGTTTGGTTGCTGAAGCTCGAAGCTAAATGACTTAACCAGACAAAAATGATATTTTGCAACCTGTCATTGAATTAAAAGATTTAAGCGTGCAGTTCGGCAAGCGGGAGATTCTGAAGGAACTGCACACGGCACTTTTTGGCCGCACCATCGGGCTGCTTGGCCCCAATGGTGCCGGCAAGTCCACCCTGATCAATGCGCTGCTGGGTTTCTGCCCCGTGAGTTCAGGCACGGCCAGCATTTTCGGAAACGACATCAAAAGCGGGATGGACAAGATCCGCAATTTGGCCGGCTATATGCCGGAAAATGATTCCCTGATCGCCAACATGACGGCGGTGTCGTTTGTGCGGATGATGGGCGAGCTGTCCGGTCTGCCGCGCGAGGCCGCCTTGGAACGGGCGCACGAGGTGCTGTTTTACGTGGGACTCGGCGAGGCGCGTTATCGCCAGTTGGGCACCTACTCGCTGGGCATGAAACAACTGGCGAAACTCGCCCAGGCCATCGTGCATGGTCCCCGCCTGCTGATTCTGGATGAGCCGACCAACGGCCTCGATCCGTCCGCGCGCCAGCGCATGATCCGCCTGATTCATGACATGAAGGAATCAGGCGAAATGCACCTGTTGCTCTGTTCCCATTTGTTGCGCGACGTTGAAGAAACGTGCGAAGAAGTTTTGATCCTGAAAGAAGGCCGCATCGTCCACTACTCGGATCTGGAAAGCGAGCGGCGGGCAAACCGGCGCTTTGTTGAAATTCAAACGCATGGCGATGATACGGGTTTTGCCGAGGCGCTGGCCGGCATTGGCTGCCAGTGTTCCGCAGCCGGCCCCGGGCGGTTCAGGATGGTTTTGCCGGAGGACTTCGAGTTGCGCGAGATTTATCGCGTGGCCGCCGCGCGCGACCTGCAATTGCGGCGTTTGAACTACCGTCGGGATTCGCTCGAAGACATTTTCATGAAAGCGATGGGGGTCTGACATGGCCATCTACAAACACACCTACAAAAATTACACCGGCGCACGGACGGAAACGTGGTCGCGGTTTTTCATCCTGACACGGTTCGGTTTCGCGCGGGTGTTTCAGTCGAAATTCCAGCTCCTGTTCATCATCGCCTGCCTGTTTTATCCGCTCACCTGCGCCGCCTATATTTACTTGTCGCACAATGCACCTTTTCTTGCGGCATTGAACATTCCCGCCGCCCGGCTGCCGCAGATTGACGGCCGGTTTTTCTACTTTTACAGCATTGTTCAGGGCGCCCTGGCGTATCTGCTGACGGCCTTTGTGGCGCCAAACCTGGTTTCGCCGGACTTTGCAAACGGGGCCATGCCGCTTTACTTCAGCCGTCCATTTTCGCGCACCGAATATGTGGTGGGAAAAATAAATGTTCTGCTCATTCTCCTTTCGCTGATCACCTGGATTCCCGGCCTTGTGCTTTTTGACATTCAAGCCAGCATCGCCGGATGGGACTGGACGACGACAAATCTCTGGCTGGCGGGTTCGATAGTCCTCGGACAGTTTGTCTGGATTGTCGTCCTTTCACTGATCGGACTGGCACTCTCGGCGTGGGTCAGATGGCGAGTCGCCGCAGGGGCACTGGTGCTGGGGGTGATTTTTGCCGGAGCGGGTTTCGGCACGGCCATCAACGGCCTGATGCGCACCAACTATGGTGCGCTGATTGACCTCACCCAGGTGGCCCACACGATATGGTCCTATCTCTTCCGCTACGACACGGGCACTGAAATGTCCGTAACCAGCGCATGGATTGTCCTGGGATTGACGTGTGTCATCTGCCTATGGCTGCTCGCCAAACGTGTCCGGCCTTTTGAGGTGGTAAAATGAACGACGACCGCGTCAGCTTCGACAATGTGTCGCGCTTCTACGGCGAAGTGCTGGGCGTCAATCGCATTACTCTGTCCATTCCACCGGGAATCACCAGCCTGGTCGGCCCCAACGGTTCGGGCAAGACGACCTTGATGAACCTGCTGACCGGCCTGGTCCGGCCTACGCGCGGCCAGATTCAGGTGCTGGGTGTGGAGCCGTCTGAACCCCGGAAGCTTTTTCGCCTGGTCGGTTACTCGACCCAATTTGATTCATTCCCAAGAGGCATCACCGGGTTTCAATTCATCCATTCGTTTTTGCAGCTCTTTGGCCATTCAGCGGCGGTATGCACGAAACTCGCAACGCAGGCCATCGAACAGGTCGGCTTGACCGAAGCCGCCGGACGCAAAATTGTCGGCTACAGCAAAGGCATGAGGCAGCGAATCAAACTCGCGCAGGCCATTGCTCACGACCCGAAAGTGCTGGTGCTTGACGAACCGCTCAACGGTCTCGATCCGCTCGTTCGCGCCGAAACGATTGCGCTTTTCAAACGGTTCGCGGCCGAGGGCCGGCACGTCATCGTCTCCAGCCACGTTCTCCATGAAATTGATTTGATTTCCGACCGGGTCATCCTTTTGAGCGGAGGTTATGTCGTGGCCGAAGGCCAGATTCACGGCGTGCGCAGTGAAATCCAAGAACACCCCATGCAGGTTCTGATCCGCTGCGACCGGCCCGGCGCGCTGGCCGCGAAAGTTTTTGCGCAGGATCACGTCGTGGAAGCGCAACGGCTCGCCGATGGCACTGGCCTGCTCGTCAAGACGCGCGACGCCGACAAGTTTTACCGGATGCTGAATCAAATCGCGCTGGGCGACATTCAAATCGAAGGCGTGGCCCCGGCGGATGACGACGTGAATTCAGTCTATGGCTACCTGATCGGCGACGAGGAGGCGGCCAAATGAACCCGAAAGACTGGGCGCAAATTTTCGCCGTCATCCGGCTGGAAATCTGGAAGACCCTTTTCTCCCGTCGCAGCCTCTGGGTTTATCTCCTGGCGTTCGCGCCGGTGCTGCTCTACTTGGGCCATTCCATTTACGCGCCGCGCGAACAGGCGCGCTTGGCCGGCATTGCGGCTGCCCATCCCGTTTCCACCGAGGTTTTGAATTCCATTTCCAACGGGATGAGCAACAACGTGGTCATCGAAAAACTCGGCGAGCCTTACCATCAGCACGCCTGGCATCACCGGATTGAAGGCGGCCGGTCGAATGAGCGCGTCATCTACAAATACACTGACGGCAAAAGCGATTTCACGTTTTTTTTCTTCAATGGAAGATTGCGGCACATTGAACGGAGCAAACCCGAAACCCTGCCCAATAATCTGCTCATCTTCGCCACCATCTTCCGGTTTTATTTCCTGCGGCTCGCCGTATTCTTCGGGTGCGTCGGAATTTTCACCAACCTGTTTCGCGGGGAGATGCTCGACAAAAGTCTTCACTTCTATCTGCTGACACCCATCCGGCGCGAACTGCTGATGGCGGGCAAGTATCTGGCCGGGCTGATTGCGGCCATGGCCATCTTTGCGACCAGCACGGCGCTGCAATTTGCAGCGATGCTCTGGCAGTTCAATGGGCAGACGGCGGGAGATTATCTCGCAGGATCGGGCTGGGGCCATCTCATCTCATACCTGGGCGTCACAATGCTGGCGTGCGCGGGTTACGGCAGCGTTTTTTTGGCCACGGGACTTTTGTTCCGCAATCCCATCGTCCCGGCGGCGGTCGTTCTGTTGTGGGAAAGCGCGAACCTGTTTCTGCCGGCGGTTCTGCAGAAGTTGAGCCTGATTTATTATTTACAAGCCTTGTGCCCCGTTGCCGCCGCGCCGGACAGCAGCATGCCTCCGCTGCTCGTCCTGCTGATTTCGGCGGCCCCGCCGGTGTCCCCGGCAACCGCGCTGGGCAGTCTGATAATTTTTACGCTGTTGGTGCTCGTGGTTTCCGGCTTTCGGGCGCGGAAACTTGAAATCAACTACAGCACTGATTAGTTTCGGAGGTTCTGCAACAATGATTCAATGCAACGTTTTCTAAAATTACCGGTTATCTTGATGGTCGTCGTGATTCTGACCGGTGGAGCCGGAGCATGGTGGTGGCACGCTCGGGGCAATGCCAAACTGTCCTTCCTCACGGCGGTCGTGAAACGCGGCGACGTCGCGGCCATCATAAGTTCCAGCGGCACCATTGAACCGAGCGAAACGGTGGACATAGGCGCGCAAGTCGCCGGCCGCATTACGTCGTTCGGCACGGACATCGCCGGCCAGACGATTGACTACAACTCGGTGGTGGAGAAAGGAGCCATGCTGGCAAAGATTGACGACTCGGTTTATGCCGCCGATCTCTCGGTCGCCAAGGCGGGTGAATTAACTGCCGAAGCAAATCTTGAACAGATGAACGCAAAGCTCGACCAAGCCGAAGCGGAATGGAAACGCGCGCAGGAGTTATTCACCAGCAAATTGATGTCGCAGGTGGATTACGACACCGACAAGGCGAATTATGAAGTCGCCAAGGCGAATGTCTCCGTCGCCAAGTCAGGCATCGCGCAGGCGCAGGCGGATCTGGACAAGGCGCAACGGAACCTGGATTTCTGCATCATCAAATCACCGGTCACCGGCGTCATCATTGACCGCCGCGTGAACATCGGCCAGACCGTCGTGTCCAGCCTCAATGCGCCGAGCCTTTTCCTTATCGCCGAGGATTTGACGAAGATGCAAATCTGGGTGGCGGTCAACGAGGCGGACATCGCGCGGATCAAGCCCGGCGCGCCGGTCACTTTTACCTGCGACGCCTTTCCGGGACGGCAGTTTGCGGGCACGGTGGCCAAGGTGCGCCTGAATGCCACGATGACGCAAAACGTGGTGATGTATACCGTGGTGGTGAACACGGAAAACCCGGACGAGGTTTTGCTGCCCTACATGACCGCCAATGTGGATTTCACCGTCAGCCAGCAGACTAACGCCTTGCTGGTTCCAAATGCGGCGCTGAACTGGTCGCCATCGTCACCCAACGAAATTGCGGCCGACGCGCGGTTGCAAAATCCAATTGATCCGCCGGCCAGCGGCAACAAAAGAGACCAAGGCCTCGTCTGGTTGAAGGATGGCGCATTCGTCCGGCCCGTCGAGGTGAAGCTCGGCACTTCGGACGGTTCCAACACCGCCGTAGTGGCCGACAATCTGAAAACGGGCGAAGAAGTTGTAACGGGTGAAACCACGGAACCGCAGAACAGCGCGACCCAAAACCCGTTCCTGCCCAACTTTCGCAGGCGTTAGACGCGCATGAATACTTTTCACGGAACTCTCCGAATGGCCTTGCGCGCCTTGCGCCGCAATGTCATGCGCTCCGTGTTGACGTGCCTGGGCATCATCATCGGCATCGCCGCTGTCATCGCCATGATGGAGATTGGCCGAGGCTCCTCTTATTCCATCGAGCAGACCATCGCCAGTCTTGGCGCCAACGTCATCCAATTGGATCCCGCGCACATGACCATTGCGGGCATCAATTCAGGCGCCGGCGGACGGCCAACGCTCACGCCGATGGACGCCGATGCCATCCGGCAGAATTGCAACGCCATCAAATACGTTGCCCCCAGCGTGGACTGCCGCGCCCAGATCATTTATGGCAATAAAAACTGGAATCCGGGCCGCATCCTCGGCACGACGCCGGATTACCTGATCGTTCGGAGCTGGCCGCTTTCCGCCGGGGAATGTTTCAGGGAAGAAGACGTGCGCAGCGCGGGAGCCGTCTGCGTCATCGGGCAGACCATCGCCAAGGAGTTGTTCGGCGGCGAATCTCCCCTCGGCAAGGTGATCCGCGTCAAAGACGTCGGGATGAAAATCGTCGGCGTCTTGAGCCGGAAAGGGCCGAACATGTGGGGGCAGGATCAGGACGACTTCATCGCCGCGCCTTGGACCACCATCAAGTTCCGCGTGACCGGCGTCCGGCAAAACGGCCAGTCTGCGGGCGCGGCGGCTGCGTCCGGCGGGGTCAATTCCCTGAACCAGCTTTATCCGAATCAATCCGTGCAACTTTATCCGCAACAATCGGCGGTTCAGGCCGCCGACACGCCGCAGGTGACGCGCTTCTCGGACATAGACGACATCTGGTTGTCCGCCGACTCACCGCAGGACATCCCGAAGGCCGTCCGCCAGGTCACCGTCCTGATGCGCCAACGGCATCACATTCAAGCCAGCGAACTGGAGAATCAGCCCGGCACGCTGGACGATTTCCGGGTTCACAATCTGACGGAAATCTCGCAGGCGCTCGCCTCCACCAGCGGCGTGATGACCAAGCTTTTGCTTATCGTAGCGATGATTTCACTGGTCGTCGGCGGCGTCGGCATCATGAACATCATGCTCGTGTCCGTGACCGAGCGGACGCGGGAGATTGGATTGCGCATGGCCGTCGGCGCACGGTCGCGAGACATTTTGCGGCAGTTTCTGGTGGAAGCGGTGGTGCTTTGTCTGGCTGGCGGCATTGCCGGAATTTTGCTGGGACGCGGGGTGTCGCTCGCCGTAACGGCTTTGTTGCATTGGCCGACCATGCCGTCCATGCCAGCCATTGTCGCAGCCGTGGCGGTGGCGGTGACTGTCGGAATCGTTTTTGGATTTTATCCGGCTTGGAAGGCTTCCCGTCTCGACCCGATTGAGGCGCTTCGGTATGAATAATGGCAATCACATCCGCAAAACACGACGACGACGTTTAGACTGTCCGGCTTTTCTGCGTGCCTCGAAAATCGGACAGGCAAAATGTCTCAAATAAAAACCCATGCGGTGACCACTGAACGTGCGATTAGGAAGCAAGAGCGAATTTCGAATCGCAACGATTTATTTCAATCGTGATGTGAGCCAGTTCCTCATGTTGCAAGAGAAGTTTCTTGTAAAATTCCGGCGACTTCGGCTCGTGAGCGACGAGGGAAATGATGGCCGCAAATTTATTCATGCCAACTTGCCAGATATGCAAATCGGCAATCACCGTGTCCGAATCATTTTCAATGGCTTTGCGAATTTCATAGTTCAAATCGCTTTCCGCAGGTTCTTTATCCAACAAAATTACTGTTGTTTGGCGTATCAGCGAGTAAGCCCATTGGCCGATGACGGCGCTGCCGACCAAACCCATGATGGCGTCCATCCAATACCAGCCAAAGAATTTCCCCGAAACCAGAGCCATGATCGCCAAAACGGAAGTAAAGGCGTCGGCAATGACATGAAGATAAGCCGACCGCAAATTCAAATCGTGGTGGTGATGATGTTCATGCTCTCCCTCGTGATGATGATGGTGATGTTGGTCTTTCAGAATCCATGCGCTCGTTACATTGACGGCCAATCCCAAACAAGCGACAACGATTGCTTGATTGAACTGAATCGGCAGTGGATGAATGAGTCTGGAGATGGATTCACCAGCCATCACCAAGCCGACGCCGCCCAAAACAATGGCACTCGTAAATGCGCCTAGCACGCCAAATTTTCCAGTTCCAAAACTAAAGTGATCGTCTGTCGCGTGTCGCCGGGCAAAGAAATAGGCAAGGACGGTTATCAAAAAGGCCGCGACATGAGTTCCCATGTGCAGGCCGTCGGCAAACAGAGCCATTGAATGAAATTTCAGGCCGAAGATGATTTCGGCAAACATCATCGCCGCCGTCAGAATCAAAACGCGCCGCGTATTCTTTTCCGCCGCCGAAAAATCGGCGGTGAAATCGTGGCTATGTTTCCAGCGAGAAATGTTGGTCGTGTGCATAACAGTTCAATTGTTCGCAAAGATGATTCTAAAAGCAATTGTTACGATTTCTTTCCTCTGAATCGTCCATAACGTAAAGCGAGAGTCGGCAACACGAGCAAATTGAGCGAGGTTGAAGTAATCAATCCGCCCAAAATCACAATCGCCATCGGACCTTCAATTTCACGCCCGGCTTCGCCGCTGCCAATCGCCAGCGGCAACAAACCCAGCCCCGTCACCGTCGCCGTCATCAAAATCGGAACCAGCCGTTCCGCCGCGCCGCGCAACCCCGCTTCGAGTCCCCAC
This sequence comes from Verrucomicrobiia bacterium, assembly GCA_036511615.1. Lineage (GTDB taxonomy): Bacteria > Verrucomicrobiota > Verrucomicrobiia > Limisphaerales > UBA11358 > UBA11358. The sequence continues at coordinate 1,598 of DATCBW010000070.1, read as the reverse complement.
GTCATGCCTTCTTCGCTTACGAGATGCTCGAAATGCGAAATCATCATGATTGAATTTCGCATCGTGATGCCAAAGAGCGTCACAAAACCGACCATCGCGCCGAGGGTCAGCGCGCCTTCGCCCGGATCGCTGAATAAACTGATCAACCACACCGCCAGCACGCCGCCGACGAGCGCGAACGGCACATTCGCCAGCACGAGCAGCAAATGTCGCCAGTTGCGAAACGCCACACTCAACAAAATCAAAATGCCAGCCGCCGCCAGTGCCGAGTGTAGGAGCAACTGGCGTAGCGCCGCCGCCCGTGCCGCCGCCGCGCCGCTGAATTCAAGATAAACACCGCGCGGCAAACTGACCTGTGCGGCAACCGCTTTTTGCGCCATCGTGGTAAATTTCGTCACGTCCACTCCGTGAGGATTACAGGTGATGGTTTGCCGACGACGATTGCCGTCATGGGAAATGGAAAAGCGTCCGGTGGTTTCATACACGTCGGCCAGTTCGCGCAACGGCATTTGCAAACCTTGCGAGTTGTTCACCATCAAATCGCCGACGCTTTGGAGATTTTGCCGGTCGGATTCGCCCAAAATCACCGACACATCCGTGAACCGATTGCCTTCGTATGTTTGTCCCGCGATAGCGCCCTGATAAGCGGTTTGGATGGCGTCCAAAACTTCAACGGAACGGAAACCAAGTTGCGTCAGCCGGTCGGGACGCAACCGCACGGACAGACGTGCCGCGCCGGGCAGTGATTTGATCTGCACCTCCGCCGCGCCATGCACAGAGCGCAAAATGCGCGCGACTTCCTGCGCCTTTGCGTCCAATGCGTCAAGATCGTCTCCAAAAAGATTGATGACAACCGGCGATGTTTCGCCACTGACAGTTTCGCCGATGCGGTCGCCGAGAAATGTCATCACGGCGAATTGGATGCCGGGAATTTTAGCCAGCACGGCGCGGATTTCGTCGGCGATGACATCCTCGTCCTCCGTCGGATGCGGTTTGAGTTCGATGTGCAGTTCGGAACGTTCGGGGCCGAACGGGTCTTCGCCCTGCTCGGCGCGCCCGGCCTGTTGATCCACCGTCGCGATGTTCGGGTTTTTCAGAAGTTCAAGAGAGGCGATTCGACCAACACGCAACATTTCCGGCAGCGAAGTGCCCGACGACATTTCCAATTGCGCAACAAAATGGCCTTCGCGGAAATCCGGCAGAAGTCCACCGCTTAAAAAGGGCAGCAGCACCACCGCAGCCAAACACGCAACCACCACCAGCGCCATCACCACACGCGGCCATTTTGAAATCGAATTCAAAATACGACCGTATCTGGATTTCAAGCCGGACTGTAATCGCGTTTCCTTCCTGTCGCGCACGCCGCGTTCAAAAAAGAAATATGCCAGTGCCGGTGTCAGCGTCAGCGCCACGCCCAAGGAAGCCAGGATTGCGAAAATGTAACTCAACGCCAGCGGCGCGAAAAAACTCCCTTGCAATCCCGTCAATGTTAGCACCGGCAGAAACACCAGCACCACGATGAACGTCGCGTAAATCACTGCCGAGCGGACTTCAAGCGAAGCCTCCAACACTACGCGAAAAACTGGACGCGGCTCGGC
>DATCBW010000069.1:0-16406 GCA_036511615.1 Verrucomicrobiia bacterium | reverse complement strand
GCGTTCGCCTATTCAGTCACCGGCGTTCTCTATGGCGGCAACCCGAACTTTAGTGTGGCCGTGACGCGTTTCGCCGATATCGTGACGACTCCACCACCCTCGCCGATTCCATTAAGTCTGAATTATTCGGGCGGAAACCTTACATTCAACTGGGCCGATTCCTCCTTCAACTTGCAGGCTGCAACCAACGTGACCGGGCCATACATAACCATACCTGGTGCGAGCAGCGGGTTTATGACCAATACCACGTCTGGTTCGAGGATGTTCTTCCGGCTGTATCGTCCATAGGCGCGCGGCGGCAATTTCACGGGCGGCCAGCAATGGCCGCCCTTTTTGTTTTCAGGGAAGGCCGGTCGAACTTTATTTCCGACCTTGCCGGAAAACTGTTGCCTTTTGAAGGAATTCGTCCCGCTTGGCGATTCTCGATGGATACGGCCTCGCTCAAATCGGAGTGGCGATAAAAACTGGTTGGACAAGGGAACGGGAATGCACTCAACCGTTGCTCCCTCGCCGTCCAAGACCGGGGTAATGAGCGGTTCGCGCGGCTTTTTCCGCGTGCAGCAATAACCGCAACCATTGGGTGAAAAATTGCCGCCGGAAAAGGAAATTAATAGCCGAGCTTGGCCATTTCCTGCTGCAAGGCGAGCTGGAATTCCTGCACGTCAGCCGGCGAAGGTTTGTAGCCCGGCTGTTTGGGCACCACGCCAAGCCGTCCGGTCTGATCCAGATACCAGTCAGCGGTCTGCCCGTCGCTGAAATTCACCTTGCCGCTGACAATGGCTCCGGGCTTGGTGATTTGATCCACGCTCACGGAAACGCCAGAGGCCGGAAGCGTTCCCTCGGGCGCGGGATTTTTTTCAACCGTGAGTTTGGCCGGATTCGCGGCGGTCGGTGAAACGGGCGGAGCGACAACTTTTGGCGGCTCCGGGTCTTTCGGCGTCAGCTTCAAATCATCCACCAAGAAGCGCGCTTCCATGTAAGTCAGCTTGATGCCGAATTCCGCCGCGAGCCGGTTCTGGACTTCCGAAAGTTTCGCGCCCTGCGCTATCCACTCGGCGACTTGTTTTCTTTGCTCTTCGGTCAAATTCATGCTGCCAGTCTAATCAAAGATGCTTCAAAATCCAATCGTAACCCTTCGACTCCAGTTCCAGCGCAAGGCTCTTGTCGCCGGACTTGATGATGCAGCCGTCGGCCATCACGTGGACGAAATCCGGCACGATGTAATTCAGCAGCCGTTGATAATGCGTGATGACGAGCTGCGCGGAATCTGCGCGACGCAATTTATTCACGCCGCTGGAAACGATTTTCAGCGCGTCAATGTCCAGGCCGGAATCCGTTTCGTCGAGAATCGCCAGCTTCGGTTCCAGCACGGCCATCTGGAAAATTTCGTTGCGTTTTTTTTCGCCGCCGGAAAAACCTTCGTTCACCGAGCGTTTGAGCAGGTCGTCTTTTAGTTCTAGCAACTGCATCTTCTCATTGACGAGTGCAATAAATTCCCACGCGTCGAGTGCTGGCTGACCTTTGGCTTTGCGGACTTCATTGAGCGCGGCATTGAGAAAATATTTACTGTTCACGCCGGGAATCTCGACCGGATACTGGAACGCGAGGAACAATCCTTCGCGGGCGCGTTCTTCGGGATCAAGTTCCAGCAGATCCTTGCCGAAGTATTTCACGGTGCCCTCCGTTACGTCGTAGCCGTCGCGTCCGGCGAGAATGGCGGCGAGCGTGCTCTTGCCGGAGCCGTTGAGTCCCATCAACGCGTGGACTTCGCCCGCATTGATCGTCAGGCTGAAGCCCTTGAGGATTTGTTTGTTCTCCACGCCCGCGTGGAGATTTGTGATTTCGAGAATAGTTTGCTTGCTCATGCTTATTAAATTAAAAATTCGCCGCGTTCTCTCCGGATAACGGTGAAACCGGTCCGGGTTTTAATTTTCCGGCAAAACCGTCACCATCTGATCCATCGGGTTTCTTGTAATCCACCCGGCGAAGCTCCACGGTTTTCTCTTCAGAATCGTATATGGCATAACTTGCCTTGGGGTTATTGTCCCGCGGCTGACCAACGCTTCCAGGATTAATAAAATACTTCTTGTCGCTTTCAACTTTGAATCGCGAATAGGTTCCGCCTCTTACGACTGAATCACGAACAAATGCTACTGGAACGTGAGTGTGGCCAAAAAAACAAATCTGCGTCACTTGCTGGCTCATGCTGTGGGTAGCAGCGAATTTGTCAAAAACATATTCCCACTTTTGCGGATCATTCAATGTCGCATGGACGATTGTAAAGCCATCGAATTCGGTGACGTAGGGCAAACCGCCCAACCATTTTTTTTCGTCGTCTGCGAGCGCCTGCCTCATTTGTTGAACGGCTTCGGCGGCTCTTGGATTAAACGCGCTCAAATCTATTTCGGTTGAAACATAGTCATCAAAGTTGCCTCTTACCCAAGCGGCTGCTTGTTGCCGCACAATCCGCACGCATTCCGAATGGTCGTTTCCGTAACCGACCATATCGCCCAAACTCACGATGCGCGCGCATTTCTGCGCTGCTGCATCCAGCAAAACAGCCTGCAATGCTGGAAGATTGGCGTGTATGTCTGCAAGAATGGCGTAGCGCATGGGAAAATTTTTATCCCACACTGCCTTCGAGGCTCACACCCAGAAGTTTCTGCGCTTCGACGGCGAATGGTTTGTGGTGCCTGATTTTCATGTTTTCAATCCCAAGCTCCGCCGCGCTTCGGCGCGCAGCGAGCGACAATGCTTCAAAGCGAGTTTTGCCTGCGACAAAGTCGCGGACTGGCCGGGATAGCGAAAATCCACGGCGAAATCCGTCATGTCATCCGCAATTTTCGCATACGCTGTCCAGAGTGGCTCGGCTTGAACGCAAAGATTCAGCAGCGAAAGCAAATCATGGGTTCGTTGAAACTGAATTCCGGCCTCGACGAGCCGGGCTTTCAGATATTTTTCGACACATTGCTGGCAGAAAAAACACGCGGCGTCCGGCACAATGTCCTTGCGTCGCCGCAAAATTTGCGAGGCGACCTTGAAATCATTCTCCGCTTTTTTGATCCATTCACGCGTCAGCGGCTTCATATATGACCTTTCCTTTTTCCACGACTTCCTGCATGAATGAATCGCCCCAACGCAGTCGTTTGGAAATTTCCGCCGGCGTGCGAACCAATAAATCCATTGGAAAATCCCGTCCCACAGCATGTCGTATCCGCAACGACATCCGTTCGCCGCGATGCCGCGTGCGGTTCATCACCACGAGCAAATCCACGTCGGAATCTTCGGTCGGCTTGCCGTAGGCATAGGAACCAAACAGAATGATTTTGCGCGGGCGAAATTGTTTCGCCACCGCATTGCAAAAGGATTTGATTTTCGCCCGTTCAACCATGATTCAAGTTTAATTTATTACGCCGCTTTTGTCAGAACACATTTATCAGCCAACGCTGCCTTCCAGACTCACGCCCAGAAGCTTCTGCGCTTCGACGGCGAATTCCATCGGCAGTTCCTTGAACACTTCCTTGCAAAAGCCGTTCACGATCATGTTGACCGCGTCCTGCGTCGAAAGTCCGCGCGAGTTGCAGTAAAAAATCTGGTCCTCGCCGATCTTGGAAGTGGAGGCTTCATGCTCGACGCTCGCTGTCGTGTTTTTCACTTCGATGTAGGGAAAGGTGTGCGCACCGCATTTGTCACCAATAAGCATTGAATCGCATTGCGAGAAATTTCGCGCGTTCGTGGCGCTCTTCTGAACTTTCACAAGGCCGCGATAGCTGTTCTGTCCGCGCCCGGCGGAAATGCCTTTTGAGACAATGGTGCTCTTGGTGTTCTTGCCGATGTGAATCATTTTCGTGCCGGTGTCGGCCTGCTGGCAGTTGTTCACGACGGCGACGGAATAAAATTCGCCCTTGGAATTGTCGCCGAGCAAAATGCAGCTCGGATATTTCCAGGTGATCGCCGAGCCGGTCTCCACCTGCGTCCAGGTGATGCGCGAGTTTTTGCCTTTGCACAGGCCGCGCTTGGTCACGAAATTGTAAATGCCGCCCACGCCGTTTTCATCGCCGGGATACCAGTTCTGCACCGTGCTGTATTTGATTTCCGCATGGTCGAGCGCGACGAGTTCCACGACTGCCGCGTGCAACTGGTTTTCATCGCGCATCGGCGCGGTGCAGCCTTCGAGATAGCTCACGCTCGCGCCTTCTTCGGCGACAATGAGTGTGCGTTCAAACTGGCCGGACTTCGCGGCATTGATGCGGAAGTAGGTCGAAAGCTCCATCGGACAGCGCACGCCTTTCGGGATGTAGCAGAACGAACCGTCGGTGAACACGGCGGAATTCAACGTCGCGTAATAATTGTCCGTGTAAGGCACGACCGAGCCGAGATATTTTTTGACGAGATCGGGATGATTATGAACCGCCTCGCTGAACGAGCAGAAAATGATTCCCTTCTTCGCCAACTCCTCGCGATACGTTGTGCCGACGCTCACGGAATCAAAAATCGCATCCACAGCCACGCCCGCCAAACGACCGCGTTCGCGCAACGGGATGCCCAGTTTCTCGTAAGTTTCGAGCAGCTTCGGATCCACCTCGTCCAGGCTTTTCGGCGCGTCGCCTTTCGGCTTCGGCTGGGAAAAATAGCTGATGGCCTGAAAATCAATTTTCGGATACTTGACGAACTGCCACGTCGGTTCCGGCATCGTCTGCCAGTGGCGGAACGCCTTGATGCGCCAGTCTGTCAGCCAGGCCGGCTCATTTTTCTTTGTCGAGATGTGGCGGATGGTGTCCTCGCTCAAGCCTGGCGGCGCGGAATCGGATTCGACATCGGTGACGAAGCCGTATTTGTAATCCTGTTTGACCAGTGTTTCAATTGTTTCTGTCGCAGTGCTCATCGTAAAAAATTATTTCTTCTTCGCGCAATCCGGGCAGTTGCCATGAATGGCCACCTCGTAATGCCCGGCCACGAAACCTTTGGGCAGCGGCATGGCCTGCGCGGGCAGGTCCACGTCAAAAACCGTTCCGCAGGCATCACAATAAAAATGGCCATGCTCGTGCATGTTCGGACAAAAGCGCGTCGCGCCGCGCTCAAGCTGCACCTGCCGGACGAGGCCGCACTTCACGAGCGCGTCGAGGCAGTTATACACCGTCGCGTGCGAAATCTCCGGCATCCTTTTTTTGGCGCGGATGAAAACTTCCTCGGCCGTCGGATGATCGCTCTTGTGGAGGATCACGTCATAAACGTGCTGGCGCTGCGGCGTAAAACGAAAGCCGCTGCTGCTCAACCTTTCGGTCAAGTCGCACTCAACTTGATGGTGACGGGCAACGCTCATCGCAAATGAAAAATAGCGCGTCCAAAAAACCAAGTCAAGATTTAGAATAATTCTAAACTAGCTGTTTCGGGTTTGGTGATAAATTTGGAGATAATTTCCTATACAAATCCGGTGTCCTCGGTGTCTATTCAATGGAAGCGGTAAAAGAAATCTTATGAAAATGACAATTAAGTCCTTGATGCCGTTAATTCTTGGTGTGGTGCTATTAATTGGCGGGTGCGGCAAAAAGCAGGCCAAGTCGTCATCGTCGTGGTCACTCGACAAGTCGGGAGCTTCCGCGCAACTGAAGCAGTTCATTGCGGCACAGGAAACCCAGTCGCGTGCGCTGGCAAAACAGGACGGGAAGAAGCTGCCATCGGAATTCGATGCGTTTTTCAAAGCCGCCGAAACAGGCGACTGGCAGGATGCGACCAACCTTTTCGGCCAGATGAGAAAGCGCCTCGACGGCGACAGCAGTCTGCTAGGAAGCTGGTGGTCGGCGACGCTGGATGCTTACGGCGTGTTTGTGGTGTTTCCGCCGGGGGACAAATATGCGATTGCTTTCGGCAACGACATCATCAAATCCATTCCAGACGGAAGCGTTTATTTTGGCGGGACTGATCCGGGCCGGTTTGCCGTCACGGCATTGATGGAATCTCATGCGGACGGAAAACCGTTTTTCATGCTCTCGCAAAATCCGCTCGCCGATGCAACCTATTTGCACTATCTGCGGGCGATGTATGGCGGGAAAATCCATGCGCCCACAGACGAAGACTTGCAAAAGAGCCTTCAAGATTACATGACGGATGTGCAGCGCCGTCGTTCTCACGATCAGCAATTTCCCAACGAACCTAGGCAACTCGATCCCGGCGAGGACGTCAGGCAAGATTCAAACGGACGAATCCAATTGAGGAGTCACATGGCCGTGATAGGAATCAGAGAGCTTCTAACGAAAACCATTTTTGACAAAAATCCCGACCGTGAATTTTACATTGAAGAAAGTTTCCCGCTCGACTGGATGTATCCATACCTTGAACCGCATGGCTTGATCATGAAAATCAACCGGCAGTCGTTGACCGGTTTGTCCGATGAAATCGTAAAACACGACCATGACTATTGGGAGAAATACCTGGCCCCGATGATCGGCGGCTGGCTGAAACCAGACACGACGATTGAAGAAGTCGCTGCGTTCGCGGAAAAAATATATGTCAAAAGAGATTTGAGCGGATTTGCCGGCGATCCAGAATTTGTTGAAAGCGAATACTCCTGCAAAATGTTCTCCCAGTTGCGCAGTTCCATTGCCGGACTTTACGCCTGGCGCGCGCAGCACGCCGCCGACGCCGGCGAAAAAAAGCGCATGAACGACGCGGCTGACTTTGCCTTCCGCCAGTCGTGGGCGCTCTGCCCATATTCGCCGGAAGCGGTGTTTCGGTATGTGAATTTGTTGTTGAGCGAGGGTCGGACCGCCGACGCGGTTTTAATCGCGGAAACGGCGGCTAAAATGCCGCAATTGGATACGGAACAAATGCGCAGCTTGGTCACGCAGTTGAAACAACAGCAAAAGGAGCAATTTCAAAAGGCGAAATAATTTTTCGAGCATTACTTCTGAAACACGCTGACACGGGCGGGCGGAAGATTGAACCAAATAATTTTGAAGGAGCGCAAGTGGAAGGCGGACAATCCGTGCCTGCTTTTACTCCGCCTGGCTTGAACCGGCGGAATCATGGCCGATTACGGCCGGAGTTGACCGCGCTTCCAGAAATTTTTTCAGTTCCACTGCCGCCTTGCCGCCGAAGCCGTGGACGGCGGCAATTTGCTCCACCGTCGCCATTCGCAACCGCTGCACGGAGCCGAATTTTTTCAGCAGCGCCGCCTTGCGCCGCCCGCCGATGCCGGGGAACTCGTCCAGCACGCTCTCGGAAATTTTCTTGAGGCGCAACTGCGCGTTGTAGCTGTTCGCCACGCGATGACATTCGTCGCGTAGCCGTTGCAGGAGTTTTACCGCCGGATGATTCAGCCCCAGCCGCAGCGGTTCGCTCGTTTCAGGCAGATAAATTTCCTCGAACTCTTTCGCCAGGCCGATGACGGGGATTTTTTCCAGACCGAGTTTTGCCAGCTCCGTGCAGGCCATGCCCAGTTGGCCCTTGCCGCCGTCAATCAGGATCAAGTCGGGCAGCGCAGGACAGGCGGCGCGCCGGTCTCCATTTTTAATTAAAATTCCTTTTGAGGTTTGAGACAGGCGCGCCGCCTGTCCTACATCATTTTTCACCGGCAAACCGCGTCGCACTTTCCGGCTCGTTTCATTGACTAATTTTTGAAGTTCCTGCGGAATGGCCTCGCCGCCTTCTTCTTTGGACTTTGGACCTGGGACTTTGAACTCATTCAGCAGCCGCGAATACCGCCGCCGCACCACTTCGGCCATGCTGGCAAAATCATCCTGGCCGGCGACGGTCTTGATCTTGAACCGCCGATAATTCGCGCGGTCGGGCCGGCCATTTTTGAAGCTCACCAGCGACGCGACGGCGAAGGTGCCGCTGATGTTGGAAATGTCAAAGCCTTCAATCCGCTGCGGTGGCGCGGGCAGGTTCAAAACCTTTGCCAGCTCCACCAGATCGTTCGCCGGGTTGATGGAGAGCGGCAGCGTGTAGGGCACGCGCGCGAACTTCTCGGTTTTTTTCCAGGTGTCTTGCAGGTCGCGGATGAGGTCGCGCAGGTCGGCGGCCTTCTCGAAGTCATGCGCGGCGGCGGCTTTTCTCATTTCGTCTTCGAGCTGATCCTGCATCTCGCGGCACTGGCCTTCGAGAAAATTGCACGCGGCTTTCACCTGCTCCAGATATTGCTCGCGCGTGACGTTCCCGACGCACGGTGCGGTGCAGTATTTCAAATGCGCGTAGAGGCAATGCTTGTAGTCCGCCGCGCCGGGCGTGAACACGCGGCAGCCGCGCAGGTTGAACTGTTTCCGCGCCAGCGCGACGGTGTTGCGCAGCCCGACGGAATTCACGAACGGCCCGAAGTAACGCGCGCCGTCGTCCTTCTTGAAACGCGTGAAGGTGAAATTCGGAATTGGATCGTTCAAGTTGACCTTGAGCATCAGGTAGCGTTTGTCGTCGCGCAGCATGATGTTGAAGCGCGGCTTGAATTCCTTGATGAGCTTGCTTTCAAGCAGCAACGCCTCCGGTTCGCTGCGGACGACGTGGACGTCGAAATCATAGATCGCCTCGACCAGCGCGTTGAATTTCAAATCCCAGCCCATGCGCCGGCTGGATTGGAAATACTGGCTGACGCGCTTGCGCAGATCGAGCGCCTTGCCGACGTAGATCACCGTGCCAAAGCGGTCCTTGTGCAGATACACGCCGGGCTTGTGCGGCACGGTTCCCAGTTTTTTGCGGATGGCTTCGGTGGCGGACACGCGGAGAATTTCCTCGCAAAGCCGTCGGGGCGCAAAGGAATTTTTTAACCAAGGATGGACACGGGGCGCATATCAAAAAATGAGCGGCTTACCGAACGGTTTCATTAACACCCCGCTTCAGCGGGTGTTCAGGGCGGCGCGATGGTTCAACCGCTTCGGCGGTTTGAGCGCGCGGACAAACCGCTGAAGCGCGACGTTCCCGATCCCTGGCTCCCATCCCGCTAAAGCAGGGTGTTAATGAAAGTGCTGTGAAGACAAAGGTTTTTTGAACCACGAGACCCCCGCAAATTTTGATATGCGCCTGCGGACGCGGATGAACCCGGAGTCACTTTTAGATTGCAGGCAAAACCAAACCGGCGTATTCAAATGGCAACCTGCGAAAGGCAACCTATGTCAGAAACCCCCAGCCCGGCTCCGCCGCCCATCGAACCGCCGTCAACCATTGCTCCACCAAGTTCGCCGCCGCCCAATCCCGAAAGCCAGGCGCGAATGTGGAACATGTTCTGCCACTTGAGCGCGCTGGCTGGTTTCATCGGTGTTCCGCTGGGCAACATCCTCGGCCCGCTGCTGGTCTGGCAGATCAAGAAAAACGAATTTCCGTCGGTGGATGTCCACGGCAAGGCGGCGTTGAATTTTCAAATCACCGTGCTGCTGGCCGCGCTCGTCACCGGCGCGACGGCGTTTGTGGGCATGTTTATTTGCGTCGGCTGGCTGCTGCTGCCGGTCGTGGTTTTGATCGCGCTCGCCGGATTGATTTTCCCCATCATCGCCGGCATCAAGGCCAACAACGGCGAGGATTACCATTATCCGTGGAGCCTTGAACTGGTGAAATGAGCGCGGGATCTTTATTCTGTCTTCTGATTTCTGACTCCTGACTTCTTCCCCATGTGCCGGTGGACAAAGAAATAATAAAGTCCGCCCAGCACCAGCATGACGCCCGCGAGCCAGAGCGTGACGTGTTTATACTCCAACTTCATCAATGACTCGTCCTGCCCGGCCTTGATGCCCAGCCAGCACAAGACCGAACACCAGACGGCCGAGCCGAGCAGCGTGAAGACGGAAAACTTAAGGTAGCTCATCCGCACAATGCCCGCCGGAATGCCGATCAGATGCCGCACCACCGGCAGCACGCGCGAAACGAAGATGCCCATCGCGCCGTAATGAGCCGACCAGCGCTCCGCGCCCTCAATGCTTTCGGCGGAAATGAATAGGAATTTGCCGAAGCGCATCAGCAGCGGACGGCCCGCCAGCCGCGAGACCCCATACATCGCCGACGCGCCGAGCCACGAACCGATGGTGCCCGCCAGCACGATGCCCCAGAGCGTGAGCGGAATCTGTCCCGTGTGCGCCCAATGCGCCGCCGGCGGAATCACCAGTTCGCTGGGCAGCGGGAACAACGAACTTTCCAACGCCATCATGCTCACCACGGCCGGATAGCCGCCCGTTTGCAGCCCGTGATTATACCAGTCGCTCAAGCTTTGGATGATTTGATGCATGGCGCGTGGTTATAACCGAAAAAAATCCCAGCGCAATCACTTTGATGGATGATCATAATAACGCCGGATCCGGCCGGAGAATTTTTAACCGCCTCACGATTGAATGGACGCCGTCGGCATCGGGAGAATTGTTCTCCGTTGATTTCTTCTCCTGCGCCTTCATCAAGCCAAAAAGGCGATTTGTTCTGGAATTTCCAAAGGGAAAGCTTGCCGTAGAAGCCGGTTCGAAGGCATATCAACCGGATGAAATCATTCACGGAACAACTTTGGTTTGAGGTGCCGGGCCGGCGCGGGTTTGTGAACATCACCGACACCGTGGTCGCGCTCGTCCGCAAGAGCGGTGTGCAGGAGGGCTTGTGCCTCGTCAACGCCATGCACATCACCGCCAGCGTTTTCATCAACGACGCCGAGGACGGCCTGCTGCACGATTACGAAGTCTGGCTGGAACGCCTCGCGCCGCACGCGCCGACCTCGCAATATCAGCACAATCGCACCGGCGAGGACAACGCCGATGCGCACCTGAAACGCCAGATCATGGGCCGCGAAGTCGTCGTGGCCATCACGAAAGGCAAACTGGATTTCGGCCCGTGGGAACAGATTTTCTACGGCGAATTCGATGGCAGCCGCCGCAAGCGCGTGCTGGTGAAAGTTATTGGGGAGTAAAATCGAGAGACGAGCAACAGCAAACTTTACGATGGCACAATTCTTGGAGTTAAACGTGCGCCTCGGTGTTTCGTCAATCGGAATGACCTGTCGAATGACGGACATTCATAGCCCGACGAGCGTTCTTGCGGATTATACGTAAATGTTGAAAAGTGTTTTTGACCCATCATTCGTTCACCTTTTGGATTCCAACATATTGTCTTGGCAACAAAGAATAACATAGCATTTTTCTTTCCTCGATCTGCTGCCTCTTTTGCTGCTTTAACCAAGAAAGTATCAGTCCATTTTGTTTCGATAGAAATCGAATACATTTCACCAGCTTTGATTACTTGAGGAAGAATTCCGGCAACGACTGTGCAGTCGTTTGATAACTCACCATGTAATTCAGGCTTCATAAAAACCTCGACGCTCACGTCACGAAGCAACGTGGGACGAGTTCCTAAATTTGCAAAAGAAAATTGAAAAATTCCGCGATGGTGATTGCATTCGTTGGCAACCAGCGTGCATACGACAGCATCAACTTTTCGCCAATGTTGCCAAGCAAAACTTAGAATTGAAAAAAGAAAGGCCGAGGCTGAAATACTCAACGCAACCACTGATATAATTACCGAAGTTTGATTGTTCATGCGCGTCGTCTTTTTCTTTTTATGACTTTCGCCGCGACTTTCGGGCGCAGCTTGTTATTCCCACTCAATCGTCCCCGGCGGTTTGCTCGTGATGTCGAGGACGCAACGGTTCACGCCTTTCACTTCGTTGATGATGCGGCTGGCAAGTTTTTCCAGCAGGTCGTAGGGCAGCTTCACCCAGTCCGCCGTCATGCCGTCCTGCGATTCCACGGCACGGATGGCGATGGTGTAATCGTAGGTGCGTTCGTCGCCCATCACGCCCACGCTGCGCACGGGCAGAAGCACGGCAAAGTTCTGCCAGATTTTGTAGTAAAGTCCGCTCGCCTTCATCTCCTCCACGACGATGGCGTCGGCGTTGCGCAAAATTTCGCAGCGTGACGGCGAGACTTCGCCGAGGATGCGCACGGCGAGACCGGGGCCGGGGAATGGCTGGCGATGGACGATTTCCTTGGGCAACCCTAGTTCCTCACCGAGCAGACGCACTTCATCCTTGAACAAGCATTTCAGCGGCTCGACGAGCTGAAACTTCATGTTCTTCGGCAAACCGCCGACGTTGTGATGGCTCTTGATGAGCGCGGCGGGATTGCCGCCGATCGGCACGGATTCGATGACGTCGGGATATAGCGTGCCCTGCGCGAGAAACTTCGCCTTGCCCGCGCGTTTCGTCGCGTCCTGAAAAACTTCGATGAAGGTTTTGCCGATGATCTTGCGCTTGCGTTCGGGATCGGTGACGCCTTTGAGCCGGTCGAGAAACAGTTTGGTGGCGTTTTCGTATTGCAGCTTGAGTTTGAAATTGCGCCCGAATACTTCCTGCACCACTTCGGCCTCGCGCGCGCGGAGCAGGCCGTTGTTGACAAAAATGCAGGTAAGCTGGTCGCCGATGGCCTGGTGCAGCAGCGCCGCCGCGACGCTCGAATCCACGCCGCCGCTCAAGCCAAGCACGACGTGTTCCCGGCCAACCTGCGCGCGGATTTCGGCGATGGCCTGCTCGGCGTAATGCCGCATCGTCCAGTTTTTGCAGCAGCCGCAGACGCCGTGAACGAAATTGGAAATAATTTCCTTGCCGCGCGGCGTGTGGACGACTTCGGGATGAAATTGCAGACCGAAGAATTTTTTCTCGCGGTTCTCAATTGCGGCGTATTCGGAATTTTCCGTGACGGCAACGGCTTTGAAGCCGTCGGGAATTTTTGTGAGCTTGTCGCCGTGCGAATTCCAGACTTGAAGCGAGCGCGGCAGTTTTGAAAACAGCATACAGTCCGCGTCCTTCACCGTCAGCGTGCCTTTGCCGTATTCGCGCTTGAGTCCTTTCTCGACCTTGCCGCCGAGAAAGTGCGCGAACAATTGCACGCCGAAGCAGATGCCCAGCACGGGCACGCCGAGTTGAAAAATGGTTTTGTCCGGCAGCGGCGCGTCCGGCGCATAAACCGACGACGGGCCGCCCGACAGAATAATTCCGCTGGGCTTCATCGCGGCGATTTTGGTCGCGGGCGTGTTGAAATGGACGATGGTGGAATAGACGTTGCATTCGCGCACGCGCCGGGCGATGACCTGCGTGTATTGCGAGCCGAAATCCAGAATGACGATTTGTTCGTTCATGGGTTGAAAAACGAGCGGGGATTTTCCGGCTCCAGCAAGAATTTAGCGAGCGAAAACTGCCAGAACGGTTCAGTCCTTTTTCTTCGGCGGAAAAAATTCGCCGTAGTGTTTTCTGGCGCAGTCGGGGCAGAGGCCGTGCGAAAACGTGGCCTCCGTGTGGCCGATGATGTATTTCTCAATCTGCACCCACTCGTCGCGGTCGTTGCGGATGCTTTTGCAAAAGGAGCAGATGGGCAGCAGGCCTTCGAGCGCCTGCACCCGCCGGCGCAACTGCCGCGACTGCCGCGCCAGCAGCATGGTGAGCACGGCCAGCAGTTGCAGCACAAAAAAACAGATCAGCGTGTCGGCCAGTTCCTCCGCGCTGACGGGGTTCCGCGAATTCAGCGAAAAAACCAGCTCGTGCAAAATGCGCGTCGTGGACAGCGCGCCGGCGCAGACGGTGGAAAGCCACAGCGGACGGTTCCACGCCACCAGCATCACGGGAAAAATGAAGACAAATGGAAAAACCTGCAACGGCACCAGTTCCCAGTCCAGCGCCAGGAATACGAGGCAGAGCAGGATCATAAACCATGTGCGGCCCCACAGACCGCGTTCAAACACGGGCGCGTCCGGCGGGAGCGGCGCGATTTTAGGAATGGCAGCAGGTTCGTTCATGCGAATTGAAATGATTTTTCGCCCGTCACGGCGTTTTGGCGAGAAAAAAATTTTGCGCGCGCCGCCGGATTCCGCTACAAGTCCAATGTGAAGCCTCTTCGAGCCAGACCGACCGCGCCGGAAGGTTTCTCGTTGATTGAACTCCTCATCACGCTGGCGCTGCTGGTCATTCTTTCGACAATGATGTATGGCTTTGCTTCGCGCGGACATCAGCGCAGCCAGATGCGGCTCTGCGCGGACAACCTCCAGAAAATTTACCTGGCACTGCAGATTTACGCGAACGACTTCAAGGGCGCGCTCCCGCAAAACACCAACGCCGCCACGTCCGAAGCCGTGCTGGATGAACTCGTGCCGCGTTACAC
The DNA here is from genome assembly GCA_036511615.1 of Verrucomicrobiia bacterium. GTDB lineage: Bacteria > Verrucomicrobiota > Verrucomicrobiia > Limisphaerales > UBA11358 > UBA11358. Next base: position 2,298 of record DATCBW010000069.1, on the reverse strand, counting down.
GTCGGACACTTCCATCTTCATCTGTCCCGGCGGACGCGACGCGCGGATTCCCGGCGGCGAGCCGTTGAGCAGGCATAAGATCAGCTACACCTATTACATGGGCCGCCGGCTCGACGCGCCGCAAAATGTTTTGATGTCGGACCGGCAGATTGACACCGAGCCGAAGCGCGCGGGCGAAACGGTTTTTTCTCCGAACGGAAAACCGCCTGGCAACAACCATCACAAATACGGCGGCAATTTTCTTTTCAGCGACGGCAGCGTGCAGTCCAGCGGCCCGCAGCTCAAGTTTTCCATCCCGTCCGCGCCGGGCGTCGTGCTATTGAATCCCAAACCTTAACTTGCCTGAATGTATGGCGACCCGAAGCCGGGAAGGCGTGCCGGTTTATGAATTAAAACGAGGACGGCTTTGCGAACGAAAAATGTTTTGGCCGCGTGCAAAATCGGCTATCAAAGTCCGGCATGACTGCGGCAACATCGCGTTCGCTCCCAATTTCATGGGAAAAAATCCGCAACTGGATGGAAATTCATCCGCAACTGATGCTCGCCCTGGCGGTGGTGGCCATGCTCGGTCCGTTTCTGGCCAAGCCTTTCAACATTGACGACCCGCTTTTCATCTGGGCCGCGCATCAGATTCAACTCCATCCGGGCGATCCTTACGGTTTCGATGTGAACTGGTATTGGGCGCCCTCGCCCATGTGGAGTGTGACGGAAAACCCGCCGCTGGCCTCATATTACCTTGCGCTGGCAGCGGCGGTTCTGGGCTGGAGCGAACTGGCGCTGCACTTTGCGATGTTGCTGCCGGCCGTCGCGGTTGTTTTAGGCACATACCGGCTGGCCCGGCATTTTTGCCGGCAACCGGTGCTTGCGGCGTTGCTGACTTTGGGCACGCCGGTCTTTCTGGTTTCGAGCACCACCGTGATGTGCGACGTGCTGATGCTGGCGTTCTGGGTGTGGGCCGGCTTGTTTTGGATCGAAGGATTGAAACAAAATTCCGTTTGGAAATTATCCGGAGCGGCAAGCTTGATGGCGGCGGCCACGTTGACCAAATACTACGGCGTGTGCCTGCTTCCGTTGTTGGAGGCCTTCTCCCTGTTGGAAAAGCGCCGGCTGGGACACTGGTGCTGGTGGCTGTTGATTCCACTGGCGGCGCTGGGCGGCTATCAATTGGCGAGCCAATCGCTTTACGGCCACTCGCTGTTTTCCGAGGCAATTGATTATGCCGGTGTCACGCGCGGCTCGTTCGGAGTTTCAAAAATCACCGCCTGCCTGACCGCGCTCACCTTCACGGGCGGATGTGCCGCAGTCATCGTCTTTTTTGCCCCGTTGTTCTGGCGGGCGGCGGGACTGGTTTTGACCGCCTTCGGGCTGTTCGCGGGCGGCGCGGCGCTGGAGACGTTCGTCCTGCACCGGCCCGGTTCCTGGGCGCCGTTGGAATTACAGATCATTTTTTGGACGGTGGCCGGCGCGGGCGTGCTGGTGTTGTCGGCGGCGGATGTTTGGCATCAGCGCGATCCACGTTCGTGGCTGCTGGCGTTGTGGTTGATGGGAACTTTTTTATTCGCGGCCTTCATCAACTGGACGGTCAATGGACGCGTCATGTTGCCGATGGCTCCGGTGGTGGGAATTCTGATCACCCGCCGGCTGGATCGGAATGTTGCGGCCGGCAGGAAAACATCTCCCCGCAGCGTGGCCATTTGTCTTGCCGCCAGTTCGTTGTTCGCGCTGCTCGTCACGCGGGCGGATTATCTTCAGGCCGTGGCCGTCCGCCAAAGCGCCCGGCAAGTGAGCGCCTATCATGGTTTGGAACCTGGCCGCTTGTGGTTTCAAGGACATTGGGGATTTCAGTATTACATGGAAGCACTGGGAGCGTCGGCCATGAGCTTTGGCCATTCGACGTTGAAGCCGGGCGATATGCTCGCCGTGCCCGCGAACAACACCAATCTCCTGCCGCCGGGTTTCGAAATGACGTTGCTGAAAACTTTCACCGTGCCCGGCCCGCACCTGGTGGCGACCTGTAATGCGCGGGCGGGTGCCGGGTTTTTCTTTGCAACTCTCCAAGGGCCGCTGCCATTCGCCTTTGGCCGCGTGCCACCGGAAATTGTGTCCGTCTATGGGCTGAAAACGGAGGCTGCCACCAACCGGCCTTGACGCTCGTTTTCATTGTTTTCCAACCGTTCCGGCCGCGCCGCCACCGGGGCCGTGATCACGTTTCGTTTCGTAAATGATCCAATGCTGATTTGCCATCTAAATACGAATCCCCCTCACCCGCCCTTCGGGCACCCTCTCCCCCATTGGGGG
>DATCBW010000068.1:0-7414 GCA_036511615.1 Verrucomicrobiia bacterium | reverse complement strand
CTGGGAGGTGTCGACCAGGAACATGCGGCCCGGTTGCAGCCGGCCCCGCTGCACCACCCGGGCCGGGTCGATGTCGAGCACGCCGACCTCGGACGCCATGATCACGAGGCCGTCCTTCGTCACGTAGTAGCGCGACGGGCGCAGGCCGTTGCGGTCGAGGCACGCACCGATGCGGATGCCGTCGGTGAACGCCATCGAGGCCGGGCCGTCCCACGGCTCGATGAGGCAGGAATGAAATTCGTAAAACGCGCGGCGCTCTGCGTCCATACTCTCGTGATTTTCCCACGGCTCGGGAATCATCATCATCATCGTGTGCGGCAGCTCGCGGCCCGCCATGACGAGCATCTCGACGACATTGTCAAACTGCGCGGAGTCGCTGCCGTCGGTGTTGATGACCGGAACAACCTTTCTGATGTCGTCGCCGAGCGTTGCCGATTTGAAGTTCACCTGGGCCGACTTCATCCAGTTGACATTGCCGCGCAGCGTGTTGATTTCGCCGTTGTGCGCGATGAAGCGGTTCGGATGCGCGCGGTCCCAGCTCGGAAATGTGTTCGTGCTGAACCGCGAATGGACAAGCGCCAGCGCCGTCGTCACCGTCGGCTCGTGCAGGTCGGGATAAAATTTCCCGACCTGCTCGGACATCAACATGCCCTTGTAGGTGATGGTGCGCGCCGACAGGCTCGAAACGTAAAACGATTTTCCGCCCGCCACGGTTCCGCCGTAACGGATGCGCTGCTCCGCGATCTTGCGGATGATGAACAGTTTTCGTTCAAAGGCATCGTCGTCCTTGATCGCCGCGTTGCGTCCGACGAACACCTGCTCCATGAACGGCTCGGCGGCGACGGCGGTTTTGCCGAGCGAGGAATTGTCCACCGGCACATCACGCCAGCCGAGCACCGTCTGGCCTTCAGCAGAGATGATTTTGGTGAGTTCTTTTTTGATCGCCTCGCGCTCGGCGGGAACCTGCGGCAGGAACAACTGGCCGACGCTGTATTGACCGGGCACGGGAAGCTGGAAGCCAACCTTCACCGCTTCTGCGGCAAAAAAATCATGCGGCACTTGAATCAGAATGCCCGCGCCGTCGCCGGTGTTCGGTTCGCAACCGACGGCCCCGCGATGGTCGAGGTTGACGAGGATCTTCAGCGCGTCGCTCACCAACTGATGAGATTTCTTTCCCTTCATGTTGACGACGAAACCGAGTCCGCAGGCGTCGTGTTCAAACTGCGGATCGTAAAGTCCCTGTTTTGGCGGCGCGGAAATCAAAGTCTGCGCACGCCAGTCATTAGTTTTCTGCTTTAAGTTGCTGGTCATCGTTCGGCGGATAAGCCTGCGTTCACTTATTTTTTACTCAAAATTCATTTGTGCGCAATATATGTTTTCATAAATAACGAAAGTTTTCCCATTAGAATTCAATTTTTTCAGGCACCCATCAAGAAGGCGTGGCGAATTTTTCGTCAGACTTGGAAATAGTTTCGTCAGCAGATCAATCGAACGCGCCAGCACACCAAGTATTAACGTGGCGGTGAAGGCGGAAAAAAGATTCAGCGCGAGGGGAATCCAGCCGCCTGGCAGCAGATGCAACGGCAGCGTCAGCAGCCAGGTCAACGGCTGGTTCGACATCGGCAGCCAGTCCAGCCGGCGACTTTTGACGCCAGCGACAGACTGTTCAACGTGACTCCCCAGCTGATCGTCAGCGCATAAACAAACAATGCGGCAACGCCGACCAGGCTGGGGAAGCGCATCTCGTTTTTGTTCATGAAAATAACTGTGAAATCATATCGCAATCCTTTCCAAAAAAGTAAAATGAAATTTGCGCCGCAGATAAACGGATAAGATGTCCGCCGGTGGGAAGCTTACGAAGCCGCCAGCAACTGCCGGCACGCGGCGTCGAGCTTCTTCAAATTCGCCTTTGAACGGGCTTCGAGGTAGCAGCGGATGAGCGGTTCGGTGCCGCTGGCGCGGAAGGCGACCCATTCACGATTGGGCAGGAGAAATTTATAGCCGTCGGTGGTGATGAATTTTTCCACCTTGAACTCGCCGATGTTCGTCAGCCCGCCGCCGAGTTTGGCGAGCAACGCCGCTTTTTTTTCAGGCGCAAAACTGACGTTGATGCGGTCGCTGTAAAAGTTGCCGATGCGTTTGGAAAGTTCCTTGAGAATCTGGCCGAGCGATTTCTTTTCCGTCGCCACCAGTTCGGCCATGAGCAGGCACGCGAGAATGCCGTCCTTTTCGGGGACGTGCCCTTTGACGCTCAAGCCGCCGGATTCCTCGCCGCCGACGATGATCGGCTCGCTTTCCATCAGCGCGCCGATATATTTGAAGCCGACGGGCGTTTCATAAACCTTCACGCCGAGCCATTCCGCCACGGCGTCCACTTGATGGCTCGTCGGCACGGTGCGGACGACCGCTCCGGTCCATCCGCGATTTTTTTTCAAATGATAGAGCGCAAGCGTCAAAATCTGGTTCGGCGTCAGCCATGTTCCGTCCTTGTCCACAATGCCAAAGCGGTCGGCGTCACCGTCGAGGCCAAGTCCCATTTGCGCCCTGCCGCGGCGGACAAATTTGCTGACGCCGGCCATCCCGTGTGCGTTCGGTTCAGGATGATGGCCGCCGAACAGCGGATTGGTTTCATCGTGAAAACGGGTGATTTTTGCGCCGCAATTTTCCAGCAGCGTGTCGAGATAGCCGCGTCCAGTGCCATACATCAGCTCGACGGCAATTTTCATCTTCGCTTTTTTGATGACGTCGAACTTGATGAATTTTTTAAGCGCCTTGAAGTATTCCGGCTGCGGATTGATTTCCTTGCAGATGAACGTGCCGAAGGGCGCGGCTTGAAACGTCCAGTTCGCGGACTGCAATTTCACGATGTTTGTTTCAATCTGTTTCGTCACTTCAGGCGTGGCGGGCGCGCCATTGAACGTGGAAAATTTCAGCCCTTGATATTCCGCCGGATTGTGGCTGGCGGTCATGTTGATGCCACCGATGGCTTTCAAATGACGGATGGTGTGGGCGATGACCGGCGTGGGTGTGGGTCGGTCGCAAAGCAATGACTCTATTCCATTCGCCTTCAAAACTTCGGCGGCCGCCATTGAAAATTCGCGGCCCAGAAACCGCGCGTCGTGGCCGAGAATCAAAACCGGTTTGCGCCCATGAATCGCGGAGGCCGGATTGCGGAGTTCGGAATTCAGGTAATTCGCAATGCCCTGCGTGGCGAGGCGGACGTTTTCAAAAGTGAAGTCGTGCGCGATGATTTCGCGCCAGCCGGAGGTGCCGAATCTGATGGAAACCATGTGAATCGTTAAATCGTGAATGGTTTAATCGTAAAGTTGCCGTTGCCAAACCGGTTCACGATTCACGGTTCGACAATTCGCAAACCGTCAGCTTTTCCAGTCGAACGCTTTTTTCTTCAGCGCGTAAATGTAACCGGCAAACAAAATGCCGAGAAACGAAACCATCGAGCCGAGGATCAAATTGCGCGTGGCGTGCTCGGCCAGCATGTCGCGATAAACGACGGCCCACGGATACATGAACACCACTTCAATGTCGAACAGGATGAACAGCATCGCCACGAGATAAAATTTCACGGAGAAGCGCGCGGAGCCGTCGCCAATGGGGTCCTTGCCGCATTCATAGGCGGAGTCTTTGGCCTTGGAGGATTTGGCGAATTTGCCAAGCAGCACGGACGCGAAAAGCGTCCCGCCCGCGAACCCGACGGCGGCGGCGAGGAGAAACAAAACCGGGATGTATTGCGCTAGTTGGGACGGCTGCGAATTATCCATGCCGAAAGTTTAGAAGTTGCCGGTAAAAATTCAATGACGAAAACGCGGCTCATTTTCGGAACAGCCACAGTAACAGCGTCAGCACCACGCTGACGATCAGGCACGTCACGACGGGAAAATGAAAAATAAAATCGCCCTTCGAATAGTTGATGTCGCCGGGTAGCCGGCCGAGCCAGCTTTTGCCGAAGCCAGACCAGAGCAATGCACCGACAGCGGCAGTGAGCAGGCCGGCGATGACGAGAAACTTGCCGAGGTCGTTCATCGCGCGTTCGCGTCAAGAAATTTCACCATTGCGGCGGCGAAAGGCGCGAGGTCGCGCGGTGTGCGGCTGGAAATCAAATTGCCGTCCACGACGACCGGTTCGTTGACCCAGATGCCGCCGGCGTTTTCCAGATCATCCTTGATGCCGAGCGAGCCGGTGACGCATTTGCCTTTCAGAATTTTTGCCGAAATCGGAATCCAGCCGCCGTGACAGATGAACGCGACGAGCTTGCCCTGCTTAAAAAACTCGCGCGTGAGCGACAGCACCTTTGCGTCGCGTCGCAACTTGTCCGGCATAAAACCGCCGGGCACGAGCAGTCCGCAAAAATCCTTGCTGTTTGCGTCCTTCAAAAGCAGATCAGACGCGGCGGGATAGCCGTGCTTGCCGGTGTAGGTTTTGACTTCCGGCGCGGCGCACTTCAGATCGTAACCGGCCTCCTCCAGCCGCAGCGTGGGATACCAAAGTTCAAGGTCTTCATAAACGTCGTCGAGAAATGCGAGCACGGTTTTGTTTTGCATGAGGGATTTATTCTCGAAAAACGTTGGCGGGACAAGCCCGTAAAGTGAATTGCTTGCATGAAAAAAGGGAGCCGCTACAATCTGTGCCAATGAAATTTGCGCTGGCCATTCTAGTGTTTCTGCTGTTCGTCGTTTTCATTGCCTGGGGCATCGTTGAGTTGCTCAAGGGCAGGCCGTGGCTGCTCATCGCCGCGCTTGGCGTCTTCCTCGGCACGTTCATAAAATACGGCTGCCGTTCGCACTGAATTCGGGCCGCTTCTAATTTTGCGGCACGGGAAATTTCTGGTGCATGGCGCTCTCAATTTGCGTCCAGGTAAGACAATTGATTCCCTTCGTCCCGACCGCCACACCGGTTGCATAAGCCGTAGCCGGTGACGTTCCTTGCACGACGTAAGCTTGGCTGCCCAGATAGACCACGCTGGCTCCCGGCAGCGCCATCTCCACAAAACTTCCGTAGTTCGCATACGACGCAAGCTGGCCGGGCGCACCGAGCGCGGTGACGGCATTGACGCCGGAAAGCGCCGCCGGATAGGTCGGCGTGTTGACCGGCTGGTTGCCTGCCGCCGCAAAAATCACGACGCCATGCGCGAGCGCCTGCTGGATCACGTCGTCGAGAATGGGGCTGTCAGTCGTGCCGCCCAGGCTCATGTTCAAAACCGTCGCGCCGTTGTCCACCGCCGCCTGCACGCCGAGTGCCACGCTCCAGGTTGACGCCTGCTCGTTTGAATCAAAAACCTGCACCGGCAAAATTCTTACGGAACTGCTCCCGCCCGCCACCTGCGACACCGCGCGCAAAATCGTTTCGGCCATCGCTGTTCCGTGCGTAGGCAAGGTGCTGGCGGTTCCTGAAACCTGCTGCGGCGAGAACAACGCAACTGCACTGCCGGTTGATTGCGCCTGTGTGGAGCCAGCCGGGGTCGTGGCAGCATCGCCAACGACTGAAATGGGTTTCAGAATGAACGGGTCTAGCTCACTGCCGAGCGATTGCATCCGCGTGTCAATCAAACCGACGACAGGATTGCACGGATCGTTCGGCGTCGTCGGAGGATTGAGCGTGAGTTTGACCGGGCCGGACGGCGGATTGGCAATTTGCTGCGGCATGGGCAACGGGTCGAAAATGTAATTGTAATCCACGGCCGCCACGTCGGAGTTGTTTTTCAATTGCGCGAGCGCGGCATCCGCCGCCGCCGCGTCGGGGAATTCCAAGAGATAAATGCCCAGCTTGTCGTCGCGCCCGATCACATTGGCCCCATACAATTTTGCGATGGCGTCAATGTCCGCGCCCGGCTTGAGCTTCAGGAGCAGTTGGTTGGGAACGTGCTTTTGCGGTCCGGCCTTGGCGACTGGAGCCGCCGGCACGCGCAGCGTCGCGTTTTCCTGGCGGGTCTTGAAAATGTAAAGCTGTGACGGCCCGTTGGTCTGCGGCACAAAGGCGAAATTCAAATCGCCGAGCAGCTTGTGAAGCGCGTCGCCGGATGGCAGATCGGAAAATTTCACATCCACGTTCCGCGCCGTCTCTGGTTCCACAAAAATGCGCCAGCCGGTCTGGTGCGCGATGTCTTCGAGCAACGGCCAGAGCGCCTCGCCGCGCACGTCAGCGCTCACGCGGTCATTCGCCGGGTTCCAAACGAGAGAATTGGTTTCCGCCGCCGCGTGCAGCAGCGTGGACGCCAGAACGACCGGCGCCAGCAGCAGGGAAATTTTGTAACGACGCATGATGGTTGAGGGTTTGATAACACAGCCGGCTAAACTCTTCAGCGATTATTTTTTCAGGACGGCTTTCACCCAGTCCTGGTTGTCGAGATACCAGCGGATGGTCTCGCGGATACCGTCTTCAAACTTGTGCGCCGGCGTCCAGCCAAGATCGCGCTGAATCTTCGTCGCGTCAATCGCATAGCGGCGGTCGTGGCCGGGACGGTCTTTGACGAACGAGATGAGTTTGCGCGAGCCGCCGCCGAACTGCGGCGCGAATTCATCAATCGTGTCACAGATGAGCTGGACGATGTGAATGTTCGCCCATTCGTTGTGGCCGCCGATGTTGTAAGTCTCGCCAAGTTTTCCTTGATGCAAAACCGTCCAAAGCGCCCCGACATGATCGCGGACGTAAAGCCAGTCGCGGACGTTCATGCCGTCGCCATAGACGGGAACATTTTTGCGCGCTAAAATACTCTGGATGACGACGGGAATGAGTTTTTCGGGAAATTGAAACGGGCCGTAGTTGTTCGAGCAGTTCGTGATGATCGTCGGCAAACCGTAGGTGTGATGATAAGCGCGCACTAGAAAATCGCTCGACGCCTTGCTGGAAGAATAAGGCGAATTCGGCGCGTAGGGCGTCATCTCTGTGAACAGTCCCGTCGCGCCGAGCGAGCCATAGACTTCATCCGTCGAAACATGATGGAATTTTTTGCCGTCAAATTTTCCGTTCCAAAATCCACGGCAGGCTTCGAGCAGATTGAACGTGCCGAGGATGTTCGTCGTGATGAAATCACCCGGCCCGGTGATCGAACGGTCCACGTGCGATTCCGCCGCGAGGTGCATGACGTGCGTGATGGCGTGCTGCTCCACGACTTGCAGCGTCGCCGCCTTGTCGCGCAAATCCACCTGCTCAAAAATGTATTTCGGGTGCCGGGAAACTTTCTCCAGATTTTCCAGCCGCCCGGCGTAAGTCAGGCAGTCCAGATTGACGAGCTTCGCCACGCGCGCATCGTCAATGATATGCTGGATCAAGTTGGAGCCAATGAAGCCCGCGCCGCCGGTGATGAGTAGGTTCATTTGATTTACGATTTGAGAATCACGATTTACGCGCCGCAACGAGCACGAACGCGCATTTCACGGGCACATCGTAAATCGTAAAT
>DATCBW010000067.1:0-7464 GCA_036511615.1 Verrucomicrobiia bacterium | reverse complement strand
CGCGTGGACGCCGCGCTGGTCGTTGCCGGCAAAACTGAACTGCACAACGTCGCGTGGTGGTGCTCCGAATCCGGCGAAGGCTGGGTCATCGGCGCGGCGGGAATTTTCTTCGCCGTTTTTTTCCTGCTCGTGAACCGTCCGCGCGTCGCGGCGAACATTTTTTTCATCGCGCTCACCTCCGAACTGACCGGGCTGGCGGCGACCATTTTGCGCGTGCTGTTTGGGCGCACCCGGCCCACCGCCGCCGTGCCGCAGGGATTTTACGGCGTCTGGCACGATGGACATTGGATCATCGGCAAGTATCAATTCAGCTCGTTTCCGTCCGGCCACGCGGCTTCGGCGGTGGGGCTGGCGGCGGCGGCGTGGCTGATTCATCGCGGCTGGGGCGCGGCAGCGGCGGTTTATGCGCTGGCGGTGATGTGGTCGCGCATCGCGCTGCAATGCCATCATCTGTCCGACGTGATGGCTTCAACCGTCCTAGCTATTCCGCTGGCGGTGCTGCTGAAAAAAGTCCTCGCGCCGTCAATTGAATTTCAATTCGGGAATCTCCACCGCGCGTGAAAAAAGAAATAATTCGTGAACGAACGGGGTGAAGGGCATTTGGCCGTCGCAAAGCGACGCCGTGGAAATTAGCCAGCTACGAAGTGGTTGGGGATGCGTTCGCGAGGTTTGTCCGTCCTGAAGGGAGGATGGATTGTGGGGAGCGCACGCGCCCTCGCGTGTGGTTTCCAGCGCTCCCGCTGGAAACATCGGGCGGGCGGAAATGGGTTCGACGAGGGCGTCGAACCCGACAGCCGGGGGCGGCTGTGCTCCCCATTCCAAAATTGTAGGAGACGACGTGAGGAGTCTCTGACTAAAGAATTAAAACCGGGTTTGAAATGAGTCTCGTCACCTCGACTCCTACGCGGCAACAGATTTCCGCCGTCCATTCGGGACGAATTTTTTTGGCCGGATGGTGGCCGTGCGCCAGCTCCCGGAGTCCTTGGGTCTGGCTCATTTCCGGTTGTCCCGTGGGGTCGAACGCCGTGCCAAAATCATTTTGCGATGGACGTTTGGGGCAATTGGCGTTTGCCAGTCGTAAAGCGACGTGATGACAATAGCCCAACGGAAATTTTTCCGCGAAAATTCTTGCTGCGATTTAGGAGCACAGAGCGTAATCTTGAACCAACAAAACATGAGTTCGAGAGAGCAAGATTTCAAAAAAATAAAAGCGGCCATTGAGCCGGAACTCGTTCTTTCGGTTTCAAACGCGCTCGTTGCCAAGGGAGATTCGCTTCCGCTGCTGCGAAAGCTTCCGGCTCATTCGGTGTCGTTGATTCTGACCGACCCGCCGTATCACGCGACGAAGAAAAGAAATATTTACGGGGACACCTCCTTTGCAGAAGACCAGCATTATTTGGAGTGGATGGCCGAATACGCGGTTGAATGGCGGCGCGTTCTGCGTTCAAACGGTTCGCTGTTTTGTTTTTGCGACACTTCGATGTCGGCTCGGCTTGACGTGTTGTTTTCAAAAAACTTCAACATTCTTTCGCACGTTGTTTGGACAAAACCAAACGATCCCGGTTTCGATGGCTGGAAAGGCAAGATGAAGAAGGAAGCGTTGCGGCAATGGTATCCTCATTCCGAGCGCATAATTTTTGCCGAGCCAGCGGTGGACGGAAATCTGTTTCGTTCTCCATTCGCTCTTTTTTTGCGCAACGCAAGAAAGCAGGCGGGTTTGTCCATGCACCAACTGACTGCAAAAATTGGCGCGCACGGAAAAGTCAATCATGGTGGGGCGGTGTCGAATTGGGAAGATGGCCGGAACACGCCAAGCCGGGAACAATATGAAAAGATGCGCCAAGCACTTTTGGAAACCGGCAACATTAAATCCATGCCGCTTTACGAAGATGTGATTCGCCCGTTCGTGATGGATGGCTCGAAGGAGTTTACGGATGTTTGGAATTTTCCCTCTGTGCGCCCCTACAAAGGAAAACACCCGGCAGAAAAACCAACCGCAATGCTGGAACACGCAATTGAAGCGACGACTTTCCCCGGCGATATTGTATTGGATTGTTTTGGCGGCGGCGGAAGCACGGCGCTCGCCGCGTTAAAACTCAAACGCCGAACCATCTCAATGGAGATAGAATCTCATTGGGCTTCGGAAATTGCATCGCGGGTTGAAGATGCAACTGAATACGATGTCCCTTTTGGATCGGCGCGGAACGGGAATGGGAACGGCCATTTATTGCCAAGAATCAACGGCAGCAAGTCCCGTCAACTCGCCCTTTTTGTCGTTGGCAAATGACCCTCTTGGATGTTGCGGTTTAGAACTTGGTGCATCCACTCCAGCGTTTCCAGAATCCCAGAATCCTTGACCACCACATTGCAATGGTGATGTCCCCAGCCCAAGTTATAGGGACGATGGTTCAGCACGCCGTATCGCAACTCGGCGATGTGAAACAAATTTAGCTGTGTGATTGTTAAATCCATTACTTCCCGGCCTTCGGCTTGAGCCATGCGATTGAAAAAACCTTGGCTGGATAATTCCTCAAGGCATAGTGGACAAGTTGTCCGGTGGCGGGAATTCAAGATGCGGACTTTTTTCAGACGTTCGGCGTCCAGTAATCCTGATTCTTTACATAGAGCGAGAATACGCGTTTTACGAACGCCAACATTTTCAGTCGTCATGCCGTTGGCAATGGCAACTTTCTCCGAATCGGCACACAGCCAAAACAATGCTTCGAGTTGCAGGCGGCACTGTTCAATTGTTGTGCTGCTGCCATATTCATAAACTCGGATGCCTGCTCCTTTGTTGGTCGTCAGATCAAAACCCCGAATGATTCTGCCGCCGTTTTCAGTTGCGGTTGTTGCTGAAATCCGTGCGATGTAATTTCCGCCGAGCGGATTCACTCGGTTCTTTGCAGGTTTCCATTTCAATCGTTCAGGGTTATTTGCTGCCCACTGCTCCCGCGTCTCGTAAAAAACAAGAGCGTTCTTGCCCAGCTTCAACCTCTTGGCCGCCAACTCTGCCGCGATGTTCGGCTTGCTAAAAAATTCCACAGGTGAAATCAAAACGATGAAACTGTTTTCATATTCATCTGTGCCGTCTTTTGGCTTGGCGCATAATTCCCAGCATTTGTAGGGAATCAGCACTGTGCTCGAACGACTGACCCGGTTCTGATAAATTTCATCGCCGTCAGCACCCCGAGTCTGACCAGTCTTGTAGATTTTGCGGTCTAGCAACTGGGGAAGTTTTGGAAGTCGTTTCTCGGCCATTTTATTTCTTCCTCGCTTCCTCAATCACACGTTCCGGCAATGTCCCGAGCGCCTTGCAAATTTTCTCAAGCGTTTCCAGCGTGGGACTTTTAAGCCCGCGTTCAAGGATGCTCACATAAGAACGATCCACTTCAGCGCGTTCGGCCAAAGCCTCTTGAGAAATTCCGAGTTTTTCCCTTTTGGCGCGGAGGATGCGGCCAATGGCAGATTTTTGAATTTCTCGCACGCGCACATCGTAGCGATATGCAAGCCAACTGTCCTCTGACTATAGTCCACGTTGTGTTTGGTCTTCTGCCTTCAGCCTTTCTTTCAAGCCGCTGCCCATTTTGCCGAGCCGCTCGGCGCATCTGGGCGGCACGGTGGCGACGATTGGTTTTCCCGACCCGTCGTTGCAGGGATTTTCACCCCAAAAAAGGTGATGAGTGACAAGTGGCGAGTGACATGATTCACGTCACTTGTCACCCGTCACTCGTCACATTCTCGCTGGCGCTGGTGGATGAACGGGGCAACGTCATCGGCATCGTGTCGGCCAAGCTGGATGCGTCGGTGGCGCTGGCGGCAAGCGGGGTCCCGCAAGGCGGGATGAATTACGCGGTGAAGAGCAGTCTGCTCTTGAGCTTTCTCGAATCGGTGCCGGATGTGGATGCCAAACTCAAAGCGCCGAATTCGGCGGATGAGAAGTTTGAGGACGTGGTGAAGTCGGCGCAGGGTGCGGCGGTGCAGGTGCTGGTCTATTGATTTACGTCCCAAACAGCCGGTCGCCTGCGTCGCCGAGGCCGGGAAGAATGTAACCGCGTTCATTTAATTTCTTGTCCACCGCCGCCGTGAAAATCGGCACGCGCGGATGATGTTTCTGGACGGCGCGGATGCCTTCGGGCGCGGCGACGAGGTTCACGATGCGGATGTGTTTCGCGCCCTGCTCCCGCAGCAGGTCAATGGCGGCGACGGTGCTGCCACCGGTCGCGAGCATCGGGTCAATCAGGATGACCTCGAAGCGTCCGAGATTTTGCGGCAGGCTCTTGTGATAAAACATCGCGCGCAAGGTCGTCTCCTCGCGTTTCAAACCGATGAAGCCGACGCGCGCGTGCGGAATGAGTTGCAGAATGGCGTCCAACATTCCCAGTCCGGCGCGCAAAATGGGGACGAGGGCGACTTCGCGTTCAAGCTGGAGACCGGCGGCAGGCGCGAGCGGCGTGCGGACGGAAATTTTTTTCACGCCGAGCGAGCGCGTGGCCTCGTAAATCATCAGCGATGAAATTTCGCCGAGCAGCCGGCGAAATTCCGGCGGCTGCGTCCGTTGGTCGCGCAGCCGCGCGAGGTTGTGCTGAACGAGCGGATGCGCGATGACCGTGACGTGGTTCATCAGTCTTGCGGTGCCAGCCAGAGGAAATACATGCAGCCGGCCTGCAATTTCGGAATGTCCAGGCCGAGATCCAGCTTGATGTCATGCGACTGGCTGCTCTGTCCGAACAGGGAGAGGAAATCAGAAATGTTGTAACGCTCGCGGTATTCAACCAGATTGGCCTTGGAGATGCCGGCGATTTTTTTCGCGCGGTCCACGGCGTCATCAAAATCGCCCAGTTGGTCCACGAGACCGAGTTTGAGCGCCTGCGCGCCGGAAAGCACGCGGCCGTCGGCGAAATCCGTCCAGTTGTCGGCGAGCGAACGGCCTTCCTTCTGGTTCAGGCTGTGGGCGTGGTTCCGGCCGTTGGCGACCACGCCCTTGAATTTGTCGTAGGTTTCGGTGATGAGCGACTGCACCATTTCATGTTCTTCAACGGGAATGTCGTTCGTCTCGCGAAACGGGCTTAACATGTCCTTGAACTTTCCGCTTTTGAAGACGATGGGCGCGACGCCGACTTTGTCCATCAGGCCGCGATAATTAAATCCCTCCATGATCACGCCGATGCTGCCGGTGAGCGTCAGGTCGTCCGCTACGATCCAGCGGCACGGCGAGGAAATATAATAGCCGCCGGAAGCCGCGAGGCTGCCCATCGAACAAATCACCGGCTTGCCCTTTTTGCCGGGCTGGTCGTGATCGTCCGCGTCGCCCTTTTGGAACGCTTCAATGGCCTTGTAGATTTGGTCCGAGGCCATCACTTCGCCGCCGGGTGAATCCACTTTCAGAATCACGGCCTTGACGGAATCGTCATCGGCGGCGCGGTCGAGCTGCGCCTTGATGACATCCACCATGTTGTTGCCGACCGAATCCGGCGAGTGGCTGGTGATGATGCCGTCCACGTTGATGACGGCGATTTTATTGTGCGAATCGTTGTCCTCCAAAATACATTCATCCAGCTTCGGACCGACCTGGCGGGCGCTGACCGTCTTGAAGCCGTGGTTGAAACTTAACGAACGCACCGCGAACTGGCCGAGGATGATCATTCCCGCCAAACCCAGCAGCAGCGCCAGAATGATGGACGTGATGATCCAGCCCCAGCTTCGGCGCGGTCTGGACGCGGGCGGCGGGGCAATGAACGGCGGCGGCGGCGTCAATGGCGGCGGCCCGCCGGCGGATGCGGAAAAGTTCGGTGTATCCATAGCGCGGTGAAATTAACCCAAAGCTGACGGGGCGGCAAGCGGTGGTATTGCACAAATTGGCGGCAGCGCGAATCTCAATTTTTTCGGAGCGCGGATTGTCCTCAATCCTCAGCGCGCCGCTTGATACCGATGCCATTTCAATTTCGGTCGTCAAAAATGTCGCTCACACTGCATTTGAACCGCTTTAGAATGTATTTCAAAGTTTTGAGCGTCACATTTTGCCCGCCCATTTCCATGCGATGCAACGACGAAGATGGAATGCCGGATTTCCTTGCTCAACGCGGCGAGTGGAAGAAAATTAAAGCGGTGCGGGTGGTGCGCACCAACCTGAAGCCGTCGTGAATTTGTCTGCGGCTTGCGTCCGGTTTGTTTTTTGGCAAGACTTGGAGCATGGATTCAGAAGCCTTCATCCGTTGGGCGCTGGACGACGCGCGAACCGTCGAGGAGCGCTACACGACCGAACTGCTGGTGGAGATGGGCGTGAACTGGTGGAATTCGCGGCACAAGATTTACAACCACATCAGCCTTGACCGGCAAATCGAGTTGAAGCGCCAGCGCGCGCTCAATCCGGCTTACGAACCGCGCTACAGCGAGAGCAGCGTCCGCAAAACCGCCGAGGAACTTCCGCGCATGACCACCTGGTGGTCCAGCGGCGGAATGGATGAACGGCCCATCCGCGATCTCTCCGTATTCCGCTTTTTGCCGAACCTCGAAAGCCTCAGTGCCAGCGATTGTGAAGCCACCGATTTGAGCGTGCTGGCCGAATTCCCCAAGCTGCGTGTCCTGACTTTTGGCGGACGCAAATGCGAGGACTACCGTCCGCTCGCCCGCTGCGCGCACCTGCGGGAACTGACCATTGTGTTTTGGCGCGCCTATTACAAAAACTGTCCGCTTTGGCCTGATTTCACCGGCCTGAACCAGTTCGACCAGCTTGAATCACTCACGCTGGAAGGCAATCTGCTGGCGCTGCCGCGCGGCATTTCCTGGCCCAAAGTGCGCCGGGGCGTGTTGCGCTGCGTGCCGCTGGATGCCCGCAACGTGCGCGACCTCCCGCAACTGCCCGCGTGCGAATTTCTGACCCTCGCCGGCGTGGAACGGTTGGACGGCATCGAGGCGTTCCCACGCCTGCGCAATTTGACCATCGAATCCAACACGCGCACGTTTGCGCCGCTGACGGCGCTGGAGCAACTGACCTGTTTCACCTGCAATGGCTTCGCGCCGCTGGACGTCGCGCCGCTCGCGCGTCTGCCCAAATTGCAATGCGCCACCTTCGACACCAAGTTCAAATTCGAGTTGAACGCCAGCACTCCGCGCGACTTCTCACCGCTGGGCCAGACGCCGAACCTGCGCGAACTCCACGTCGCCAATTGTCCGCCTGTGGACCTGGAAGTCGCCGCGCTCAACGCCATGCTGCCGCCGTGGGATGACGTTTTCCTCGCGCCGCAACCGCGCCCGCTGCCGCCCAAACTGCGCATGGTCATCGCGCCCCACGGCAAGCATCCCGGCGGACGAGGCATCCAGACCGACCCCGACGACAACGGGATGCCCGACGACGGCCTGCGCGCCTGCGAAGGCCGTTGGGTTGGCCGCTTCGTCGAAAAAAACATTTCTGACAAACTCGGCTGCTCCGACTGGGGCCATGTCACCGGCAACGGCCTGTATCGG
>DATCBW010000066.1:0-6774 GCA_036511615.1 Verrucomicrobiia bacterium | reverse complement strand
CTGCGGAATGCACCCGTGGATTATTCAGGATCACCCCGGCAACTGCCCGATTTGCGGCATGAAGCTGGAACCGGTTCACAAAACGGCGGGCACCGAAGCGTCGGCGGGCGGACACAAAATTCTCGACTACAAATCCACGATGATGCCGGGCGAGACCAGTCCCCAGCCTGGCAAAGACAGCATGGGCATGGACATGGTGCCGGTTTATGCCGACGAGGCGACGGCCGCAAATTCCTCCATCATCGCAATTGATCCGGCGACAATTCAATTGATGAACATTCAGACTACGGAAATCACGCGCGGTCCGCTGCGCCGGACCATCCGCACCGTCGGCACGATTGATTACAACGAAACGGCGCTGGCGGACGTGACAACGAAGTTCAAGGGCTGGATTGAAAAACTGGACGTGGATGCCACCGGCCAGTTGGTGATGCGCGGCGAGCCGTTGTTTGAAATTTACTCGCCCGAACTTTACAGCGCCGAGGCCGAGTATCTGGCGGTGCTGGGAACAAACAGTGATTCCAGCGCGTTGGCATTGCGCGAGGCGGCACTGGACAAATTAAAATTCTTCGACATTTCGGACGCGCAAATCGCCGCGCTCAAAAAATCCGGCGAAGCACGCAAGGCGCTGCAGGTTCTCGCGCCGGCGGACGGTTTTGTGATTGATAAAAACATCGTGCAAGGCCAGATGGTGGACGCGGGCATGAAACTTTACCGGCTGGCCGACCTCGGCATCGTCTGGGTCTTTGCGCAAGTCTATGAACAGGATTTGCCTTACGTTCAGCTTGGCCAAGAGGCCACGGTCAAGCTGTCCTCGCTGCCCGACCGCGAGTTTCGCGGACGCGTCACCTACATTTATCCGAACGTGGATGAAAAGACGCGCACGGCACGCGTGCGACTGGAATTTGAAAATCCCGGTTATTTTCTCAAGCCCGGCATGTTTGTCTCTGCGCAGATCGTTTCCGAATTGAAACCGTCGGCGCTGCTGGTGCCGGATTCGGCGGTGCTGCGCAGCGGCGAGAAGAACACGGTATTCATCGCGCTGCCCGGCGGAAAATTCGATCCGCGCACCGTCGTGCTGGGTCTGGAAGCCGAACACGACCAGTATGAAGTCGTCAGCGGTTTGCAAGCCGGCGAGCGCGTGGTCACTTCCGGACAGTTCATGCTGGACTCGGAGAGCCAGTTGCGCGAAGCGATTGAAAAAATGCGCGAACCATCCAGCGCCGCGACGGAAATCCCGACCACCACAAACATGAGTGAAATGGAACCGGCTTCGTCCACCAACGCCGAACCGGAAGGCGTGGTTTATGTCTGTCCGATGCCGGAACACGTTTCGATCACCTACGATCATCCGGGCAAATGTCCGATTTGCGGCATGACGCTGGTGCCGGTGACGCCGAAGGAACTCAAGCAACTGCAACCCGGTGGCAAGGTGCTTTATTACACCTGCCCGATGCCCGAACACAACAGCGTTCACGAGGATAAGCCCGGTAAGTGTCCGATCTGCGGCATGACATTGATTCCGGTGATGGCTTCACCGGACGCACCCACGAATTCAACCTTGCCGGATGCCACGAAATAAGAAGGAATTCCCATGCTCACGCGCATCATATATTTTTCGCTCAAGAACAAGTTCATCGTCATGCTGGCGACAGTGGCGCTGGTGCTCGGCGGTGTTTATGCGGTGCGCCATATCCCGCTCGATGCCATTCCTGACCTGTCTGACACGCAGGTCATCATCTACACGCCGTGGGAAGGCCAGGCACCGAACATCGTTGAGGATCAGGTGACCTATCCGATCACGACCAAGATGCTTTCCGTGCCGCGCGCGAAAGTCGTGCGCGGCTACTCGTTTTACGGCTACTCATTTGTTTATGTCATTTTCGACGACGGGACCGATCCTTATTGGGCGCGCAGCCGCGTGTTGGAATACTTGAGCAGCATCAGCGGGCAACTGCCCAAGAACGTCACACCATCGCTCGGCCCGGACGCGACTGGCGTCGGCTGGGCGTTCATGTATTCCATCAATTCCACGAACCGCAACCTTGCCGACCTGCGTTCGATTCAGGACTGGTATTTGAAATATCAACTCGCCGCCGTGCCGGGCGTTTCCGAAGTCGCATCTGTGGGCGGTTTTGTGAAGCAATATCAGGTGACGGTGGACCCGACGAAATTGCGCGCCTACAACCTGTCGTTGTCGGATGTCAGCAAGGCCATCGAGCGAAGCAACGGCGAAGTCGGCGGTCGCTCCATCGAACTTGCCGAAACCGAATTCATTCTACGCGTCAAAGGTTACATTCAAAATCTGGACGACTTGAAAAAAGTCGCCGTTGGTGTCGGCAAGGATGGCGTGCCTATTTTACTGCGCGACGTGGCAAATGTTCAATTTGGCCCCGACGAACGTCGCGGCATCGCCGACTTGAACGGCAACGGTGAAACCGTCGGCGGCATCGTCGTCGTGCGCTACGGTGCGAACGCCTATCAGGTGATTCAAGACGTTAAACAACGGCTGGCACAGGCCATGAAGTCGCTGCCGCCGGACGTGAAAGTCACCGTCGCCTATGACCGCACCGCGCTGATTGACCGCGCCGTCAAAACATTGGAAGAAAAGCTCCTGGAAGAAAGCATCGTGGTGGCGCTCGTGTGCCTGGCGTTTCTGCTGCACATGCGGAGCGCACTGGTGGCCATCATCATTCTGCCCGTTGCGGTGCTGATTTCATTCCTGGTGATGTTCGGGCAGGGATTGAGTTCCAACATCATGTCGCTGGGCGGCATTGCCATCGCCATCGGCGCGATGGTGGACGCGGTCATCATCATGATCGAAAACGCCCACCAGCACCTGGAACGCGACCAGGGTCATAAGCCGCACTGGGAAATCATCCGTGACGCGGCGGTGGAAGTCGGGCCGGCGCTGTTTTATTCGCTGCTCGTCATCACCGTTTCGTTTCTGCCGGTGTTCACGTTGCAGGAACAGGAAGGGCGTTTGTTCAAGCCGCTGGCGTTCACCAAGACGTATTCGATGGCTGCCGCCGCGCTGCTGTCCATCACGCTCGCGCCGGTGCTGATGGGCTGGTTCATCCGTGGGAAAATTCCGAAGGAGGAAAAAAATCCGATCAATCACTTTTTGATCTGGCTCTACAAACCAGTCGTTGATTTTGCAATCAAATATCGCTGGCTCGTCGTCATCTGCGGCGGACTGGTTGTCGGCTGGGTGTTTTTTCCGTGGAACTCGCTGGTGGCGCATCTGCTGCCACCGGGCCGCGCACAGGAAATCGGGTTTTCCGCCGGCAAACTTTTTCCATATCAAAACATCGGCTCGGAATTCATGCCGCCGCTTTACGAGGGCGACCTGCTTTACATGCCCACGACCTTTCCGGGCATTTCGGTGACGAAGGCGCGCCAGCTTCTGCAAGTCACCGACCGCATCATCAAATCGTTTCCCGAAGTCGCAACCGTTTTCGGCAAGGCCGGCCGCGCCGAAACTGCGACTGATCCCGCACCACTGGACATGATTGAATCCACCATCCGCCTCAAGCCCGAATCTGAATGGCCCGCCGTGGACATCAAGAACGACGACGGCAAAGTCATTGCGCACCGCCGCCGCACGCCGGACGAACTCTTGGACGCGATGAACGACGCTGTGCAGATTCCCGGACTCAACAACGCCTGGACGATGCCTATCAAGACGCGCATTGACATGCTTTCCACCGGCATCAAAACACCCGTCGGCATCAAAATAGCCGGGCCGGATTTGGCGACGCTGCAACGCATCGGCGAGCAAGTTGAGGCAGTCGTCCGCCAAGTGCCTGGCACCGCGAGCGCCTTTGCCGAGCGCGTGATGGGCGGACATTACATTGAATTCAACATCAACCGCGACGCCATCGCGCGTTACGGCCTGACCATCGGCGACGTGCAGGACGTGCTTTCCGTTGCGCTCGGCGGAATGCCGCTGACGACGACCGTCGAAGGCTTGCAACGCTACACCGTTAATTTGCGTTACGACCGCGATTTCCGTTCCGATCTGCACGCACTCACGCATGACATCGTCATTCCCACGCCCACCGGCGCGCAGATTCCGCTTGGCGAACTCGCGGACATCAAAGTTGTGGACGGCCCGATGTCCATCAAGACCGAGGGCGCCGTGCCCAACGACTGGGTTTATGTGGACATCCACGACATTGACGTGGGCACCTACGTCCAGAACGCCATGCACGCGGTGAACGCCGCCGTCGTCGCCGGCCGGATCAAGCTGCCGCCGGGCTACAACATCTTCTGGAGCGGCCAATATGAATATATGCTGCGCGCCCAGCAACGACTGCTCATCGTCGTGCCGCTGACGCTGCTGATTATTTCGCTCATCATTTACCTCAACACAAAATCCGCCATCAAGACCGCCATCGTGCTGCTGGCCGTGCCGTTCTCGCTCGTCGGCGCGTTCTGGACGCTCTACCTGCTGCACTACAATTTGAGCGTGGCCGTGTGGGTCGGCATCATCGCGCTCGCGGGGCTGGACGCCGAGACCGGCGTTATCATGCTGCTCTACTTGGACCTTGCCTACGACGACTGGAAGAATAAAGGCCTGATGCGAAGCCCGGCTGATTTGCGTGACGCCATCTACCACGGAGCGGTGAAACGGTTGCGTCCGAAAGTGATGACCGCGTGCGTCATCATCGCCGGCCTCGCGCCGATTTTATGGAGTCACGGCACTGGTGCGGACGTAATGAAACGCATCGCCGCTCCGATGGTTGGCGGCATCATCACCTCCACTCTCTGCGTGCTGGTGGTGTATCCGGCAATTTTTTACCTGTGGCGCTCACGGCAAATAAAATCTGCTGAGTGATTTTAGCGCGGCCTTTGGGCTGGCGTCTTGAGCGGATACAACCCTGGACAGCAGCCGAACGTCTCGTGAAATGCCGCGCTGAAATGGCTCAGGCTGTTGTAGCCGACTTCGAGCGCGGTCTCGGTGACGTTGTGTTCGCCGGACTTGAGCAGTTCCGCCGCGCGTTCCATCCGCAACTGCCGCAGATGCTGCGTGATGGTCTGGCCGGTTTGCGCGGAAAAAATCCGGCTTAAATAAAAATGGCTGCAGCCGATTTTTTTGCCCAGCTCCTCCAGCGACGGCGGTTCGGCGAGATTTTGTTTCAGCAAAAAAATCACCTGTTCGACGCGCTCCTGTGCGAGCCGCTGCTGGCGCGTGCAGAACAATTCCTTTTCCGGCGGCGGCTGGAGCAGGAACGTCACCGCCAGTTCCAGCGCCTTGCATTGATACCAGAGCGGCTGCGCGGTCGCATAAACCGGCGGCTGCCGCAGCGTGGCGATGAGCTGCTGCTGCGCCGCGCCGAGGCGCACGGTCGGGCCGGCGACGTGTTCGCACGGGCAGTTCTCAATGGCCGAACGGACGATGGGATGCAGCACGGCCTCAGTTCCCGCGAGATGTTTCGCCAGAAACGGGCAGGAAAACTCCACGGTGAGAAACTGATGCTGCTCATTCACCGCGCGCTTCGCCGTCAGCGGTTCATCTTTGCGCAGATAAAATCCCGCCGTGCCGGGCGCGAATTCCGCGCGGCTGTTTTTGCCTTCAACAAAACCGTGGCCGTCCAGATTCAGGCACAGCTCGACGCAGTCGGGATGGAAGCTCGCGGCCCAGTCGAACTCGCGCCGCGCAAAAAAATCATGCCATTCGATGCTGTAACCCGCGCCGTGAAAACTGCCGAAGAGCGGCTGCCAGCCCTTGCCCACGTCGCGCCACGCGCCGGCCTCGGTGAACGGCGTTGCGCCGCGACGGGTGTTTTGCGATGGAGAACCGGCGTTCAATTTGCGGCTGGTAAAATTATTCGCCGCCGAATTTTTTTTCCCAGGCGGCGACTTTTTTCAACAGGTCGGGCAGGCGCTGGATGGCGATGACCACGCGTTTGGCCTGCCGGTCGGGCTGCGCCGGCATGCCGATCCAGGTTTCGCCGTCCGGAATGTTGTGCATCACGCCGGCCTTTGAACCGATGGTCACGCGGTTGCCGATTTTCAAATGCCCGGCGATGCCAACCTGGCCGGCCAGCACGACATAACTTCCAAGCTTCGCGCTGCCCGCGATGCCGACCTGTCCGCAGAGTATGCTGTGTTCGCCGATCTCCACGTTGTGGGCGATATGCACCAAGTTGTCAATTTTCGTGCCCTTGCCGATGACAGTCGAGCCAAGGGCGCCGCGATCCACGGACACGTTCGAGCCGAATTCCACGTCGTCGCCGATGATGACGTTGCCGATCTGCGGCACCTTGCGATGAAAGGACGTGTCAAAAACATAGCCAAATCCGTCCGAGCCGATCACCGTGCCGGAATGGATGCGGACGCGCCGACCGATTTGCGAACGCGCATAAATCGTGACATTCGGGAACAGGTTCGTGTCGTCGCCGAGAACGGAATCGTCACCGATGAAATCGCCGGACTGCAAAACGCAGTTTGCGCCGAGCTTCACGCGTTCGCCAACCGTGCAATGCGGCCCGACGTGCGCGGTCGGATCAATCTGCGCCGACGCCGCAATGGCTGCGGACGGATGAATGCCGGCGGCAAATTTTGGTTCCGGAAAAAACACCACGAGCGCCTTCGCAAACGCGATGCGAGGATTCGCCACGCGGATGAGAATTTTGTCTGTCGAGGTGGAATTCTTCCCGGCGATGATTGCCGAGGCGGCGCTTTTTTCAGCGGCGGCGAAGTATTCGTCGGTCTCGGCGAACGTCAAATCGCCCGGTTGGGCGAGGTCGGCGGCGGCAAAGCCGGTGA
>DATCBW010000065.1:0-8006 GCA_036511615.1 Verrucomicrobiia bacterium | reverse complement strand
ATCAGCGAATACGCGAATTTTCCACGCGTCGTTCACAAAGATTTCTTTGAAGTAAAGCCCGGCGACAAGTTTGAATTCCCGCCACCCAAACCAAACATTGATCCAAATCTTAAAATCACCGAAACAATTCCGAGTTTCGATGCCGCCGTTGGAAATTTTCCGTTTATCCGGCAGGAACTTATCGAGCAAAAAGCCAAGGGCTACAAAAGATCACTGGATCAGGCTTTGGACAGGGATTGGCGCGGCAAATACTCCGAACTGTTTAAGAATGGTGAAACAAAATTGTCCGGTCAGGCTGACATTTACGCTTATCTTTTCTTTCACACCGCGCCATTTCTCAAAAGCGACGGCCGTCTTGGTTTCATCACTTCCAATTCATGGCTCGATGTGGATTATGGCTATGAGTTGCAGAAATTTTTTCTGCGCAAATTCAAGCTCGTCGCCATTTTGGAAAGCCGCTGCGAGCCGTGGTTTGAGGACAGCAGTGTCAATACGGTCGTCACCATTCTCGAACGCTGTGACAATGCTGCCGCGTGTGCCGCCAACGTCGTCAAATTTGTCAAAGTCAAGCGCCGATTAGCTGAACTCATTCCGCAAGACTTAAAACTTTACCCGCTTGAACGCTGGCAAAACGTCGCCAAATTGGTCAGCCGAATCGAATCAGCTCACAGGCAAAATAAAGTTTGTGAACTTGTTCCTGGTTTGCGGACATTTGAAGACGATGATTTTCGCATCCGCATGAAGCCGCAGGCGGACTTGCTGGAAGAAGTGGAAGCTGCCGGAAAAACTGTCAAGTGGGGGCAATTTATCCGCGCGCCAGACATTTATTTTGAAATCCTGAAACAATGTAAAGAAAAGCTCACGCCGGTTTCAGAAGTGGCAAACGTAAAGACGGGTCTCTACACCGGACTGAATGATTTCTTTTATCTCGATGAAGAACGGATTTGTCACTGGAAAATCGAAAAAGACTACGTAGTTCCAATTCTCCGGTCGCCCAAAGAAGTTGACGGGGTTCTGGTCACGGCAAAACATTTGACGGGAAAAGTTTTTGTTTGCAAAAAAACTAAACCAGAACTGCGGCGGCTCGGACATCGCGGCGCGCTGGCTTACATTGAATGGGGCGAAAAACAAGTCACCCGTCAGAAACAAAAAACCGCCGCTGGAATTCCATGGCCAGAAGTCGAGTCGGTAAAAAATCGCAAAGTCGGCTGGTGGGCGATTCCGGTTGAAAAAAAGGCTGATATTTTTATGAGCTACGTCATCGGCGACCGCTACGCACAGCGTTTTGCAAAGAAACCTTTTTTGAGCGACCGGGCGTTTCATATGCTGACAACAAATTTGGACGTTGATGCCGAAGCCCTCGCGGCAATTTTGAATTCCGCCATTGCTTCTCTTTTCATTGAAGTCTCCGCCCGTGCAAATTTGGGCGACGGCGCGATAAAATTTGAAACTGAAGATGTACGCGAACTTTTGGCGGTCAACCCATCCGCGCTAACGAAGCGCGATGCCTCCGCGATAACATCCACCTTTGCAAAAATCGCCGCCAGGGATGTTGAAAGGTGGAGCAACGAAATGAAACAAAAGGACCGCATGGCTTTTGACCAGGCAGTTTTGACCGCTTTGGGTTTCAAATCAAAATCCGTTTTGCAGGAGATTTATTCGGGCGTGGATGAAATGATCAACGAACGCCTTTCGATGGCCGAGCAACGCAAAACCAAAGCCAAGAGCCGTCTTGAACGTGACACCGGAAAAGTTTTGACCGAAGTAATTGAGGGAATTGTGCCCGATGGCGCACGCAATTTTCCAGATGCGTTCTGGCCGCAAGGTTTCAACGAACGAAAACCAAACGCATTCAGAGAAGTCAACGTGACGGGCAAACACCTTCGGCTCGGTCACGCCATGCTAATGCAGCAGGAAGTCGTTGACCAAGACGGCCAAGTCATCATGTGTCCGTCACGCACGGAAGCAGAATTCCTGATTTATGCAGCAAAGCCGGACAGTTATATTGTCCGCCTACCAACCGACAGGTTTGTGATCGAAAAAACCGTCACTTCCTATTTGCGTTACCTCGAAGACCTGGAAAAACAATTTTTAAGAAAATTCGGAGAGCGCACTCTCAATCACGCCGAAGCGGAAACTTTAACTCGCCGCGCGCTGGAAACTCTTTCGTCATTTTCCACCCGTGATTAAAAGAAACGAGCCAAATGAAATTACGGTTCTAAGGAAACATTTGTGGTTCGCGGTTTAATTCATTGTCCGAAAAATTTCTGAATCTCCTTCACCACGTCCACAAACACATCCACTTCGGCCTTGGTGTTGTAAAAATAAAAACTCGCGCGGGCGGTGGATTCCACGCCGAGCTTGTGCATCAGCGGTTGTGTGCAGTGATGCCCGCCGCGCAACGCCACACCCGCCTGGTCCGCCAGCGTCACCACGTCGTGCGCGTGGACGTCCTTGAGCAGAAAACTCACGAGGCCGGCGCGGTTGGCGGAATTTAATTTCGGGCCGAAGAGGCGGATGTCTTTCAGCGCGGAAAGTTTTTCGTAGGCGTAGTTCGCCAGTTCCTGATCGTGCCGCCAGATGTTTTCACGGCCGATGGCGTCGAGATAATCCATCGCGGCGTGCAAACTGATCGGGCCGGAAATATCCGGCGTGCCGGCCTCGAACCGGTGCGGCGCGTGTTTGAATTCCGTCTTGTCGTAGCCGACGGTCAAAATCATTTCGCCGCCGCCCTGATACGGCGGCATGGCCTCGAGAATTTCCTGCCGTCCCCACAACACGCCGATGCCGGTCGGCCCGCAAATCTTGTGGCCGGAGAACGCAAAAAAATCGCAGCCGATGGCCTGGACATCCACGGGCAGATGCCCGGCGCTTTGCGCGCCATCCACGAGCGTGACGATGCCGAGCTTGCGCGCGCGGGCGCAAAGTTCGGCCACCGGATTCAACGTGCCGAGCGAATTGGAAATGTGAACCAAAGAGAAAATCTTGACTTGCTTCGTGAGCAACGAGTCGAGCTTGGACAAATCAAGCAAGCCTTCGTCGCCGGTGACGGGAAGATAGGAAATTTTCGCGCCGGTTTTTTGCGCGAGCATTTGCCAGGGCACGAGGTTGCTGTGATGCTCCATTTCCGTGAGCAGAATCACGTCGCCGGGCTTGAGGTTTTTCGTTCCCCACGAACTCGCGACGAGATTGATGCCTTCGGTCGTGCCGCGCACGAAGACGATTTCGTCGGCGCTCTTGGCGTTGATGAATTTCGCGGCGCGCGTGCGTGCGGCTTCAAACGCGTTCGTCGCGCGGTTGCTCAACTCGTGGATGCCGCGATGGACATTGGCGTTGTCGTGTTCGTAGTAATGCACCAGCGCGTCAATCACCGCGCGCGGCTTTTGCGACGTGGCGGCGTTGTCGAAATAAATCAGCGGCTTGCCGTGGACTTTCTGATCGAGGATCGGAAAATCCTTTCGCAGCGCAGACCAGTCAATTGTTTTCACTTCACTCATTCAAAAGATCAAAAACGCTTAAAATAACTCTGATATGTCTTCGCACCGTGATTAAAACAATTTTGTGGAATCCAATAAAAGAATCGACGCGCCTTTATGAGCATGGGGTCTGTAACTAAAGGCTGTTCTTTTCCTTTTTCTAAAACAGCTATGAGCATCTCGTCATTATTTTTGGGTGGCTCATAAATTTCATGGCTGATCTGGTTTCTTCGCCGCATGATTGATTTCAATTCTTCAATGTCCTTTGCATTACCAAACGATATTCCAAAATTTTGGTTAAAATAATCCGCTTTTGTTTCTATGTTTTGAGAGTCCAACCACTTCACTTCCTTGGCCACAAGTTCTTTTAGAAATTTTTGCGTGTTCCAATAGTTCTGGGTCGAATCAAAAATTTCCTTTATTGGGATTTTTGGATTTTGGTCATCACGAAAACCTTTTCCAAACACCTTATTTGGCGCGGCGAGTAGAAATGTTTCATGCACCAATTTCATGAACGACTCAAAATGAGCAACCAACAGCAACAACTCACTTTGGTTTAATCGGTCTTCTGTAAATTCTGAAATAGCATGAAGATTGCCAGCGCGATTTTCGCGCCGAAGCTCCGATTTGATTGATTCAATTCTCTCATCTGCAATCTTATCCGTGTCTTCGTCTGAATTAAGCCTATGTTGTTTTAGAAAGTTTCGAAACTTCTCATTATCAGCCAGCTTTTTCTCCGCCTTCTGCTTGAAAAATTGCTTTCGGTCTTTCAGTTTGATGACTTTCAGAGAAAAGCGAATCAAGTCAAACTGGGTTTGAACACTTTCAAGCACTACCCGATATGGCTTGAACGATAGTCGCTTGTCTGCTGTGTAGCTCATTGTTCCGTTTTACAACAAACCAAGTTGCAGCTTCGCCGCCTCGGTCATCATGCCTTGATTCCATGGCGGATCCCAGACGAGTTCGACGTTCGCCTCGTCAATCGGTTCGAGCGAGATGAGTTTGTTCTGCACGTCCTGCGCGAGCACCGGTCCCATGCCGCAACCGGGCGCGGTCAAAGTCATTTTCACGTCGGCCTTGTAATTGTTCTCGCCGATGGGCGTGAGGTGACAATCGTAAATCAGGCCGAGATCCACGATGTTGACGGGAATCTCCGGGTCGTAACAGGTTTTGAGCGCGTCCCACATCTGTTTCTCAAGCTGTTCCTGCGTGAGCGGGCCGCTCGGCGTGGTCGAAGCGGTGGGCGCAATCGATATTTCGATGCCGAGCGCGTCGGCGTCCTTTTCGGCGATGCGGAACATGTTGCCGTTGACGATGACGGTGAAAGCGCCGCCGAGCGATTGCGTGATGTGCGCGGTCTCGCCCTTTTGGAGCGTGACCTTGGTGCCGATGGGAACCACGGAGGCCTCCACGTCGCGCGTCAGAATTTTTTGTTCGGAACTCATAAAATGTAATTCGATTTAATTGCTACCAACATAATCGCCGCAAACGCCGGCGAAATCAATTAAAGGATTATTAAAGGATTGTATGAAGCGCCCGGTTCAAAGACAAACTCGGCGGTAAAGCGCCTCGTAACACGGCACGATGACCTCGGCGGAAAACTGCGCGCGCGCCCGGCGTTGCGCTGCCTCACCCATGGCCATCCGGCGTTGCGGATCCTGAATCAAACTTTCAATCGCCCGCGCCAGGGCGTCCGGATTGTCGGACGGCACCAAAAGTCCGCTCACGTTGTCCTCCACCACCTCTGGAATTCCGCCGGCGCGCCGGGCGATGCTCGGACGGCCAAAATACATTGCCTCAAGTATGCTCAAGCAAAAACTCTCTGTCTCGGACGTGAACAGTCCAAGATCGGCGGCCTGCAGGTAATCTTCGATTTCATTCACGTTCTCGCGCACGGTCACGCGGTCTTTCAGACCCAGCCGCTGCACGTCCTTGAGGTATGGCTCGAAACTTCCGCCCGCCAGAATTATGAGCTTAAAGGATTCGCGCGGGCGGACGCGCGCGACGGTTTCGAGCAGGAGATCAATGCGTTTGACCGGGCGAAGATTTGAGGAGTGAAGGATCATCACCTCGTTGTCCGCCAGGCCAAGTTCCCGGCGCACTTCTTCGCGCGAACGACGCGGCGGCCGCGGCACAAAAAAATTGTGGATGACCTCCAGCGGCCCGTTGAATCCCAGCACGCGCTCGGTTTCAGCCTTCAGATAAGCCGAAACCGCCGTGACCGCATCCGAACACGTGAGCGCATGGTGGATGGCCGGTCCATAGCCCGGATCGCAGCCGAGCAGCGTGGTGTCGGTGCCGTGCAACGTCGTGACTACGCGCGGCGCACGCCCGGGCGGCAGCATCGAGCGCGCAAGAATCGCCGCCGTCGCGTGTGGCACGGCGTAATGAACGTGAAGAACATCAAGCCCGAAGTCGCGGCTCACTTCGGCCATTCTCACCGAAAGCGGCAGGGTGTAATCGGGATATTTGAACAATTGATATTCGTTGATGATGACCGGATGGAAATGAAGCAGCGGCGAATTTTCCGGCAGCCGGAACGGGCGTTCGTAGCTGATGAAATGCACCTCGTGTCCGCGCCGCGCCAGTTCCTCGCCGAGACCGGTGGCCAGGATGCCGCTCCCGCCCACGGACGGATAACAGGTGATGCCGATTTTGAGGGAGCCGCCGGAAGCCATATCAAAATCGTCGCGCGCCGCAGCTCACTGACGTCAGCGAGTCGAGCACAAGCGGATCGTTCGGAAACAAGGCGATGGCATGGCCCGCGCCCGCCCGCAGCCCGCGCAAACGCGCTCGCGTCAGTTGCAGTTCCACATAATTGCGCGCGGAAACCTGCGAAGCGTGCGCTTCCATCGCTGTCGTCCAAGCGCCGATAATTTCCGGCGCGGAAATGTCAATCAACAACGGAGTGGTATTGGCCGGCTCCGCTTCGGGCGTCACCGCGTAATAAAACAGTTGTTCCATTGTATGGGGCGGCAACTTGCGCAGTTCCTTGACGCCGCCATAACGGGCGAGCCGGCAGGCATCGCGCACGAGCTGCCCCAACCGGAAATGATCGGGATGCTGATTTTCGACCAAACTTGGCGCGAGCACGATGCCTGGTCGCGCGCGGCGGATGATGCCCGCCAGTTTGATGGCATGAACAGCGCGAACTTCGAGGTGCGCATCCCCATCCAGTTCGATGAATTCGAGCGAGGCGCCCAGCAGCTTGGCGGATTTTTTTGTTTCGATCATCCGCTGTTTGGGCGTGCCGTGGGAGGCGGCTTCTCCGTGCGAGCAAATGACAAAATGCGCCGCGCGACCGGCACGCGTTTCCTTTGCAATGACACCGCCGCACCCGAACTCAATGTCGTCGGGATGCGCGCCGAAGGCCAGCAACGGCGCGGGTTCAAGACAGGATTTCAGTATATGCTTCATCGGAACGTTCAATCGTTTCACGATTTATAAAAGTGATTTCTGGTGCATCTTCCGGGCGAAGATAGGCTTTTTCGCCGGCACCGGCAACGTAATGCGTGCAATGCACGATGGATTGCATCCAGCGCAGCCGCGTGTCGCGCGCCGGGTTGATTTGTTCCTTGATGAACGCGGTCGGTGGCAGGGTGACAAACGAATTTCCGCCTTCGTGCAAAACCAGCGTCGTCGTTTCAGCGTTGAAACGGGCGCGGACGATTTCGCCTTCATACGGAACGTCCACGAAAAATTCCGAAATGTCGCAGGCCGCCCGGCGGATGGCCGGGTCGCTTGACCGCACCACCCAGATGCCATCAAGCAAATTCATGGCGCGATACATCTCAAGACAGAAATCAGCGACGTTGGCGGCGGCAGTGTTCTTGAAAATTTCAATCAACGGGCGCTCAACATAATTGGGCAACTGGAGCAGTGTTTTGTCCTGCCAGCCGGCGGGAATTCGTTTGAGATGTTGCGGCGAAAATTTCCGCTGAAGCCGGTTCGCGAAGGCGAAATTGAGCTTGGCCGGTTCATTGGTTTTGCGATGACGCAGGATCGTCTGCGTTTCGCGCGGATCGTGGTCGCTGTCGTGGTAAAAGAAAACAATCTCGCCGCCCAGCTCCGCCTGCAACCGCCGGGCCGTCCGGATTTTTGCGACCAGGAAACGCTTCGGGAAAAACCCGCACGGTTGCTGGCCGAAACAAATGACAGGGGCGATGCTCATGGTTTGAGTGACGGTGACGGAGGAAGATAGAAAACCAGCGTCGTGTCCGTCAATGAATACGCGAACTTGCGGCAAAACATCCGCGCAACTTTGAATTGCATTTGGTGTTCATCAATCTAACGGTTATATTCCAGACATGAAACTTGGCGCACAAATCATTTCCGGCACGGCGGTGGTGCTGCTGTTTTCCATTGCGGCGCCGGCGGATGATCTGGCGGTGTCCGGCAATCCCTATTCAACAATCATCCAGCGCAACGTGTTTGGCCTGGTTCCCATTCCACCGGTCGTTCAGACCGACCCGGGGCCGCCGCCCGTGCCGCCGCCTGTCATCACGCCCAATGGCATCATGTCGGTCCTTG
>DATCBW010000064.1:0-2551 GCA_036511615.1 Verrucomicrobiia bacterium | reverse complement strand
TAAGCAGTTCGTGTGAACAAACCGTGGACGGCCTTATCGGAGCGGATTTCTTTTGCGATCATGTGGTGCAGATTGATTTCGACGCGCAAAAAATCCGTCTTCTGAAACCGGAGAAGACCAGAAAATCCGACGAAACCGTGCCGCTTCAGCTCCGTTCGTGCGGAATGCGCGTGTCCATCAGCGTGGATGGCCGCAAACGCCAATGGGTGAGGCTCGACACAGGTTGCTCGACGGGGTTGCAGTGGGTGAGTTCGGATGTCCCCGACCAGTGTGCCCACCAAATAGCCATTGGGTTGACTCAAATTTCCATTCCACAAACCACAACGACTGTGGGCATCGGCGAACATGAATTCGAGAACGTGCCGACGGGTCTGCATCAAAAAGCCATTTTCCCCGGCGAGGCCGGTTTGCTCGGCAACGGGGTTCTTTCTCGTTTCTCCACGATCACGATTGACGCGAAAGCCGATCGCGTGATCTTGGAAGACCACCGTCTGGTCAAGTAACCGAGTTCTCTGGATTCAGGTTGCGGTCACAGAGTCATTTTCATTCGTTTTTTGCTTTTTCTCAATCCACTCGTAGAGCGTTGGCAGCAAAATAAGCGTCAAGAAAGTCGAACTGACAATACCGCCGATAACGACCGTTGCCAGCGGTCGTTGTACTTCTGAACCCGCGCCGGTCACAATCGCCATCGGCACGAAACCGAAGCCGGCGACGAGCGCGGTCATCAACACGGGGCGCAATCGTGTCAACGCGCCTTCGACGACGACTTCGGTGATGCGCTTATTTTGTTCGCGCAGTTGGTTGAAGTAGCTGATCATCACCAAACCATTGAGCACCGCGACGCCGCTCAATGCGATGAAACCGACGCCCGCCGAAATGCTGAACGGCATTCCGCGCGCCCATAGCGCAAACACGCCGCCCGTCGCCGCGAGCGGGATGCCGGAGTAAATGAGCAGCGTGTGTCGCCACCTGCCGAGAGCCATGAATACGAGCACAAAAATCATGGCCAGCGCCACCGGCACGACCACAGCCAGACGCGCGCGAGCCGCTTGAAGATTCTTGAACTGTCCTCCGAACTCAATCGTGTAGCCTTGTGGAATTTTGACTTGTTCTTTTATCTTCCGCTCCGCTTCACGCACAAAACTTTCCACGTCGCGACCGCGCAGGTTCACAAGGATGGCGGCGCGACGCTGGCCCGAGTCGCGCATGATGGGATCAACGCTGGCGGCGATTTTGAAGTCGGCCACCTTGCTTAAAGGCAGCAACCCGCTTTCGCCGACGCGCACAGGCAGGTTGTGAATCTCATCCATCTTTTCGCGAAGTTCCTCCGGCATTCGCACCACGATGTCGTAACGACGGTTTCCTTCCACCAACGCCCCCACGGTCTGCCCGCCAAGGGCCGTGGCGATGGCATTGTTCACTTCTGCCGCATGTAAATTGTATTTCACGAGCGCGTCGCGGTTGGCATGAACTTCCAACATGGGAACGCGACCAGAGGCTTCAAATTCCACTTCGCCGGCACCGGGAATTTTCTCCAAAAGCTCTTTCACTTGGGCGGCGATTTTTTCAAGCACGTCGTAGTCATCGCCAAAAACTTTCACGGCGATGTCCGAGCGAACGCCTTCCAAGAGTTCATTGAAGCGCATTTCAATCGGTTGCGACATGATGATTTCCTGACCGGCCACCTCCTTTTCCAGTTCCTCGATAATTGTTTTCGCGAGTTCATCCTTGCTCGCGGCGTGTCCGTCAATTTTGCGCCATTGCTTTTCCGGTTTGTAGAAGATGTAAAAATCGGTCTGGCTCGGCGGCATTGGGTCCGTGGCGATCTCGGACGTGCCGATGCGGGAAAAGACGCGCTCAATTTCCGGCACCCGCGCCAACAATATCTTTTCAGTTTTTTTCTGCATTTCGAGCGAAGCATCCAAGTTGATGCTATTCGTTCGGAAAACCATCGCCAGCATCGAGCCTTCATCCAATCGCGGTACAAACACCGCGCCCAATTGATTGAAAACAACCAGCGCCAGCAGAAACAAAATCACCGCACCACCCACCACCGGCCAACGATGTCGCAGCGTCCGTTGCAACACCGGGCGATAAAGTATTTTGGCGAGATGGATGACGGGATTGTCACCTTCTTTAAGCTCGCCACAAAGTAGAAACGAGCAGAGGGCGGGCATGAGGGTCAACGCCAGCACCAATGCCGCACCCAGGCAAAGCATGACGGTGATGGCCATTGGATGAAACATTTTTCCTTCCACGCCAGTGAGCGTCAGAATCGGCACATAGACAATCGTGATGATGAGCACGCCAAAGAACATCGGACTGGCGACTTCCTTGCTCGCGCTCAAAATTGCGTGAGTGCGTTCTTCGTTGGTCAAGCGCCGCCTTAGTTGGTGTTGTTGCGCCGCGAGTTGGCGGACGATGTTTTCAACAATGACCACCGCGCCATCCACTATCAGCCCGAAATCAATCGCGCCAAGACTCATCAAGTTGCCGGATAACTTCCCTTGAACCATGCCGGTCATGGCAAACAGAAATGAAAGCGGAATGG
>DATCBW010000063.1:0-21546 GCA_036511615.1 Verrucomicrobiia bacterium | reverse complement strand
CCGGGGCGACTTCACGAACGAGCAAACGGGCTGGCATCTACATTGTTTCAATCCGCGCCCCGGTCACGTGACCGGGGCGACACGGGTCAGTCAAGCTAAAATGAATCCCACTCGATGTTTCAATCCGCGCCCCGGTCACGTGACCGGGGCGACCGCATACGTTGGTATTGGCAACGCCACTTGGAAGGTTTCAATCCGCGCCCCGGTCACGTGACCGGGGCGACGCCAGAGGGCGTCCAGACGCCTCTGCACGCCCTTGTTTCAATCCGCGCCCCGGTCACGTGACCGGGGCGACCTGAACAGGCTCGCGCAGCGGTGGCCGCTCGGTGGTTTCAATCCGCGCCCCGGTCACGTGACCGGGGCGACGTGATACTTTTGATTGGTGAAGACGGCGACAGAAGTTTCAATCCGCGCCCCGGTCACGTGACCGGGGCGACTGCAACCTGCCTAACTGGCGAAGTTGCAAGAGCTTTGTAGCCCATTTCCGCTAACCTGCCAAATCTTAACATGCAGCAGTATGTTAGATGTCAAAGAACGATGGAAATTATGCGACGCCATTGTGTTTGCCCACTGGCGCGAAACCCCGGCCTGCAAGCCGTCACTTATGGTTCGCGGAAGCGTGATCATAAAATCAGCGGTTCGGCAAAATCAATTGGTTTGTCCACGCCATGATGCTCAATCCTCTGTTTGGCCGTATCATCAAGATAATAGAACCGCAGCGAGTCTTGGTCGTCTTTGATTTCCCGCAAGAGCCGGTCTTTAAGCTGCACCCATTCGGTCTGACCAACCTGACATTCAAACACGCTTTTCTGGACGCGCACGCCGTAATCTTCACACGCCTGCGCCACGCGGCGCAATCGGCGAACGCCGGCTTTTTCCACTGTCGAAACATCATAGGTAACGAGAATCAGCATGGTGAAATTATTTATTTGGGAACGAGCGGAACGTATTCCGCGATGTCGCCGCGCAAATGCCGCGCCAAAATGCGCGCCTGAATATACGGCATCTGGGCGATGCGTAAATTTTGGTCCAGCAGCGGATGTTTCAAAGTTTCCTGTTTGCGTTCCTGATAGGCTTTGATGACGAGTTTGCGGCCAACGTCGCTGAATTCCACCGCACCGCCTTCGCGTTCCACAAAATGTTCCGGCGCGATTTGCTGCCGGTTGATGAGCGTGACAGCCAGCCGGTCAGCCAGCCACGGGCGAAATTCCTCCATCAAGTCCAGCGCCAGCGATGGACGATTGGGCCGGTCCACATGAAGAAAGCCGACGAACGGATCAAGGCCGATGCTCGTGAGCGCCGACACACAATCATGCCGCACCAGTGCGTAAAGAAATGACAGCAGGCAGTTCACGCGGTCGCGGGGCGGGCGACGGCTGCGGGTGTTGAAGGTAAAAGTTTCGCGCTGCTGTTTGAGCATGAACGTGAACACGGAAAAATAAAGTTGCGCGGCCATGCCTTCCGCGCCGCGCGCTTTTTCCATGTCGGTCTGCCCGGCGAGAGATTGCAGTTGTCTCGCCAGGCTCTCGATGACTTCCTGCAATTTTTCTTGTTCGGCTGCGTTGTCATTTTCCCGGGCGGCACGCAACAGGCTGTTGCGGGAATTTTGGATTTTACCGGCGATGATCTGCCGGGCGATGGCCACGCACTTGGCCGGTTCGTCCGCCGCGCGAAATTGGGCGCGGCGCAACATCACGCTGGTATCCGCCACGCCGGTCATGCGCGCCTGCAAATAACCAAACTCGCTGTGGTAGTTCACGGCCACGCCGTGTTCCCAGCATAAATCCAGCGCGGGCGGGCTGATGGTGCTGGCACCGAAAACGCAAATGGATTCCAAGTGATGAATCGGAATGGAAAGTTTGCGCCAGTCGTCGGCTTTGTCGCGGGTGCGTTCCTGCGACGGCAAGTCCGCCGGAAACAACGGCACTTCCACTTGCAACGTCAGATGGTCGCGCGCGACATAACTGCCGGGCGTCGTCAGATAAAGTGTGTTTTGTTGAACCTCCATGATTTGATAATGGTCGCGGAATCAGGTTTCAAATAATCGTTCGGCGGCATGATGCAATGCCGCTGGCTGGCTGGTCACGCGCGGCTGGCAAATTTCGTAGAGCGAACATTCCTCGCACGCTTCGCGAAACACCGCACGCGGAATGGCCGTTGAATCCAGCAAGGCGTGAAGGTCGCCGATGGTTTTTTCCGTCAACGTCCGCAGTTCGGGCGAGAATTCAATTTCGCGTCGGCGTTTGCTGTCCGCGTGAAAAACGGCCCCGCGCGGAATTGTGGTTTGAAACATTTCCTCAAGACACAATGCCTGGGCGCAAAGCTGGGCGTCGTCATTTTCCCACTGCCGGCGTTTGCCGACTTTGAATTCAACGGGGAACAGCGTGCCCTCACCCCCAGCCCCTCTCCCATCCGATGGGAGAGGGTGGCCGCAGGCCGGGTGAGGGTGAACTTCCACGATGTCGCACTTGCCGTTCAAGCCCAGCCGGTCGGAAAAAACCGGCAACGCGCGAAGAAGTTTCACGCCCTTGGCAATTTCATAACCGCGCAAGTCGGCGTGTTCGTGGACAATGTCACCGCGCGCCGTGTGCTGGTTGGCCGAACGCCAGCCCTCGACCACTTTTAACGCCGCCCGGCGATTGCAGTAGAGAAAATCGTTGAGCAGCGATAGCGGGAGCAGCTCGATTGGGGGCCGCACCGTCTCTGGCTGACCAGTTCGATCCGCGCTCATGTTGGTTGAACGGGTTCAATCCGCGTGAACCTTTGCCGCCAGATTTCCATTAGTGGACGAAAGTCGGCTTGATCGGCGGATTCCAAGGCGGCAAAATAAACGGCGCGATCCTCGGCGGATTCAACC
Organism: Verrucomicrobiia bacterium; assembly: GCA_036511615.1. GTDB lineage: Bacteria > Verrucomicrobiota > Verrucomicrobiia > Limisphaerales > UBA11358 > UBA11358. The sequence goes on along the minus strand of DATCBW010000063.1, from coordinate 18,689 downwards.
GCCAGCACCACGCGCGGCAGATCAAGGCGACGGAGCAACTCCAAAAGAAAGAGCCGAATCGTGCGGCCATTAAAATCCTGGAAAGGATGAATGGCAAGGAAACGCCCTTCCGCGCAGCTCAAAAATTCCAGCGTCAGGTCTGAAACCATCCGCGCCGCCTCCGGCCAGCGCGCCTGGAGATCAAGGGCATAATCCCGCATCTGTCCCGCGACGCTGTAAGCCGGCGGCGGCCGAAGCTTTCCTACCACGACCTCAATGGAACGCCAGCGTCCGGCCCAATCCGGCACCAAGTCGCCGCAGACACGGGCGTGCAGGTCAAGCAGCAGCGATTCATCCAGCGGGCGGATTTGAAAAACCTCCCGGTAAATTTCCGTCTCGGCGGCGGTCACCCTTTCCGCCAGCAGCGGGGCTAACTGTGCGTAGCTGAGAATCCCGCGGGCCGTTTCAACAAAGCGGGTGGCTCGATCCGGTCGAGTGTCGCGCGGATGATCTCCAGCGGCACCGGTTCCCCCTCGAACGCCATGCTCTGCGCCACGTCCGCCGGGATAGTTTCCCAGCGACGGCGGAGTTTGGCTTCCGGCGTCAGGCTGCGCCAGTGGGCGATGTTCTGGATCCAGTTCATTCATGCCAATTATGCACCACAATTTGAGCCACGACAAGCCCGGCGATGGCCGCGAAGAAAATCGCTCAACGCGTCGTCGGAGAGGAATACTTTGAAATCCATTGCGGGATGCGTTTGCGGGCTTCTTCCAACGGAATCCGCTCGCCGCGATCCAGCGATGCCAATCCCTCCTCCACCGCCTGTCGGAATTCCAACTCGTAAATGGCATCAACGAGCGTGGCGTCCGGCGGCAGCTTGTCCGCCACTTCCAACAAGATGTCTTTCGCACTCATAGTTTCAATAGATAATCCATTCCCATTTTAATTGCCAGCTTGCAATCATTTTGAATCACAATGGTTCAAACCCCGTCCTGCCCGCTCGCAACAATGGCAGCACGCCAGCCATGTAGCCAAGGAACGGGTTGTATTCTCCGATCCACGCCCAAAGCTCGCCGTCATGGCCGAGCGGTTTCACGGGCAATTTCCCCGCGTCCAAGCGGTTCGCCCACAACTGCACGCTGCCCAGCATCAATTCTCGCCACCCCGGCCATTGTTTGCGGTCAGGATTCTCCAACCGCTGAATCAGACCCGGCTCGACCACAACCGTTTTGGTAGCAGCATCAATGATACGGCACAACTTGGCGACTTGCGGGTAATCCGCGTCCTTCTCCGCTTGGAAAATCTCATCCATGCGCGAAGCCTTTTCACCGTGGTCTTGCAAGATCTCGCGCTGGAGCGCATCTGTGCAATCGTCCGGGGCGGGCTGACGATTCTTGCCCGCGCACTCCGCAAATACTTGTTCCAAGATGCGCCGCGAGAGTTTCGCCTGCGGATGCAGCGAGAACCCTTTGTCCGCATCGTGCCGAAAATCCCAAACCTCTGCGTCGTCGTATTCGCCCGAACGACTGGCGCGACCGGCAATTTGCAGCAGGTTCACCAATCCCCAGCTTTCGCGGAACGCGGTGCGGAACGAAAAGTCCACACCCGCTTCCACGCAACTTGTCGCCACCAACGTCCAATCCGTTTCCTTCGCAGCGAGACGTTCTTTCACCCGCGCCACGGTTTGGGAACGGTCGCGCGGTGTCAGCGCGGTGGAAATGTGTTCAACATTCAAGCCCTGTTTGCAGTCATCTCGGAGATAGTGCGCAAATACGGCTGCGGATTGCACCGTGTTGAAAATGACCAGTTGCGGGCCGGGCTTGTTATGAACGAAATCAGCCAGACTTTCAACGGACATGGGCTGTGGCTCTCTGCAAATAGCGACACGCTTCTCCTCAAACGTCATTGTCTCTGCCCGGACTTCCGTCTCGATGAGATCGGGAATCTCGCACCGCTCACCCTCTTGAAGAAAGCCGGGGCGATTCCAGAAACGCGGCAACGTGCCGGAGGCCAGCACCAGATGGCAGCCCCACTCCTCGCACAGTTCCCGCAACCAGCGAAACATCTGCGGCCAGAGCGCTGGCGGAACGGCGGCGTGCGCCTCATCCACAAAGATAGCGCTGCCAGCCACCTGATGGAGCTTTCGTAACGAAGCCGTGTCACGAGCGGCCAGTGTCTCGAAGAATTGCACGGCGGTAGTGACGACAATGGGTGAATCCCAACGCGCGGCAAGACATCGCGCCTCATAGCTGGAGAAATCCACGCGATGATGATGGGCGGCTACCACATTCTCCATTGCTTCCTTGGACTCACCGGTCAGACACAACGCGCGGCGATAAACGTCCACTGACTGATCAATGATGTTGGTGAACGGCAGCACGACGAACACGCGGCGCAACTTGCGCTCCGCCGCCACCCGCAACAGATGCGCCATGACTGCGGTGGTCTTGCCCGTGCCCACCGGACTGTCGCAAGCAAGGATGCGCTCGTCGGTTTTGACTTCCCGTTCACGACAGGCGCGATAAACGTCCTGTCGCAGTTTGAGCCGCTGCTGTTCTCGGTCATTCGCTGGCGGGTTCTTCGCCGACAACGCCGCTACGTATTCATCCAACCGCGCCAACCGCTCCGCTGCACGCAAGTCGGGAGCGGAAACTTCGCGTTCATTCCGATAATGCCGCGCCGTGTCCGAGTGGTCGGCGTCCACGAGGCAGGACAAAGCGAGCCGGCGAACCAAGCCTGTGAAGTGCGGATTGGCGACTGGCGTTACAGGAGCAAACAGGTTGTGGTGATGATGCAGGTAACTTTCCAGATGCTCGTTGGTTCGTTGCCATGCGGCTTGTCCCAGCCCTTCTAAATCGCCGGTGTCGCGAAAGACGAGATTCTGACCATTGGCAAACTTGGCCTTCTCCTTGGGAAACGAGGGCAGCCCGATGTGATGCGCGTAGGCCGTGAATGCCGCCTCGAATTGTTTCAGACGCAGCAAATACGCCGTGCCCGCTTCGACGTGATTGAACCCGTGTTTGTTCTTCCGGTTGTGGCGCAGAACTTCCTGAAACAACTCATCCAATTTGCCGAGGTCGTGATACGCCGCCGCCCGTTCGACCGCTGCCACAAATGAACCGCGCCACTTGGGCGACAACGCTGCCGCTGCCCGTGCAAACCTTGTCGCATCACGGAAGACATTCCCCGCGTGGTCACGATACGATTGTTCTGGTGCGCCATCGCGGGCGCTGTGGGCCAGCGGTTCAAGCGTGGTCGCGGATTCGCTCACAAGGCGTAGTCGTGGTATTCACCGCATTGCGCAAACGTCACCTTGCTTTCGGGGCGGATGGGCTGGTCTTTGATTTTCTCCCAGGTTGGAAGCGCGCCGTAATCCGCCAGCGACTCGGAAGGCTTTTCCAGTTTCCTCGGTGTGAGCGCGTCAAGGAACGCGAAATCAGAAACCGAACCTGCGCGGCTCTTGTGGGTGAGCGTGTAAGCGTGAACAACCTCGACCATTGAGCGGACAACCGAGCGGGTGCTGGTGTAAGTATGTTTGAGTAGGTGCAGCATCAAATCCACATCCTGTTTCGTGCATCCGGTTTTATGCGCTTGGTTCGGGTTCACGAAAAACGGAACGGCATACAGACCATGCTTCACGACACGGAACGCCATCGGAGCCATGCCACGATCTTTTCCAGCTTCGACGCCGGACTTGCTGGTCCAAGTCGAGAATTCAATGTCTATCGGAGCGATGGAAACACCAACGCCGAAATGGGCAACACCAGCACGAATCGTATCCGCCCCGCCTTCTTCAAGGAATGTGTTGCCGAAAAGACGGCCATCCCAATAGGCATCAATGAACCCCTGGCCGATCTTGCCGTCCTTCGGCTCCATTTTCTTTTTGATCTCATCACGGTTGCGTCCACGGCTCTCCAGGATTTGGAAATTATCATCAGACAAACCGAGTGATGCTTTTATTTCACTCCAGACTACGCCCTCCTTTTCAAGAACGAGGTCGCGGAGTTTGCGCTTCACGGAAACAGGCGAGATTTCTCCTTTGCCATCCGGACGCTGGCGCGGAGAACTCTCTCGTTCGGGATCGCCGTTGGGGTTAGATTTACGGACTTCCAGAATCAGAAGTCCAGTGATGCGAGGAACGAGGTTGTTGTCTTTGTTAGTGTTCATAAATCGAATTGGTGTCGGGTAGGTTATTGTTTCGGGGTTTCGGTTTTCGGGTGGTCAGCAAGGTAACCAAGCAAAAGTTTTGCTTTGTCGGTGTCGGTCATGCGTTGCGGCAATTCATCCAACCGTATCGCGGCGGTGCAGGCGGCGATCTCGCCGAGGAAATACTTCACCAAGCCGACACCTGCCTCTGGATCATTACTTTGGAATGTTCGCGCCCAGGCTTGGTAGGGAGTCAATCGCTCCGCCAATCGCGCCAGCGCAAAAACCGGCTGTTCGAGAGCAGTGTTGAACAGGGCGTTGCCAATGAGTTGCGAGGGCGATTTGCCGTCGCGTATATGTTTGCAGTATTGCAAATGCAGGCTGTCCGCCAAGGCGAGCAACCGTCCGACTTGAGTGATAGGTTCTTGCATAAAATCCTTTTTGTAATGCCCGAGTTGATGAAGGAGAATTCCGAGGAGAGCGATTGTCTTGACGGACTGCCAGCGAACAACGTCGCTCAGGGTTATTTTGTTTTTTCTTGTCCATTCCTGCCGATGCTTGATGTTTGCAACTGTTGCCAAGACGGTGCTCATTCTGGCAATTAGCAGCCTCAAGGCTGCTTCGGCCTTCGCTTGGCTCAACTGTGAGTCCGCCAAAAAAACATCGTATGCATCGGCAACCGATACGGCCCGTTGATACTTTCCAGTAAATCCACCATCCGCTTTGGTGCTCCAAACCCAGTTGATCGTCGAAGCAATTTCAAGCGGGCATGGCGCGGTGTGTGAGCGGAAAACAGATTGCTCGGTGTTCTTGTCGTAAAACCAAACCGACACTTGAGGCACGTTGCGTGCGCCCGCTTCCCAATCCCGCGCCGCTCGAATGACATCCCGCACACGCAGACTGCGGTTGAGGCTGATTTGTTTCTTGGCCTTGTCTATCGGGCAGAACGCCAACAACCGGACATTTAGGTTGGGGTTGGCACCTACTTTGCCCTCAAGCATCTCCAAAACCGGTTGAGCAATGGCCGCGAAATCGGCATCCGAAAGTGAGTTGGCTTCGCCGCCGAACATTTCAGCCAGTTGCGCGCGGCCTTCCGGCTCACCTTCCAGATAGGCAACGAGCAAGTCGCGCTTGTCAGGCTGCGCGCTGGGTATCGCCCGGCAGGTGATGCCGAGCTTATCGTCGTTGGCGAGGTGGAACAACGCATCGCTCATCTTCTGAACCCGCGCCGAGGAAACCGGAAACGACTGCGAGCCTTTGAAGCGATACCGCTGCAACGCTTGCACCTCGTTCGTGTTGACCGAAAACAGTTTAATGTTGCCGAGTTTTGCGACTTTTGGCCCATCGGGAAACTTATCTTGCAGGACAGCTATTTCCCCGAACGCGTCTTCTGCGGAGGGCGCTTGGTCTGCCCCGCTTTCATTCTCATTGTTCTTGGGCGGGGCGTTGAGTAAGGCAGCATTGATTAACGCACTTGTTTTCCTATGGGCGACCCGCGCATAGGCTGCATCCGGCGATGCTAAATCGAGATACACCGGTTGCTTGGCTTTCTTTTCCGGTTTGTCCTGCTTGCGCTTTTCCTTCCAGTAATCGGGCGAACCAATGGCGGCTGTGCGCTTTTTCCAGTCGAGCGTCCCAAACAGTATGTCTTGGAACAATAGAACCATTCGCCGATCGAAATCGCTGTTTTGGCTGGCGAACAGCGCGGCAAGCGATTCTGCAAACGAAGGAAGCTTCGGCTTTGATTTCAGAACCGTCTGGATGAGCGTCCTAAAGTTTTTCAGCTCGCACGGCTCTGGTGGCAACTTCTTGGCGAGTTCCTCCACCAGTTCGTCACAAGACCGTAGAAACTGTTTCTCCTGACTTTTGGCAAATGATTGTGGCTTGGACAGGCGGAACAGCGCGCGGAAAGCCTCAACAAGCTCTCCGATGTTGGAATTCTTGTTCTTCCCAAGTGTCAGGAGCTTTTCAACCACTACCGTCAGTTCCATCACGGGAGCATCATCAAGCCGCCTTAATGGCGTTGGAACATTGAACCCCGGAAAACTTGAGCCTTTGGAGCGGTGTTCAAAACGAAACAAGTCGGCGGCAATTTCACCGGATAAGACTTCGACGCGCGACGGTATGCCGTCATTATCAAGAGCAACAATCAACAAATCCCTGTTCTTTCCCATCGGGTTGATTCGCGAATGGCGCGGTGTCACTACCGTTCCAAGCCGCTCAAGCGAGTCCGCGACCAGTGAAAGTTCGTTAAGCATAGGTGAGGACTCCCTTCTCGACGCGCAGGTCGGGATGATTGCGCTTGTTGTAGAATGACGGCTTCACTTGGCCATTCTGCATTTGGTCGAACACCATTTTCAGCATTGTGGGCAGTTCGTGGTTCTCGATTTCGCAGACGCGCGTCTCCGGGCGGAACGGGCCAACATAGTCCGGTGCAAATTCCTTCCAGCCCAAGCAGGGCGTGTAAAACCATTGCCCGCGATCCAAGGCGCGATTGAAAACGTCGTGATAGGCGTGCGGTGGCCAGGTAGTGCCGTCGTGATGCCCGGCAAACTCGGCCTGCGCGTAAAGCCGGTAGCACACGTTGACCAGCACGACGCTATAAAATTGGAACGACGCGCCCTTGTTCATCGCGTCGCTGGCGCGGAGCGGGCCGCCGTAATTCGTGGTGTAGCGATGAAATTGCACCGGGGCGCAAATCTCGACCTTGGTAGGCCGAACGTTCACCGATTTCCAGCGCAGCACGGATTCAAAGATGCCTTTCACCGCGCTGAACGTCGGTGCGACGTAAGACACGGGTGACGAACCAGTGTCTGGCCGTGTCCACATGGCGGTTAGCCCTGAGATTTCGAGTTGGACAGGATAGGGTTTCATAAATCATGCAGCAGCCCGGCCAGTTTCGCTTGTTCAGCAAGGTTAAACAGCCCGGCGAATTTTTCCGCCGCATCCGCCACGTTGCGAAGGTGGGCCGATAGCAATTGCCAGCGCTCCGGGTTCGGATCGTTTGCCCCGTCCGGCAGTGTCGCCGTGTGCGCGTAATATTTCACACCTGTTCCCTCAAGCTTGAATGCTGTGACTGTTGGTAATCGGCAAACGTCCCGGTGACAAGGCAATTTTGTTCACAACTGTTCATATCTGTGTGAAAGCATAACCAAGGGGGTAGGACAAATACGGTCCAACCCGAAAATTATTTTCAGGAGGTTTGTCTGCGCCTTTTTTACGCCCGCCGTCACTCCCACCCTTTGCTGCTCACGGGTCCGACACCGAGCCGAGATTTAGGAGCGAGATCAAAAACCGCGATAGTCTCAACTGGTGCCAGACCGGGCCACGAGGGATTTTTTAATTTCGGTTTTCTACCATGATGCCAGCCCTGACGGGCTTGAAAATCGGTGTGCATCCGTGTTTATCCGTGGTTAAAAATTTTTTCGCGGGTTTGGCGTGGTTCGCGGTTCACCGCCTCCGGCCTCCGGCCAAAAAAACAGTTCGACACCTCACCTTTAATTCCTCTCCCCGTTCGAGGCGGAGAGGACTGGCGCGGAGCAGGAATTTCAATTCACCATGTTGGCCGGTTGTTTCAGGAACTGGATGAAGGTGGTCATGGCGGGTGTCAGGATTTTGTTGGTCCGGTAGATGAGGCCCAGCAGCTCGGTGCAGCCGGCGTTCTGGAAGGGCACCGCCGCCAGCCGGTGGCCGGCCACCTCCGCCTGGACGGCCGATTCCGGCAGGATGGCGATGTAATGGCCCCCTTCCACCTGGCACTTGACGCTCTCCACCTCGTCAAATTCGTGGTGCGGCCGGAACAGGCGGCGTTGCCGGCCGGGCAGGCCGTGCAGAAACGGCGAGGCGTGAACGGCGTCCCAGCCCACCAGTTTCTCCCCCTTCAATTCCGGCGGCGCGATGGCGGCACGGTTGGCCAGCGGGTGCTGCGGGGCAAAGATGGCCATCATCCGGTCATGGTGGAGCAGTTCAACGGTCAGACCGCGCTGCGGCCGGGGATAGCAGAGCAGACCGAGGTCCGCGAGGTTGTCCCGCACCCGTGCATGGACCTCGCGGACGAGGTGATAGCGGTCGCGGACATCAATGGCGGGGTGCTGGCCCCGGAACCGGCCGAGCAGGCCGGGCAGTTGATGCAGGCCGACGGTGTAACAGGCGGCCAGTTGGATGATGCGGGCGCCGGTCTCCCGGGTTTCCTGCATCCGCCGGGACAGCGTGGCTTCGAGCTGGAGCACGCGCCGGCAGACGGCGTAAAACACCTCGCCTGCCGGTGTGAGGCGGAATCCCTTGGGCTTGCGCACGGCGAACCGGGCCTTGAACCGTTGCTCCAGCGCGTGAAACATCTGGGTGACGGCGGATTGCGTGACCCCGTGTTTTCTGGCCGTCGCGGTAAAACTTTTGGTTTCAACCACATCACAGAACATCCGCAAGGTTTCCGTAAGCATGATGGTGTGGACTTACACAAAAAAATGACGGCGGTCAACTCCTGGCTCGGAAAGCGGCGGGACCTAATGAGGCTGACACGCCATGCGGTTCATTCATTCCGCTTTCAGGCAAACGCCGAAGCGTTACAGTGCTTTGACAGCGTCGGCGCAGGTGAAGCCGCCATGGCATTTGATTCGACAGCCAAATGAAATCACAATATAACAATTGCGGCGGCAACCAATTTAACGCGCCGAAATTCGGATTCCAGTGAGCGCGGCACCAATCAAAGCCGTGGAAAATTTTATGAAAAAGCCAGTCCTCTTCTGCAATTCCCGTTCGCTTGGCAAATGCCTGCCATTTGTTCTCGCGGCGATGGCCTTGGTGGTGACGGGTTGTCCGCACGACCAGTTCATCGTGGAACTCAAACCGCAGGGCGACCACATCAAGCGGACGCTGGTCTTTTACCGGGAGGACGGCGTGAACACCAACACCGGCGCGCCCAATTATCAAGCCTTTGAGGCGGCGGAAAAGGCCGCGATCACCGCGCTGTATCCGGCGAACAGCCTGACCAACGACGGCGAGCGTTACGCGATCCATGGTGAATTCTCCAGCGCCATGCCCGGCGATGTCGGCGGCGCGGGCAGCTACACCAATCTCGTCACCAGCCTGGGAACGGCGGGCTTCTATGTGGAACGGTTTCGCGGCAACGACGATCTGGCCGGCATGACGGAACGGCGTTTCAAGTCGGCTGACCAACTGGCGGATTTGTTCGTCGGCTGGAGCAAGATGGAACTGGGCCGGGAACGCGGTTACGACCAGTTGCACCGGTTTCTGGATGTGGATTTCCGGCGCGATCTCAAAAACCTCACCGCGTATTGGTGGGAGGGTGAACTGGTCAACAACTACAAGACCAATGCGAACGAGGAATTCATCGCGCGGTTTGGTCAATATCTGCTTGAACGCGGCTATTTCACGGTTGGAGAAATTCCGAAATTGATCGGAGACGTGTCGGGAAATGACTCGCAGGATTTGTTGCGCCGGATTCAACGGCTGGTCGCGCGCAAAATGGGCGTGCCGGACACCGAACCCGTGCCGGCATCGCTCGCCTTCCTTGCCGACGAGACCACGATGGAAAAGTCGCTCGACAAATATCTCGCCGGCACGGATCTCTACCGTGTCAAACTCAAGCAATGGGAGAAAGACAAAAAGCTTAAGCCCGACGCGAAAAAACCGGAGCCAGAGGAGGTGATGGCTGATGTGGCCGGGAATCTGATTGATTTCCAGTTGTTCGGACCAACGCCCGATCATCTGGCCGTCCGGTTGTCGCTGCCGGCGTCGCCCGTTCACAGCAACGGCCGGTGGGATGAATCACTCAAGCAGGAAGTTTGGGAATCCGACATCGCGGAGCGGACGAACTCGACCCATTTTCCATTTTCCTGTTTTGCGAGCTGGGCGCAGCCCGACCCGGATTTTCAAAAAGAGCATTTTGGCAAGGTGGCTTTGACCGGCGATGAACTGACGGAATACTGCGTATGGCGCAGCGCCCAGAACCCGCAAACAGGCGACGCATGGGACGCCTTCATCGCCAGTTTGCAGCCCGGCAGCGAACTGTTGGCGAAGCTGGATGCCTTCCGTTTTCCGGGCGAACCGGACCAGGCGGGGACAAACAACATTTCCACTCCCTCCGCCATTCCGCGCGAACTCCTCATGACCGCGTTGAAATAGAGGTGGAAAGGTGTCCGTGTTTCATTCGCTACGACCTGCGGATTAAATCAATAAAACCATAGCAGCAGCGCCGCCTAAATGGAAATGATCAACCACGAAACACACGAAGCACATGTAAAAGTTTTGACACGAACCTTTGTAGAAAACTTCTCATTAACATCCGGCTTCAGCCGGGTGCGAAAGGCGTGCGAAGAGAAAAAAACCCGTTTAAACGGTTTTTCTTGGGCGCATTCGTGGTTCACCGCGTTAAAACGCGGTGTTAATGAAATGATTTCTACAGAGCAACACGAACCGTAATGACCGTTCGGATTCTCGGATAAAATTCGTGTCGCCAAAAACCAGCGCCAGATCAGGGGAATAATTCCGGGGTGCTATCATAATAAGAAGCGCCCGGCGTCCCAAATGGCACCAGGTGCATGACGGGGGGCATCCCTGACGGACCAGGCGTCATCGTATACCAGCCCGAACCTCCAAAACCCGTCGGCCACACCGGATGACCTTTAGCAACGGGCGGATCACTGGCAACCGGCCCGCCGCCGCCGGCCGCAGTTCCGCCGCCGGTGCCAGACCCGCCACTGGAGCCGCTGGTAAATGTGCCCATGTCATCCGTCGTGGTTGCGCTTTGTGAAGCAGAAACGATTGAGGTAGCCGCACCAAGAGTCTGGCCGGCAAGGGCGCCGTTGCCCCGGGTGAAAACCGACTTGATTTGCTGGCCAAACAATCCAACGATGGCAATCGTGGCAATGGCGGCCAGCCCGAGTATGATGAGATACTCGCTCATGGCCATGCCCCAACCGGGCTTGCTTGATCGGATCAGCTTCATACCGACAGACTCGTTTCTCTTGTGTTGATTACTTTTTGAAACTTCCACTGAACATGCATTTTCCAAAAGGCATTATACATTCACAGGCGAAAATGACCAGTAAAAAAATCGTCAGAATGGCCGGCCCGCCCTTCCTTTGGCAGCGAACGTCGTCACTTCGCTCTGACTTCAAACCGTCCATCCGTCTCAATCAGATTTCCGTTTTCACAAAACTTCGCCGTGACGAGTCGGCGCGGCAAGTCCTGCCAAAATCATTTTGCCATGAGCATCCGGCGACAGAACCGTGGGAATTTAGCCAGCTTGTTTGAGGGCCTGGTTGATGAGATTTTTTTCGCGCTCGCCGTAGTTTAATTTCAACGCCTCGGCGCGGGCGGGTTCGGTCATTTTTTCCCACGACTTGCGGACGGCGTTGATCATTTTTTCGTCATCGCTTTTCACGGCGAGCGCGGCAAATTGAAATTCCAGAAACACGAGGCACAGCGCGTCCTCCAGCACGCGGACTTCAGGGTCGGCGGGGAAATTTTTCTTCAGGTTCAATTCCTGCACGCGGCGGATGGTCGCTTTGTCGTAGCCGGCCGCCTGCAAAATTTCGCCGGACTTTTGCGCGTGGAATTTTTTCAGGTCGGCCCGCCATTTCAAATAGCCGGCGCGCGTCATGGAATAATTCTCGCGCGGGCTTTGCCAGCGGCAGATGTGCTGGCAGCGCGCGGCGAGCCGCAGCGGTTCGGACGCCGAGGGGCAAAGTTTGAGCGCCCAGCCGGTCAACCGTTGGGCGTAAAGCAATTCGCGCGGTTGCAAATTTTCGCGGTGCGGGTCGCGGGAATTCTCCCCGTCGAAACGGCGGATGGCGTCGGCAAATTTTTCATTCACGCGCCGATTTTTTCCGAAACCGGAAAAATTGCAAGCGGCATAAAACAAAAACGCGCGGCGAGTTTTCCCCCGCCGCGCGGGACGGACAGGGTTTTTTCAATGGTGGCAGCCGCAGCCGTGGCCGCAGGAACCTTCCGACAAATCCTCCGCCGAAGGAATGCGGCCGAGTTCAATCGTCTTGGCGACGACTTTTTTGACGGAGCTTTCCAGTTCGTGCATTTCCTCCTGCGCGTCGAGGAAGCCGGAGGCGACGGGGTTTTTCAACAGCGCATCGCGGTCTTTTTCAAACGCGGAAATTTCCGCCGGGTCGAGCGGCTGGCCGTGGTGCTGCTTTTCCTGGAGCGCCTGGCCCTTGCTCATCAGCGTTTCATACTGGCCGCGCGCCGCGGAGTCGCCCAGAAAAGTGTCAATGCGTTTGCGGATGCCGTTCGACTGGAGTTGTTCGAGGATGGCTTCGCAAAGTTCGTTCGTTTTCGTTTCAATTTTAGTAGGCATATAATTTTACGGTGAAAATAAAACACATTCCGGCGCCAAATGCAACCGCCATTGCCGCCGCCGTTTTGTATTTTTTCACGGCCCGTCAACTGGCATGAAATGGCCACGCATTTTTCCCGCCAATGGATTTGACACCGCCGGCAAAAATCGCTAAATCCTTCGCCACACACTATGCAACCCATCCAGCTTCACCATATAGATTACCTCATTCTGATCGCCTACGTCGCGTTCGTCATCGGCATCGGCTGGATGCTGGCGCGCTACATGAAAACGTCGTCGGACTTTCTCACGTCCGCCCGCTCGATTCCGACGTGGGTGACCGGCCTGGCGTTCATTTCGGCCAACCTCGGCGCTCTGGAACTGATCGGCATGGCCGCCAGCGGCGCGAAATACGGCATTTCCACCGCGCATTTTTATTGGGTCGGCGCGATTCCCGCGATGATTTTTCTAGCCGTGTTCATGATGCCGTTTTACTACGGCTCCAAGGCGCGTTCCACGCCGGAATACCTCAAGATGCGCTTTGACGAACGTGTGCGCGGGCTGAACGCCATTGCCTTCGCGGTGATGACCATTTTTGCCTCCGGCATTTCGATGGACGCGCTGGCGAAATTGCTTACCAGTCTGTTGCCATGGAAATTCGATTTTAGTTTTTTAGGAATGCATTTTGATAGCTATGCCGCATATCTGTTGATTTGCTCCGGCGTCGTGTTGATTTACGTTTTGAAAGGCGGACTGACCTCGGCGATTTACACCGAAGTGCTGCAATTCTTCATGATCGTGCTCGGCTTCGCCCCAGTCGTTTATCTTGGACTCAAGGATGTCGGCGGCTGGCATGCGATGAATCACGCGCTGCAAGCGGTCGCAGTTGCTCCCGCCAAAATTTACCTAAACACCAGCACAAATTTCGCGCCTAACGCTTGGACAAGCGCGTGGCAGCCGGTGCTCGCGGGTCCGGCGCACAATCCAATGGGCGTGGACTGGTTCGCGATGATCTTCGGCCTCGGCTTCGTATTGAGCTTCGGCTACTGGTGCACGAACTTTCTGGTTGTCCAGCGTGCGATGGCGGCGAAAAACATGACTGCCGCCCGCAACACGCCGCTTGTTGCCGCCGTTCCGAAAATGTTTTTTCCGTTCCTCGTCATCGTTCCCGGCATGATTGCCGTCGCGCTGACCTCAATGCCGGCAAAAAAAGGCGAAGAACCCTACCGCATCCCGCCGCCGATCGTTTCACAGGAAAATTATGCGAAGGCGGTTGACGCAGTGAAGAGCGCGAATCCGGCCGATTCCGTGGCCGCCGTGAAAGCGGTCGGCGACGCTCTCGGCGAAAAAGTCGCCCCGGACAAAATCGCCTCGCTGGTCGCTGCCAACGCCACGATTCATTTGTCCGACGATCAAATCAAGCAGGGTCTTTACAACAGCATCGCCGAAAACTATTACAGCGGCGTCATCCTTTCACTCGTTAAAAAATACTGTCCGCCCGGTCTGCTCGGCCTCGCGCTGACGGCGTTGCTGGCGTCCTTCATGTCCGGCATGGCCGGCAATGTGACGGCGTTCAACACCGTCTTCACCTATGATCTGTATCAGGCCTACTTCGTGAAGGGCAAGAGCGACCACCATTATTTTATCACCGGCAAGGTGATCACCGTGGTCGGCATTATATTAAGTATGTTCGCGGCATATTTTGCCAAGCAATATGACAACGCCATGGACATCATCCAGCTCGTGTTCGGCTTCGTGAACGCGCCCATATTCGCCACGTTCCTGCTGGGCATGTTTTGGAAACGCACCACCGGCACCGGCGCGTTCCTGGGTTTGTTTGGCGGCATCGCCGGCTCGACGGTGTTCCACGCGCTGACCATTGCGACGGGCAACGTGGCGGGTGTGAAAGGCGCTTACCTTTGGCACATACTTGGCCATGAAATTCCTGCGGGCTGTATTTTCCCCAGCGAAATGGCGCAGAATTTCTGGCTCGCCTCGTTCGCGTTCATCGTTTGCTTCACCCTCACGGTGCTGATTTCGCTTGCGACCGCGCGCACCAAATCCGACGCCGACCTGAAGGGCCTCGTCTATTCGCTCACGCCAAAAATCGTGGACAACAACATTCCGATTTATCAGAAGCCCGCCGTCGTCGGCATCGTGTTGCTGATCGTTTGTGTCATTTTGAACTTTATTTTCTGGTGAACCAAATCAACCTTAACTGAAAGAATAAATTTATGGGACTCGATATCCGCTGGCCAATCGGCCTCATGTTCACGCTCATCGGCGCGCTGCTGGTCGGTTACGGCGCGATCCGAGGTGCCACCTCGATCTCGCTGGGCATCAACATTGATCTCATCTGGGGTGTCGTGCTGCTCGTGTTCGGCGTGGCGATGCTGCTCGGTGCGATCCGGGGCGGCAGGAAAAACGACGGTGGAAAATAGAAACTGGAAGGTGGCCGCCGTTTTCCATCCTCCATTCTCAATTCTCCATCTTCGTTTTTGTTTATTGATATGACGCTCCAGGAACTCGCCGCCCACGTCGCCGCTGAATTTCAACAACACTACGCCCGCCCGCCGCGCTGGATCGTCGCCGCGCCCGGCCGCGTCAACGTCATCGGCGAACACACCGATTACAACGACGGCTTTGTCCTGCCGATGGCCATCGAACGCTACGCCGTCATGGCCGCCGACGCTTCCACGACGTCCGGAAAAATTTCCATCTACGACACGCAGTTCAAGGAAAGCGCGACGATTGACGTTTCGACGCCCGTCACCAAAGGCCAGCCGAAATGGTCGAACTACATCCGCGGCGTGCTCGCGGGATTTCAAAATCGCGGCGTAAAAATCCCCGCGCTCGATGTCGCCTTTATGTCCACCGTGCCGCTCGGCGGCGGCTTGAGCAGCAGCGCTGCGCTCGAAGTCTGCACCGCAACTTTGATCGAAGCCGCGACCGGCAAAAAAATTGACCCGATTGAAAAAACGTTGCTCGCGCAGACGGCGGAACACGAATTCGCCGGCGTTCCCTGCGGCATCATGGACCAGTTCATTTCCGCGCTCGGACGCGAAGGCCATCTGCTGCTGCTCGACTGCCGCACGCGCAAAACGGAACTCGTGCCGATGAGCGACCCGTCCGTCGCGCTGCTCATCATCAACACGAACGTGAAGCACGAACTCGGTTCCGGCGAATACGCCAAGCGCCGCGCCGAATGCGAGCAGGCCGCAAAAATCCTTGGCGTGAAATCTCTCCGTGACGCCACCGCCGACCAGCTTGAAAAGGCGAAAGGCAAGATGGGCGAAGTCGTTTATCGCCGCGCCCGCCACGTCATCGGCGAGATTGAACGCACCGTTCACGCCGCCGAAGGCATCCGTCATTCCAACTGGCCGGTCGTCGGCAATCTCATGTATGCCAGCCACGCCGCCTTGCGCGACGATTACGAAGTGAGTTGCAAGGAACTCGACGTCGTCGTGGAAATCGCCGGGAACATCGGCTTCAAAGGCGGTGTTTATGGCTGCCGCATGACCGGCGGCGGTTTTGGCGGCTGCTGCGTCGCGCTGGTGAAAGCCGATGCCGTGGACGCCATCACAAAAAAAATTGCGACGGATTACAAAACGAAAACGGGAATTGAAGCAACGATTTTCAGTTCCCGTCCGGCGGCGGGCGCGACGATCATCAAGGGTTGATTTTTTTGATTAAACTCAATCCAGCGAAGGCAATTCCGGTTCGCTTTGCGCACCGTGCCAATAACGCAGGATGTCCACGGAATTTTCCTTCTCACGGAAGCGGTAGAAGATGATGTATGGCCGCGAAATCAGTTTGCGCACGCCGGGACGTTTGGAATAGGGCGGGCCGAGCAGCGGAAAATTTTCAAGGATGGCCACGCGGTCAATCAATGCGTTGCCAAAGCGCGTGGCGGCCTGGGGATTTTCAACGGCGATGAACCGGACGGCGGCCTCCAAATCCGCGACGGCCTGCGGCGAGAAGATTATTTTGCAGCCCATGTGCCGGCCCGTTTACGGACATCGCTGATCGGGACGCCCTTGCCGGCATCAATGTCACGGATGGCTTCATCCAGCGAGCGCAGCAGGCGTGCTTCTTCCGGCGCGGTCAGCAGCGGCTCGCTTTGCGAGTTGAGCCACAGTTGTAGCGCCTCTCGCTCGTTGCCCGGCAGGTGGGCAACGGCGTCTTGAATTTCAACCAAGGTGCTCATGGCGGCGTAAAAATAACTCCGGCAAATTCATTTGGCAAATGGCAATTCGTCTCTAAATGCATCGCCATCACGAAAAAGATTGCGGCGGATTACAAAACGAAAACGGGAATTGAAGCGACGATTTTCAGTTCCCGTCCGGCGGCAGGCGCGACGATCATCAAAGCCTGAAAACTTCATTTAATTAACACTGGTGTCCCGCAGTCGCAGATGCCGTGTTCCAGGCAGAACAAAATCGAGAGACTTTACATTGTGGCCTGTCACCTTATCCGTGTAATACTCGCGTAAATAGATATTAGGCGTGTTTGTTGGGAAATATTTAAACTCCCATATCATCTCAATCCGGTTTGTCGGCATAACAGATTTTGGCGTCAAGCCCAAATACCATACATAAATGCTTTTGATATCTTCACCATTCTCGTCTGCGCGAAGAGCAGCTTTCAAATTATACATTTGATTCGGGTCGCTGCCTTCGAAAATAAATTTTGCGCGCAGCGATTGATTGGAAGGGAACGAGTCACATATCCATGCGTCTTTGAGTATGACACTCGTGTGCGTATCAAGTGGCTTGGATTGTGGAAAATAGCCCATGTTCTTGCCACAAGACGCTGCTGACAAAGCAAGGCATACCAATATCAAACCCAGAAATGTTGTGCGGTTCATTTGAGTTTCTATTCTGGCAGAATATTTCAATCCCCCAAACAAGTTCCCACGCGACGCGCGGTGTCAATCCATTGATGGTCGGTCGGAACGGCCTTGCGTTTGCCGGCGACTTTTTCCAGCGGCACGGGTTCAGTGCCGTCGCCGCGTGCCGCCACCATCACGCCGAAAACACCCTCGTTGATAAGGTCGCCGCACGCGCTGCCGAGCCGCGTGGCCAACAGCCGGTCAGCGGCGGACGGCGTGCCGCCGCGCTGGACGTAGCCGAGAATCGTCACGCGCGATTCCAGATGCGTCAGTTCCTCGAGGTGCTTCGCCAGCCGCATGGTGTTGCCGGTGTGCCGCACTTCAAGCGCGGCGAGTTCCACCTTGGCCTCCTTCTTGTCGTGCAGATTTTTCGCGCGTTCGAGCTTGTTCTCGGCGGCCAGCAGGGCGCGGGCGTCGTCGCGGCTCATCGCGCCCTCGGCCACGGCGACGATGCTGAAATTTGTTCCGCTCCGGTTGCGCCGCTTGATGGCTTCGGAAATTTTTTCCACGTCGTAGGGAATTTCAGGAATCAAAATCACGTCCGCGCCGCCGGCGATGCCCGAACCGAGCGTGAGCCAGCCGGCGCGATGGCCCATGATTTCGGCGACGATGATGCGATGATGGCTGTGGGCGGTGCTGTGCAGGCGGTCAATGGTTTCAGTCGCAATGTCCATCGCCGTGGCGAATCCAAAGGACGCGTCGGTCATGGCCACGTCGTTGTCAATCGTCTTGGGCAGCGTGATGATGTTGAGGCCGGCCTGATGCAGGCGCAGGGCGTTTTTTTGCGTGCCGCCGCCGCCGAGGCAGACGATGCAGTCGAGTCCCCATTTGTCGTAATTGTCCACGATGGTCTCGGTCATGTCGCGCGTGTGGCCGTCAATGACCATGCGGTGCGGCTTGTCGCGGCTGGTGCCGAGAATGGTGCCGCCGATGGTGAGGATGCCGGCGAGCGTGGAGCGGTCGAGCTTGATGCGGCGGTTTTCGACGAGGCCGCGAAAGCCGTCGCGGAAGCCGAAAATCTCCATGCCGTAATGCGTGAGGCAGGTTTTGCCGACGCCGCGGATGGCCGCGTTGAGGCCGGGGCTGTCGCCGCCGGCGGTGAGGATGCCGATGCGTTTGGGTTTCGGGGTTTTCGCCATGCCGTGAATGATTTGAAACCGCCGGAAATTTTTTGTCGAGCAGAAGTTTGAGAATTTTTCGGAAATGTTTTACGGCTTGCGGCGCAAAATTAAGAGCGCGGACAAACTGGCAATCCAGCCGATGCTGGAAATAGCCGCGCCAATTTCAAATGCGCAATCCCGATAATAGAAATGAATCGCGTGCCTGCCCGCCGGAACCTGCACGGCCTGAAACGCGACGTTC
>DATCBW010000062.1:0-28156 GCA_036511615.1 Verrucomicrobiia bacterium | reverse complement strand
TATTGCACTTCGTCATAAACCACCGGCTTGTGATACTTGTCGCGATCAATCCGCGCGCGGGCCGGACTTGTGACCGCGCCACCGTTTTGAATGCTCGCGTGCGTGATCCACGGCAGGCTGTAATCGAAAGGTTTCGCGCCGTAGTGGATCGAAAGCAGATGGTGATACGGGTCGTCGCGCGAAACGATTTCGCCGAAGCGCACGAAGTCGGATTCCTTTTTGCGCCGCATGAAATCCCATTCGTTGGCCAGCGACCACCAGACGTTGCGATACGCCGAGAGCCGCGCAACTACATATTGCAGGTAACGGTCATCCGCGTCCGCCGGCATCCGGTCGAATCCCCAGTGGCCTTCGTCGTAAGGGTGAAACAAAATGATGTCCGCCTCGATGCCGAGCTTTTGCAAATCGGCGACGCGCTGTTCGAGGTGCTGGAAATATTTTGGATTGAAGCGCGTGAAGTCCCAATGCGTGGTCGGAACGCCTTCGAACGGATACAGGATCGGTTCGTTGGTGTTCCAAAGGTAACGTTTCGGAAAAACACATATGCGGATTTTGTTGAACGGCGCTGACGCGAGCGTCTTGAGCGTCTGCTTCTCCAACGGCTCCGGCTGCCATTCCCAGACGTAGCAGGTGGTGCCAAGCTCCTCGTAGGGCGTGCCGTCGGCATAGTCGAAATGATATGTGTGCGCCACGCGGACCGGGCCGTGATTTTGCCGCGACGGTTTTGTGACTCTGAACGAGCCGGTCTTGCCATCCAGTTTGCGAACATTGCTGACGGTCGTGTATTTCCATTTGCCTTGTGTCTCCGGCATGAAGCGCACGCGGTAAATTCCGTCGCCGTCGTAAAAACCATCCGCCTCGACAACATTCGTTCCCTGCGTGAAGCGCGCGGAAAAATTCGCGTCGGTGAACGGATTGCCGTCGGTCGGTCCCTTCAAGGCGAGTTCAAAAATTCCCCATTGTTCAACGGCCGGCGCAACGACCGGGAAGAAAAAAAGAATCGCGAGCGCAATGAAAGTGCTGCGGAAACATTGAACAAGTGGAAATCGCCTTCCAATCGGAAGCGCTGGAATATGAGAGTTGTCGCCGCGCTGCATTTTGATACGAATGCCACCTTCGCCTTTCATTCAGCAAGGGCAGTCATGCGATAATGGTGTGCGGAAAGGAGGTTTTCAAGTTGAATCACGGCGACAGCGCAGCGCGCCATTTCTGCCAACTTTGGTTTTCGGGTTCAATCAGCCTCGCAACTGAACCAGCCGCCAAGGTCAAGGAAGGTGCGCGCAAGGCGGGTGACGTGGTGACGAATGTCGTGGGCAAGGTCGAGCAAAAAGTCCACTCTACGACGAATTGATTTTCGCATGAACGACAATTTACAACAACGCATTCAGGCCGCACTCGCCAATCCGCAAAACATGGGCGAACTCGCCGACGCCGACCGCATCGGCACGGTGGGCAACGCCGATTGCGGCGAGATGCTGCGCCTGTGGGTGAAGTTCAAGGAGCAGAACGGACGGAAGGTCATTGACCGCGCCACGTTCCAGTCCTTCGGCTGCGAAACGGCGATTGCCGTTGCGAGCCTGGCGACGGAATTGATCCGAGGCAAGACCGCCGAGGAGGCGCTGGCGCTCAAGACCGAGGAACTCGCCGGCGAACTCGGCCCGCTGCCGCCGATGAAAATCCATTGCGCGCAACTGGTCGAAGGCGCGCTGCGCGCTGCGCTCGAACTGCAAAACACAGAAACGAAAAAAGAAATTTCTCCGCTGGCTGCAAATTCGCCGACGCTGCTCGACAATTTTTCCAAACCGAAGGAAGGCGTGAAGCTGACGTTTTTGGATGACGAAAAAGATTAGCAAAGAGACTCATTTCAAAATTTCGTTCGCCGTTGTTTTCCATCAAAAAAAGTTCCGTCACAATATCCTAAATAACCGTCCACTTTGCATCGGAGAAATGGTTGATCAAAATTGGTTGGCATCATTCCCGACGCAATAATTTCGTAACTTGAATTATCCGGCGTTAGATTTGCCCAATCTTTTGCCGGTGTTCTCAACTTATCATTCGGACAAATCAAAATTTTTGCCGTAGCGAGTTCATTGGACATCGAAATAAAATCCGTCGGATAACGACCGTCGTGATCATTCGCCCAAACGCGCGCGGCAAAACAAATTGCCAACATTTGATTTCCGCAACTCTGTGATTCTGCAAAACGCCGCAATTGTTTAATGCCAAGGAAAATCAACAAAGCGCCAAAAATAGAAATTACGGAAATTAGAAATATTCGATTTTTCAAATTAGTCAATTTTCTCCCGCAACTTTTTCAACGCCGCCAGAGCCGCGTCGCTCTCGGCGGCCTTTTTGCTTTTGCCGCGTCCGCGCGCCAGTTCCGTGCCGGCGTGGAACACGGCGCTTTCAAATTCGCGGTCGTGATCCGCGCCGCTGGCGGAAATCAACTGGTATTCCGGCGCGCTCGATGAACGCGACTGCAACAGTTCCTGCAATTCGCCCTTCGGATTCTCGATGCCCGCCGGTTCGGTCAGCGTGCTGAAATCCGCCGCGAACTCGCGCAGAATGAACCCGCGCGCCGCCTCAAAACCGTCGTCCAGAAAAATCGCGCCCAGCAGCGCCTCGAAAGCGTCCGCCAGCGTGGAAGCGCGTTCGCGTCCGCCGGTGTTTTCCTCGCCCCGGCTCAAAATCAAGTGCGCACCCAGACCGAGCGCGTTGGCGTGTTCATTGAGCGAGCCGGCGTTCACCAGCTTTGCGCGGGATTTTGTGAGCGCGCCTTCGTCCGCGTCGGGAAATTTTTCGTAAAGCGCGCGGGAAAGCACCAGTCCCAGCACCGAGTCGCCGAGAAACTCCAGCCGCTGGTTGTGCGGCGTGGGATTGTTCTGTTCGTGCGCGACGGATGGATGCGTGAGCGCGAGGCGCAGCAGATTTTCGTCGCGAAAATTATATGCGAGACGATTTTGAAGTGCGGTGAAGTCGGACACGGAGAAAAATTATTGAAAAGTTTAGCCCTCACCCTGACCCTCTCCCATCGGATGGGAGAGGGAACAGCAAGCGGACGGTTTGCGGTTCTTGAGCGACCATTCAGCAAATCCAACGCCTTGATTTTTCAAAGAGACGGCGAACAATTCTCCCTCTCCCGTCGGACGGGAGAGGGCCGGGGTGAGGGAAATTACGGCTGACAAATTCACGGAGTCGTTGGAACTATTTCAGCCGCTGGAGTCGAAGCTTCATTTTCATTTTGCGCAGTCGGATTCAAACCGTGTTCGAGCAGTTGCGCCACGTCGCGCTGGACTTGTTCAAGCTGGTCCAAGTGCAAATCCGGGTCGGCAATCGTGAAAATGTCACCGGTTTTCGGCTGTTCATAGACGAACACTCGCTGGCCGTCGCGGACGATTTGTTCCTTCACTTTGAGGATGCGCTTGCGTTCGAGCATGACCGCCAGAATATACGCGGCGGGCGCGTGCAGCGGATCGTTCTGTTCGATGAGCTTGCGCAGGACGGTCTCGGCGGTTTCCTTCTGGATGGCGTCCACCGCCGGCGGCGGCACTTCAAAAATTCCCTGCCAGTGCGAGATGAAACCAGCGCGGCTGCGCGCGGCGTCGGCGGACAATTTTTGCCAGCACGGCTCGCAGATGTCCGAGCGCCGCAGCGACGGCGGTTCGTCGAGCAGCAGCGTGTGATACGGCTGTTTGTCGGCAAACGGCTGGTTGCACGCTTCGCAGGCGTGCGCGCGGGACTGGATGTTCCATTCGTTCATGAGCGCGAAGATTTAACCATGAATGACGCGGATGAACACGAAGAAATTTGTCTTTTGAGTTCAGACAACCGGGGCGAGCAGGCGGTGCCGGAGGTTTTCCGATGACTGCGGATTTGCTTGCCGCCGTGTTTGAAGAGGGAATAGAATGTCCGGGCAGATTCGAGCCGGAACAGGTTTTGTGCGGCTTTGTGCAGCCGTTTCGTTTAACATCGCACAAGGCAGTTGCAGTTAAATTTTGGAAATTTGCGCGCGTAGCTCAATTGGATAGAGCGTCGGCCTCCGAAGCCGAAGGTTGTGGGTTCAACCCCCGCCGCGCGCA
The DNA here is from genome assembly GCA_036511615.1 of Verrucomicrobiia bacterium. Classification (GTDB taxonomy): domain Bacteria; phylum Verrucomicrobiota; class Verrucomicrobiia; order Limisphaerales; family UBA11358; genus UBA11358. Next base: position 24,077 of record DATCBW010000062.1, on the reverse strand, counting down.
CCATTTCAAAATTGCCGCCAACGGACAATGGAACTGCAAAGGCTGGTTTGCGTTAAAAGCTAGACAAATGCCTCCGCCGGGCGCGTCATTAAGGAAAATGCCCGGCGGACTGGACATCGAACGGCTCTACGACGAGCACGCGCAACCGTTGTTTGCCTTTCTCCTCAACCTCACGCACGATGAGGCGGACACGCGCGATTTGCTTCAGGAAATTTTCGTCAAACTTGCCCGCGAACCGAAACTGCTCGCTGGCGTCCGCGAAGTGCGCGCCTTTCTCATCCGGCTGGCGCACAACGCGGCGATTGACCTGATGCGGCGGCGCGGCACGCGTGACCGGACGAAGGAAAATTTCGCTGCCGAAAACATTTCCCCGTTTGCACCGGCAAGCGATCCGGATGAAACCCTTTTCCGCGAGGAACTGGCGGCGGCGCTGGGCGAATTGCCGGTGGAACAGCGCACGGTGGTTCACTTGAAACTGTGGGACGGGCTGACCTTCGAGGAAATCGCCGCCGCACTGGACATCCCGCCGAACACCGCCGCCAGCCGGTATCGCTACGCGCTAGACAAATTGCGCGACCGGCTGCGTCCCCTTTACGAGGAAATAAAGTAGGAGACGACGTGAGAAGTCTCTGATTAAAAAGATGAATTTGAGCCTCGTCACCTCGGCTCCCACAAAACAAGAAAATGAAACCGGACGATTTTGAGCAAAAACTATCGCGCCAGCCGTTGCGGAAGATTCCCGGCGAATGGCGCGCGGAAATTTTGACGGCGGCGCGCGCAGCGCAACCAGCCTGTCGTCCGTCACCCGTCACCCGTCACTCTTGGCTATCAACCATCAACGCTCAACTTTCAACTTTGTTGTGGCCGCATCCCAAGGCCTGGGCCGGACTGGCGGCGGTCTGGATTCTGATTTTCGCGGTGGATTTATCAATGCGCGACACAACGCCGGTCATGGCTAAAAAATCCGCTCCGCCGTCGCCGGAAATGATTGTGGAACTGAAAAAGCAGCAGCGGATGTATGCGGAATTGATCGGCACGAGTGAACCGGCTTCGGACGCCGACCGGCGGAAAATCCTGTCGCCAAAACCGCGCAGCGAGCGCGTGGAAATTCTGACAACCTGACTTGAACCGCTAATCGGCGTTGATTGACGCTAATCGAATCAGCGAAAATTAGCGCCAATTAGCGGTTAAAAAATTTATGGACGAAAAACCGAAAAGCATCTGGAAAAAATCGTGGACCGGCTGGAGCGGATTTTTACTTTCTTCTGTGCTGGTGTTTGCCATCGTTGAGACCATTGGCTGGCTGGCTGGCGCTGACGCCGGTCTAACCATGAGCATTGCCGGAATACTCATCGTTGTTTCGTCGGTGATGGTGTTCGGTGCTTGTTTATTCCGCTGGCTGTTTAGTTGGCGTAATTTCAAGCGCTTTCTATTTGCCTTTGCGTGTTTTGCCACGCTGATTGCGCTGACTTACGCCGAGGAAGACTGGCGTGGCTGGCACGCTTGGAACCAATTCAAGCACGAATGGGAAGCCAAGGACGAAAAATTTAATTTCGCCAGCGTCGTGCCGCCGCCCGTGCCGGATGATCAGAATTTTGCGATGGTGCCAATCTGGGTGGAATCCATTGAGGCGGAATACGGAACCAATGTCACGCGGCAGTGGTATGGTAAAAAATTAACCGAACAAGAACGGGCTAAACTGGTGGACCGTTTGCAAATGTCGTTGACCGCCGGGTATTCCGACGGACCGGCCGACGGTCACGGCAGTTGGGAAAAAGCCAGCCTCACCGATTTGAAACCGTGGCAAAATTATTACCGCACACTGGCCGCAACCACGAATTTGTTTCCGGTCGCGCCACAGCCGCAAACACCGGCACAGGATGTTTTGCTGGCATTGAGCAAATACGATCCGGCGATTGAAGAATTGCGCCAAGCAGGTCAGTTGCCTTACTCCCGGTTCCCGCTCAATTATGGAGAACAACCTCCCGCCGGAATTTTGCTTCCACATTTGGCGGTCTTAAAACGATGCAGCATGGTGCTTCAACTGCGTGCCATTGCTGAATTACAAAATGGCGAAAGTGAAAAGGCATTGGACGATGTGAAATTGTCATTGCGGCTGATTGATTCAATCCGAACTGAGTCGTTTCTGATTTCGCATTTGGTGCGCATTGCCATGTTGCAAATCACGCTTCAGCCGATTTGGGAGGGTTTGGCAGAACACAAATGGTCGGATGCGCAACTCGCCGCGCTCGAAATGGAACTTGCGAAACTAGATTTGCTGGAGGATTACAAACTGGCCATGCGCGGAGAAATGGGATTGCAGGGCGGCAACATTGATTATTTGATCCACCCCCGGCAGGAGCTTCCCGACATGGGTTTCGAGTCGGGTGGCTCGCCGCCTCCGCGATTCATCAGCTCGTTAATTCCAACCGGCTGGTTTTATCAAAACCGGCTGAACTGCGCCCGCATGATGGTGGAGTTTTACATCCCGCTGACGGATGTGAATCAGCACACCGTTTCTCCCGCCGCCGTCCGGCACGCGGATGGCGTCATGGCTGCCGAGATAACAAAAAGAACCACACCATTCAACGTTCTTGAAAAAATGCTGCTTCCGGCGCTGGGTAATGCCGTGAAGAAATTCGCCTACGCGCAATCGTCCGTGGACCTGGCGCGCGTGGCGATTGCGCTGGAGCGTTACCGGCTGGCGCACGGGGAATTTCCCGAATCGCTGGACACGCTCGCGCCGCAGTTCATGGAAAAAATTCCGCACGATGTCATCGGCGGCGGCCCGTTTCATTATCGCCGCACGAGCGACGGGCAGTTTGTTTTGTATTCCGTCGGCTGGAATGAAAGGGACGACGGCGGCGTGGTGGAAACGAAAGTGGTCGGCGTAACCGATAGAAAAAGCCGAAATCCGATTTGGGACATCAGCCAGGGCGACTGGGTCTGGCGGTATCCGCAGAAATAAATTGTAGGAGACGACGTAAGAAGTCTCAAAATTTTTGCAGCAGTAAATTTCAACGGAAGTTTGAGTTTCGTGACCTCGACTCCTACAAGCTGAAATTTTTATCTGTGTCCATCTGTGTCCATCTGTGGCAAAATTAGTTGGTGAACATCACAAATTTGAACCCGGACACGGACATCGGCGCGAGCGCGTGGCTGGTGGAGCTGGACGAGCATCGCATTTTGCTCGACGCGGGGATGCACCCAAAACGCGAGGGCCGCGACGCGCTGCCGCGTTTCGGCAAGGCGGGCACGCATGACGTGGACGCGATTGCGATTTCCCACTGTCATCACGATCATCTCGGCGCACTGCCGGTGGCGGTGCGGCATTTTCCCAAGGCGCACGTGCTGATGACGGAGTTGAGCTACATTTTGTCGGAGCGCGTGCTGCACAATTCGGTGAACGTGATGACGCGCCAGCGCGACGAACTGGGCATCAAGGAATACCCGCTCTACACGCACGACGAACTGGACGACATCGCGCCGCGATTTCAGGGCTTCAAATACAACCGCGAGGTGGAATGGGCGGCGTTCCACAAATCGCGCGCGGGGCAGCCGTCGCCGACACTGGAATTTTTCGACGCGGGCCACACGCTCGGTTCGGCGGGCATTTTGTTGCGCGGAAAAAAGGAAACCTTGTTTTACACGGGCGATGTGTGTTTTCACGACCAGACAATTTTGAAGGCCGCGCGGTTCGATGACGTGCAGGCGGACGTGCTGATTCTGGAAACGACGCGCGGCAACCGGAAAACGACGCTGGAATTTTCGCGGGCGAGTGAAATTGAACGGCTGGTAGCGGCGATTCACGCGGCGGAAAAGAAAAAAGGCTGCCTGATGATTCCGGCCTTCGCGCTGGGGCGCACGCAGGAAATGCTGGCGCTGCTGGGGCTGCTGATGCGCGAAGGGAAATTGAAGAAACAGCCGATTTACATTGGCGGGCTGGGCCGAGTGTTCACGGAGATTTACGACATTGAGGCGCACCGCACACACCGGCAGCATACAAATCTGAAACTGAACGAGGCGCTGCAGTTGATCGTGCTGGAAAAGGGCGCGGCGGAGAGCATGAAATTGAGCGGCGGAAAAATTTTCGTCATCACCGCCGGCATGATGAGCGAGAACACGGCGGCGCACGATCTGGCGAAGCGCATGATCGGCGACGAACGGCAGAGCATTTTTTTTGTGGGCTATGCGGACCCGGATTCGCCGGCGGGCCGGCTGAAGGCGGCGAAGCCGGGCGAGACGTTTGTGTTCAGTCCGAGCGCCGGGCGCGTGACCAAAAACTGCGATATGCAGGATTTCGATCTGACGGCGCACGCGAACCGGGAGACGTTGCTGGAGTTTGTCGGGCAGGTTTCGCCGCGCGCGGTGCTGCTCGGCCACGGCGACGAGAATTCGCGCCGCTGGTTTGAGGAGCAAATTCGCGGGCGCTGGCCAAAGATCAAGATTTTCCAGCCGCAGCCGGGAATAGCCGTGAGCGCCTGATTTTTGAAACGCAAAAACCGCCGGGAGGAAAAATCTCCCGGCGGTTTTGTGTTTTGATATTTTAGTTGCCGTTGCCGCTGACGACGTTCGCGAGGTTGAATATGGGCAGGAACATGCAGACGACCATGCTGCCGATGACGACGCCGAGAAACACGATGAGCAGCGGTTCGATGAGCGACATGAGGCCGGAGAGCGTCGTTTCGATTTCCTCGTCCAGAAAGTTGGCGACACGTTCGAGCATCGTGTCAATGTTGCCGGTCTGTTCGCCGGCGCTCAACATGCGGATGATCATGCTGGGAAAGACCGGATGCTTGGCGAGCGCGGCGGAAATGCCTTCGCCGCGTTCGATGTCGAGCGAGGCGGATTTGACGGCTTTTTCCATGACGACGTTGCCGATGGTCTGCGAGACGATGTGCAGCACTTCCAGAATCGGCACGCCGCTGCGGACGAGCGAGGCGAGGGTGCGGGTGAAGCGCGCCAGGCAGATTTTGTGCGCAATCGGCCCGAAAATCGGCAGCTTGATGCGCAGCTTGTCCCAAAACTCGCGGCCTTTCTTGGTCTTGATATAATAAAGCCAGCCCCAGACCGCCGCGACGGCCAAGACGATCAGATAGAGGAGATAGTGTTTCACGATGTCGCTGATCCCGATCATGACCATGGTCGGCCCGGGCAGTTTGGCGCCGAAGCCGGAATAAATTTCCTTGAAGGTCGGAATCACCCGCACCAGCAGGAAGACGGTGATGATGACCGCCACACAGGAGACCACGGTGGGATACATCAAGGCCGTCTTGACTTTTTTGCGGAGGCGTTCGGTGTTTTCCAGATAAGTGGCCAGCCGCGCGAGAATTTCCGCGAGCAGACCGCCTTTTTCACCGGCGGCAACCATGGCGACGTAAAGGCGGTTGAACGCCTTGGGATGCCGGGTCAGCGCCTCGGAAAAACTTTCGCCGCTCTCGACGCGGGTGGTGATGTCGCGGATGGTGTCGCGCATGATTTTGTTCCCGGTCTGCTCGGCGAGCGCCTGGAGCGACTGCACGATGGCGATGCCGGCGTCAATCATCGTCGCTAGTTGCCGCGTGAACACCACCAGGTCGCCGAGGGCGACCCGGCCGCCTTTGGTCTGGCCGCGTTTGGAAATTTTTTCCTTGATCTCGACCACCAGCAGGTTGCGGTTGAGCAGCGCCGCGATGGCGGCCTGCTCCGAGAGCGCCTCGACGTTGTTGCGGATTTCCCTGCCGCTGGCCGTCTCTCTGGCTGTGTAAGCGAATATTGGCATAACTGGAACGTGAATAGATCATCGCCCGCGAAAAGCAAGTGCAATTCGTCGGACAGATTTAATCCAGCACAATCCGTTCCAGAGACAGTGGATCGGCGAAGACGGAACGTCGAAGAATGGTTTTTCTCCATTTCGGAGCAGTCAACCGGTTTGACAGTGTCTTGGAATGGGCGTGCAGGGAGCCGTTTTGAGGCAAAACCCCAGGTTATTAAAGCAAAACTGAGGAGGTCGGCATTGCCTGAAATTTACGGCCTTGGCTTGGTTGTGCTGGAAAAAGCGCGTGTCTTCCGTTAAGGTTCGCAAGCAACGGACGAAACGAGCAGCCAACATGATTGATTTTCTGGAACAATTAGAACTCATCCTCAAGAGCGGTGACGACCGTGATGTGCTTGCCCAAAAGGTTTTGAACGCCACGCTGCATCGTTTCGATTCCGAGACCGGCACGATCCACTGGCTGGACAAGGAAAAGCAGATGTTGCGGCTGGCGGCACAGGTGGGCCTGCCAGAGGTCGCGCTGAACGGCGTCCGCGCCATTCCCGTTGGCAAGGGCATCGCCGGCCAGACGGTTGCCAAGGGCGAGCCGGTGAAAATTTATCATCCTCCGATGACCACCAACGGCTCGGCCAAGACCAGCGGCATCTGCGGCATGGTCTGCGTGCCACTGCGGTTCGATGGAAAAATCATCGGCGCATTCGGCATCGGCACCGCCAGACCGCATGAATACACGGCGGAAGAAACCGGCGCGCTCGAAGACATGGGCCGGCTGATTGGCGAAAGATTGAACGTTCGGTCGCTGGTGCGCGCCGGCGCGTCCGGTCAGCCCGATCCGGATTCGGTCGCCGGTCTGGTGGATGCCGCCTCCACGGCCTGGCAATCGAAGGAGTTCGACAAGAGCCTGGACTGCCTCAAGCGCGCACACCGGCTCGCGCCTTTCGATCCGCGCATCCTGCTTGGCCTGGGTCGTTACCACGGCTTGCGCTGCGAATTTGCCGACGCGGAACAATACTTTGAAAAAGCCATCCAAGTCACCGGGCAGAAGACCGGCACCATCGTCATCGCCGGTGAACACTGCGCCCATTTTGGACGGCACGAACTGGCCAGAGCCTATTTTGACAGGGCACTGAAACAGTCCCGCGACCTGCCCGACGCGTTGGTGCCCATGGCGGAGATTCACGAACGCCAGCAGCAGCTTGACACCGCCACGGAACTGGTCGAGCGCGCCCTCCACGCCAGCAACCGCTCCAACCTCAAGGCTCTGCTCGCCCGTGCCCGCATTCACCGTCAAGCCAACCAGCTTGCCGAAGCCGAACAGTTGATCCGCTCCTTCGTCAACCGCCCGCATCCGGACATCATCACGCGGTCCCGCGCTTGGTATGAACTGGGCATGATTCTCGACCGCATGGCGCGTTATGACGACGCGATGACCGCGTTCCAGCAGGCCAAATCGCTCCTGCGTCCGCTTGCCGCAAAGGAAATGGCGATTCAGACGGATATGCAGCGACGGCTCGCGGTTCAAGGCAAAACCATCACCAAAGAAATGCTCCAGCAATGGCGCGACGCCGGCGCGCAATGGTCGCCACAGCACCGCCTGTCCGTGCTCTGCGGCCATCCGCGTTCCGGCACCACGCTGCTCGAACAGGTGCTCGACGCGCACCCGGATGCCATTTCCTCCGAGGAGACGATGATCTTCCAGAACGAAGCCTTCAGCACCGTTGTGAATCCTTCGCTGCGGAGGCAGATGATCGAAGCGCTCGCAGCCGCCGGAGACGACTTGATTCAAAAGGCGCGCGGCAATTATTTCCGTTTCACCGAACGTTTTCTCGCCCAGCCGCTGGGCGGACAGCTGCTGCTGGACAAGAACCCGTCGCTCACGCCGCTTATTCCCGCCGTCGCGCGCATTTTCCCGGAAACACGTTTTCTCATTGCGCTGCGCGATCCGCGCGATGTCTGTTTGAGCTGTTTCATGCAATATCTTCCCGTCAATGCCATCAGCTCGTCCTATTTGACCATCGAAGGAACCGTGACCGAATATGCTTCTGTAATCGGCTTTTGGCTCGAAATTAGGGACAAAATAGCCTCGCCCTGGCTTGAAGTCCGCTACGAGGACATGGTGGGCGACCTTGAGGCGGTCGCTCGCAAAACCTTGGATTTTCTAAATCTCCCTTGGGATGAACGTGTTCTGGCCTTCAACCAGCACGCCAAAGGCAAGATCGTCCGTTCGCCCACCTACGCCGACGTTGGCCGGCCGATTTACAAAACCTCGAAAGGCCGCTGGCACAACTACCGGAAGTATCTCGAACCGCACATGGCCGCGCTGGAGCCGTTTGCCCAGGCCTTCGGCTACGAATAAAAAAATGAAAAAAAAGATTGTCATATTCTCCGCTTTTCCCTAATTTTGACGCCAACAGCACCGCAGGGTGCAGGAGCAAACTGTTTTTGCTCCGTCAACAACAGTAAAACATAAACAAACAACATCGGAGGAACAGATGAAGTTTAATCAATGGACATTGGGTCTTGCTGCGGTCGGGGCGATCAGCCTCACCTCGGCGGCCCGCGCAGACGACTCAGCACCTAAATTGAGCCAGGTGAACACTGCGCTTTCGGACACCACCCTCAGCGGTTCAGTCAGCGTATCCGGTAACGTGGCTCTCAATCCAACCGGAGCGGCGTATGACAGTTCGTTTGGTAATAACAGCTACAACCCGGTTAAAATCCCCTTCCAAAGCGGAAAACAGGATGGTTTCAACTTGGATGTGGTGAGACTTACCTTGGCCAAGCCCCAGGACGACTCTCCGTGGGCTTCGGGCTATCAGGTTGACCTGATGATGGGGCCGGACGCAGTTGGTTACAATCCAGTATCCAATGGCTCCTACGACGGCGGCGTTGGTTTTGCCATCAAGCAGGCCTACCTCGCACTGCGCACCCCGGTGGGCAATGGCATTGACTGGAAAATCGGCGTGTTTGACACCGTCATTGGTTACGAAGTGACCGATGCCGGCAGCGATCCAAACTATACCCGGTCCTTTGGTTATGCCCTTGAGCCGACCGAACACACGGGTGTTCTGGCGACTTACAAGATCAACGACATGTGGACCGTGTCGGCTGGCATCGCCAACACCCTCACGCCTGGCATCAACACCCGCAACACATCTAACAACGGTCCTTCTGGCTACTGGAAGAAGACCCTCATGGGTTCCGTGGCCGTGACTGCTCCGAGCAATTGGGGCTGGGCATCCGGTTCCATGTTGTATGCTGGTGTCGTATATGGTTTCAACAGCGGTGCGTATCACGACAGCGATGACGCCAGCGATGGACAAGCCTCTGGCTTTGCTGCTGGTGACCAGTTCAACGGCTATGCTGGTGCCACGCTGAATACGCCCCTAAAGGCTCTCACCTTGGGTGCCGCGTTTGATTACGTTCAAAACCTCGGTGGCGGATCAGGTGATGACAATTTTGATTATCACACTGATGTTTATGTGATTGGCCTTTACGCCAATTACAAAGTCACCGACAAGTTGAGCCTCAATGCTCGCGGTGAGTATGCGCACGCAAAAAACATTGGCCAATCCAATTATGCCAACGCTGAATCCAATTATGGTTATAGCTATAACAACGATGCCTACGAGTTGACCGGCACGGTGGAATATGACCTCTGGGCCAACGTCATCAGCCGTGTGGAAATCCGCTGGGATCACCTCTCAACTCCCAATTACGGTGATTTCAACCGCTCCACACTGGGTCTCTACGCCAACTTGATTTACAAGTTTTAAGTTAATTTAGAACCGCACGCCCCTTTCGGTTTTGCCGAAAGGGGCTTTTTGTTTCCCTGAAGCCAGAGATTCTTGGAACATTATCATATCATCATATCAAGATGCGTTGATTTTATATTTGCATCAACCCGGCCTTTCCGGTAGTCTTGAGCCGGCAAACCGGAATTCAAGCCCATGCGATTCATCCGCGACATCTACGCCGGCAATATGGCGGCAAAAAAGCCGGTCATTTCCTTTGAATTTTTTCCGCCCAAAACGGACGACGGCGAACGCGCCCTGCTGGAAAGGCAAATTCCCGCCCTGCTCGCTGCCTGCCCGGATTACTGCTCGGTGACCTACGGCGCCGGCGGCGGCACGCGCGAAAAGACGCTGACCATCGTTGACCGCATCCAGCGCGAGCACGGCCTGCCCGCGCTGGCGCACCTTACCTGTGTCAATCACACCCGCGAAGAAGTCCGCGCGCTGCTCGAAAAAATCCGCGCGCTAGACTGCAAAAACATCCTGGCCCTGCGCGGCGACCCGCCCGGCGGCGGCGAATTCAAGCCGACGCCCGGCGGCTTTGAATTTTCCTCGCAGCTCGTGAAATTCATCCGCGAAACTGGCGACTTTTCCATCGGCACCGCCGGGTTTCCCGAAGGACACATCGCCAACAAGATCGGGAAACACGACGACTGGCGGCACTTGAAGGAAAAGGTGGACGCGGGCGCGAACTTTGTCCTCACGCAGCTTTTTTTTGACACCGCTGATTTTTTTGAATTCCGCGATCATGTTTCCGGCAGGCTGGGCGTGAAAGTTCCGCTGGTGCCCGGCGTCATTGCCATTTTAAGCGCCACGCAGATCACGAAGTTCACGCAGCTTTGCGGTTCAAAAATCCCGCCGGCGCTCCGGGCAAAGCTGGATCAGTTGGGCGCGGACGACGAGGCGGCGGTGAAATTCGGCATTGAATACGCGACGCAACAGTGCGCGGAACTGCTGCGGGCGGGCGTGCCGGGGCTGCATTTTTACACGCTTAACAAGGCGCACTCAACCCTGACGGTGCTGAAAAACCTCGGGCTGGCCTAGGACAAACAGCGGCTGGTCAAGTTGGCGGCAGTGTTCAAAGGCCAAATGCGTTCAACATGGTGCCGATGACGCTCAATGGCCCTGTGTCTTCCAATCCGTCGGCGGCCTTGTCCAGTTTTTGCATCGAGAGCTTGGCGTTCTTGTAAAATTCCTGGTCGTTCACCAGCTTGCCGATGGTGCCGTTGCCTTGGTTCACCTTCTGCAAAATCTGGTTGAGATTGGTCATCGAAGACGCCGTTTGATTGTAAAGCGCGTCGTCGGTCAGCAGTTTGCCGAGCGTGCCCTTCCCGGCGTTGACGCTGCTCATCACCAGTTTGGCCGACGTCAGGACATCCTGGGCGGAGGCGGCAGTGTTCTGCAGATTGCTCACCGTGGTCAGGGCGGAAGCGTAAAGTGCGTCGTCATAAATCATTTTGCCAACCGTGCCCTGCCCGGCGGCGATCTGACCGGAAATGTTTTTCATGTTGGCGATGGTGGCCGTGATCGGTCCGCTGTTTTGCTTCAGTATGTCGGTGAGCGGGCCGAGGATGTTGTCAATCTTGTCGCCGGAAAAGGCGTCGCCCATGCGTTTGATGCCGGCGGCGGCGTCATCCAGCTTGGTCATGATGGCGCTCATGTCCGGCTGCTCGACCGTTTGCAGGATCGTCCCTGCTTCGGCCCGGGGCGCATTTGGCGAGCCAAAGTCAATGCCGACATAATTTTGCCCCATAAAGCCGGCGAATTTGACAGTGGCCTTGCTGTCGGTTTTCACGTCCGCGCCTTTGCGGAGTTTCATGATGACGCTGACGGCGTCGTTGGTGAGAAGGATGTCCTCCACGCGGCCAATTTCGACGCCAGCCATCTTTACGCTGTCGCCGACCTTCAAGTCCTGCACGGTGTCGAACCGCGCGCTGACTTGATAGCCGTGGCTGAAGACGCTGCCACTGCCAAGTTTCTCGATGATGACGACGGCGGCGATGATGGTGACGACCACGAACAGGCCGAGTTTGGTTTCAAGTGAATTTTTCATAGGCTTGATGGTTTATTTTTCGCGTTTGAAATCTGCGTGTAAAAATTTTTGAACGAGCGGGTCGTTGAACCGCCTCACTTCTTCAGGCGTTCCGATGGTGACGATTTTCCCTTCGACGATGACGGCGATGCGGTCGGCCACGCCAAAAGCGAGGTCGCGGTCATGGGAGACGACGAGCGACGTGACGTGTGTGCGCCGTTTGAGTTCCAAAATTTCGTTGCCGATGACGACGGACGACAGCGGGTCCAGTTCGCTTGTCGGTTCATCGTAAAGGATCAACTGCGGCTCAATGACCAGCGCGCGCGCGATGGCGACGCGCTTTTTCATGCCGCCGGAAAGTTCGTTCGGCATTTTGTCCGCCGTGTCCTTGAGACCGACGTCTGCCAGTTTTTCGGCGACGATTTTTTCAATTTCCGCCGGCGGCTTAAGGCGGTGTTCGGTCAGATACAGCCCGACATTTTCGCCGACCGTGAGCGAATTGAGCAGCGCGCCGGACTGGAAAACCAGCGCCATGCGGTATTTGGCGGCGACTTCCGGCGACCCGACCGTTTCGCCGTTGATGAGGATTTCGCCGCCGTCCGGTTCCTCCAGGCCGATAAGATGTTTGAGCAGCACGCTTTTGCCGCTGCCGCTTGGACCCATGATGACGAAAATTTCTCCGGGCTGAACCTCGAAGTCCACGCCTTTCAAAACTTCCTGGCCGTCAAAATTCTTCCGCAGGCCGCGCACGACGAGGCCGACGCCGGAATGATTGTCATTGGACGCGTTCATCGCAGCAAAAGCCGGGTCAGGAAGTAGTCAAAAATCACGATGCACACGATGGAATTCACCACGGCCTTGGTGACGGAGCGGCCGATGCCGCGCGGGCCGCCGATGGTGGTCAAACCCTGATGACAGGACACCGCGCCGATGATGAGCGCAAAACAGAAACTCTTGAAAACGCCGTTGCCGACGTCCTTGAGAACCACGATGTTTTTCAAGTCGGAAAAGAAGGCGGCAAATGGAATTCCCATGTGCGAGTTCACATCCGCCACCACCGCGCCGCCGAACCAGCCGGTCAGAATCGAGGAAACCACAAGCATCGGCAGCGCGATCGCAATGGCGAGCATCCGCGGCAGAACCAGATAGTGAATCGGGTTGATGTTCATCGTGCGCAGCGCGTCAATTTCCTGATAGACGCGCATCGAGCCGATTTCCGCCGCCATCGCCGAGCCAATCCGTCCGGCGATCAAAATCGCCATGATCACCGGGGCCATCTCCTTGGCCACGGCCTCGCCGACGACGCCGCCGACGACGCTGGCCATGCCGTGTTGCACCAGCAGCGGGCCGGTTTGCAGCGCGAGCACGGCACCGATGAAAAATGACAGGATGCAGACCATGAGCAGACTGGCGTTGCCAATTTCAAAAAACTGCTCAAACACCTTCTGCCGCTGCCGCCACGCCTGTGGCAGGGCCAGCAGCGTGCGCCAGAAAAGCAGAACAACTTCGCCGATGCTCTCAAACATAAATCATTTTGTGCGCGGATGTGAAACCGTGATGTAAAACAGCCGCGTCCGGCTGTCTTCTCCGTCCCTTTGATACTGGAAAAGGCCGAACAGGAGCGAGATTTTTTTGTGCGCCGGGGAGGCCTCGCGCCGGTATAAATTCCAGAGCAATGACTCGCTCGCCGCACCAGCCCTAGGATTTTTTTCCGCGCGCCAGAGCGACCAGAGCGGCGACCAGTTGCGCACAATGCCACGGTTGTTGGGCAGCGCCGGCTCGACGGGCGCCAGGATTTGCAGCCTTTCAAGGCCGTCGAAATCGCGTTGCCAGAAGAAGAACGGCCACATGGCGGTGCGGCGTTTTTGCGCACCGGTCTGCGTGTTTTTTTCGAGAACATCCGAATAAAGGTAGAAACAAATGCTCGTCCGCCGCAGGTCCAGCGGGTCGGAATGCAGCCGTTGGTAGCGGTAGAGCGGCCAGAGATACGAGTCGCTCTCCTGCGTCTGGTTGTGGGACTGGCTGAACAGCGGCCAGACGCGCGAGGTGGTCTTGCCCTCGCCACGCGTGAAAATCACAAACGGCCACGGCCCCTGCCACTCGCGGTATTTTTTCCCGCGCTCGTCAATCCAGGTGAACAGCGGCCAGAGCACCGAGGTGGCGTCGCGCTGGGGCGACCGCATTCCGGCAAAGAGCGGAATCGAGACGCGGACTTTTTCCGGGTTGTCCGTGCCGATGCCGTTGTTTTGCGAAAGCCAGAACGGCCAGAGGAAAAAGGACTGGTCGTGTCCGCCAATGGTGGCGACGTCGCCAAAGCCGTTGGTTTGCGTGGTCACGTCCTTGTATTCCTTTCCGACCACCGGCCAGACCTGCCAGCCGTGCAGGCCGTCGCCGTGCCGGATGTGGAAGATCGGATAAAAGTAGTTGTCCGTGACGATGTCCTTTTTCTTTGATTCACCGAAAACGGGAAACATGACGAAGTAAATTTCGTCGCGAAACAGCCGGTTCTGCAAATGGCCATAAAACGGCACGACGGCGGTGTAGTTCAGATTTGTGTCCAGCGAGCGTTGCTGAAAATAGAACGGGAAAATTGTGAACTTGTGCGTTTGGAAATCATCCGGCTGCCGTCCGCCGGCGAAGCTCAACAGTTGGCCCAGCTGCCAGCGCCATTCGTCGCCGTAATGTTCGCAAGTAAGCAGCGGATAAAGAAAATCAAATTCACCAGAATCAATGGCGGAGTTTTTGTAGTTGGAAAACAGCGGTGGAACGGCCAGTGTCTGCTCGGATTCTTTTTGTTCGGAATAAAAAAACGGGCCGGCAGCCTCCGTCCGCTGGCCGTTTTCAAATGTCAGTTTGAACTGATCAAAAAGAAAACCGGCCGAAACGGTGTCTTCACTGCGAGCCAACCCTGCCGTGGAAAAAAACAAAACAGCGGCGCAAAACCGGTTGAAAACTGTTTTGAAACTAAAATACGTCATGGCGCGTTATCGTTACTGGCCGCTGCGCGTTGTCTATTTTTAGCTTTTTTGTTTATTTTTAACATTGATATTGACTTTATATTACTTTCTTGTATTTTATTCTACAGTTGAGGTTTTTACCTCGGTTCCTCCAAACTCGGTGCTGGCGATTGGTCGTCGGCACCGGGTTTTTTCCCAAGCAGATGCCATCCGCCCAGCAAGTTCAGCAGCGCGGGCAGAAACGTCAAGGCGGCAATCATGCAGGTTGCGATGCCGACGGACATGATGACGCCGAGGCTGTGGATGCCGCGATGTTGCGCGAGAATCAAGCTGCCGAATCCCGCGATGGCCGTCAATCCCGACACGAGCACCGCTTTACCAGTGCTGCGCGCCAGAATACTGGGCGTGTGTTCCTCGGCATAGCGGTTCAGAATGTGGATGCCGTTCGTCACGCCGATGCCGATGACCAGCGGCAACGTCATGATGTTCGCCGGATTGAACGGCTCGCCCAGCCAGCCCATGAGGCCGGCCAGCCAAAGCGTTCCGATGCCAACCGGAATCAACGCTAAAACGACCGCAATAAAACTGCGGAAATGGATCAGCACCATGATGGCGATGGCGATCAGTGAATACCACGCCGCCGTGATGTAACTCTGCACGAGCAATGACGTGTATTCCAGCAACTGCACGGGCGTCCCGGTGATGATCGGATGATTTATGTTTTCCGGGTCGAGTGCTTTGCGGAGTGCCGCAACAAATTCTTCCTGGTTGGCGCGCTGCCACACGTCCTTCTTGGGATAAACCTGCAATAGAAATTTCCCATGCACTCCGACAAAACGGTCGCGCAACGCCGGCGGCAGGTCGGCAATCCGCAACGGCGCGCGGTCGTCCTGCTGCTGCTGCAACGCCTCGAACGTCTGGCGCAAATCATCAAACAACGCCTGCTGGAACTGCGCGAGCTTGTCCGCGTGTTCCGCCAGCACGTCTTCATCATCCGACAACATGGCCCGGCGAAAATCCTGGACTGTGTTTTGCAGCGACAAAAATTCCTGCGCCAGCGCCGGATCGCTGCTGCCGATGTGCGCCCGCGCCAGGCCGCAATAACCGCTGAACGAATACAGCGTGCGGCTCAAGGCATAAACATCCACCGGTTTCATGTCCGGCGCGCTGAATTGCAGCGGCGCGACCTCCTGTTTGATTTCCGAAATCACCCGCAGCTTCGCATTTTGATTTTGGGACAGAAAACCGGCGATGGAATCCACGTCCGCCACCACGTTCGTCAGCGTGCGGATCTTTTTTTCCAGTTGCACCGCCTCGCCGGACGAATCCGCCACGACAGCGGCGAACAAAAGCGATTTGTCCGCTGAATCAATCAGCTTCGTTTCATAGACGACTGATGGCAGGCCGGCGCTCTGCATATCCAGCAGGTTGTAGTCAAATTTCACCCTGTGCAATTGCGTCGCCGCCGTCACGCAGGTCACGGCGATGATGGCCGTCACCAAAACCGGACGTTGCAGCCACACGTTTTCGATGCGCGCCCGGCGCTCGTCCTCGTGAATTTGGTGGTCGAGGACATTTTGCCGGCCACGCAGCAGCAGCGCCGGCAGCGCCGTCATCATCGGCACCAGGCAGACCATCAGGCCGCCGCCGCAGATGATGCCCATTTCCTTGATGCCCTTGAAATCCGTGAACGCCATCGCGGCGAAGGCGCCCGCCGTCGTCAGCGCGCCCATGAAAATTCCCTGCCCGGTGAACATCATCGCCTTGGTCAGCGCCGCCTGCGCCGTCTTGCCGTGGCGCAGTTCCTCCTCGTAGCGCGTGATGAGATGCACGCCGAAATCAATCGCCAGCCCGATCAACATCGGCAGAAACGTGATCGTCAAAATGTTCAGATGTCCGATTGTCAGCGTGGCAAACGCAAACGTGTAGGCCAGTCCGGCCAGCAGGCAGACCGTCGCCTTGATCGGTCGGCCCGTCTCATTGTAGCCGTAGATGAAAATCAGCGCGCACAAAATCAGCGACACAATGCTGGCCTTCATCGTGTCCTTTTGCGACTGCGCCATTTCGTCGAGTTCCAGCACCGTTTCACCCGTCAGCCCGGCGTTCACGCCGGGAACCTCCTGTTTCGTTTCACCGATCAACCGGCGGAGGCGGTGAATGGCGTCACCGTTCAAGTCATTGGTCGGCGCGTGCGTGGTGAC
This sequence comes from Verrucomicrobiia bacterium, assembly GCA_036511615.1. GTDB lineage: Bacteria > Verrucomicrobiota > Verrucomicrobiia > Limisphaerales > UBA11358 > UBA11358. The sequence continues at coordinate 7,338 of DATCBW010000062.1, read as the reverse complement.
GAGAAAAATCTTCCCGTGATTGAAGGTGATGTAGCTTTCTTCAGCCGCCTTGTCACCCGCGTTGAACAGCGCGGTCACGCCTGGCGATGGCGGCGTCCCGGAACGTTCCAGGCTTTCCTGGCCCTGGCGCAGAATCCGCTCCAGCGCCGGCAACGATTTGACCAGCGCGTCATTTTGCTCGTTGGTCTCCTGTCGGGCCGTCCGAAATTCCGTGTTGACCAGTTCGAAAAACGAAATCAAGTTCGTCGTCAGGGTAAATTTCTGGATGAACGGCATATCGTCGTGCAACGTGTCGCGCAGGCTGGCGAGATCATCTTCCGGCACGAACATCAGCGCCTTGTTGCCCATCATCGGCAGATCGCCCTTGTAAAAAACGTCCTGAAAAAGATTTGTCTCCGCCTCCAGCCGCGCCCCGAGCCGTTCGACGAACTGCCGGTTTTTTTCCGGGCTGTCACTTTCCACCACCACCACGAGGTCGTCCTGCTGCGGAAACTCCTTTTTGAACTGGAGAAAATTCTGGTGATACTTCCGGTTCGCGCCGACCAGATCGTCGCGGTCCGTGTCAAACTGCAAAAGCGACACGGTGACGGCGATGCTCGCACAGACCAGAATGAGCTGCGGCCAGATGAACCAGCGCGGATGACGGCAGATGGCCGCCGCCAGCCGGCCCAGCAGCCGCGCCAGAAATGAATCTTCTCTCAACGCCTTCATGCGTCACGCCACGGAAACATTCTCGTTGGAAATGGGTTTCCTCACGCTGCCTCGACAAAAACCGCCGTGCCATAGCACAACACCTCGGTGATGCCGGGCGCGATTTCCGTCGCGTCGTAGCGCACCCCGATCACGGCGTTCGCGCCGAGCTGGCCCGCGTGCGTGAGCATCAGATTGTAGGTGTCCTCGCGGGCGCGCTCGCACAGGCTCGTGTAGAGCGAAATGTTCCCGCCAAAAATGCTCTGGATGCTCGCGCCAAAATTGCCGATGACCGAACGCGAACGGACCATGATGCCGCGCACCACGCCGAACGATTTGACCACGCGGTAGCCGGGCAGTTCAAACGCCGTGGTCGTCAGAGGATGTGTCAAGTTCATAGGCCACTGATTGAACACGACGCGGCGCGGGGGCAAAAGCGAAAAAACGCAAGCAATCCGGCTAAAATGAAACCCAAAAACCGCGCTCGGATGGACGTGGCCGGCAAATTGAAAATGACTGCGCTGACGAATTATCCGGCGGCATTTACGGTTTTGTTTGTGGTTCGCTCAAAAAGGCAAACGGTTCGCGCTTGAACCGGTGCCGGTAAAAAATTATGCTCGGCTGACTTGATGAAAGCCATTTTAGCCCTCGCAGACGGTTCGGTTTTTCACGGCACGGGTTTTGGCGCGCGTGCGTCCGCGTGCGGCGAGGTTTGTTTCAACACTTCCATGACCGGCTATCAGGAAATCCTCACCGACCCGTCCTACAAAGGCCAGATCGTCACGATGACCTATCCGCTCATCGGGAATTACGGCGTGAATTCGCAGGACGTGGAATCGTGGCGTCCGCACACGGCCGGCTTCGTCATCCGCGAACTGTCGCCGGTGGTCAGCAACTGGCGCGCGGATTCTTCGCTGGAAAAATATCTGGAAGACAACGGCATCCCCGGCATTCAAGGAATTGACACGCGCGCGTTGACGAAAAAACTGCGCGTGCGCGGCGCGTTGAACGGCTTCATCTCCACCGAGGAAATTTCCGAGGCCGAGGCCGTGAAGCGCGCGCAGGAGTTTGTTTTCGTCGGCGTGGATTACGTCAAGGAGGTGACACACAAACAGGAATTTCGCTGGGATGAACAGGACGGGCAGAGCGCGGCGTTCGATTTGGTTCGCGGAACGAAGGTTGCCAATGCGCGGAACGTTTGCAAGCCGCTGCCGCCGGCGGACATCCCGATTGTCGCGTTCGATTACGGGATGAAATACAACATTCTTCGCCGGCTGCGGCAGCATGGTTTTGCGACGCAAGTTTTGCCTGCGACGGCGTCCGCCGCCGACGCGCTCCGGCACAAGCCCGCCGGCATTTTTCTCTCGAACGGCCCCGGCGATCCCGCCGCGCTGAACTACATCGTCCGCGAAGTGAAAACGCTCCTTGATTCCGGCATTCCGATTTTCGGCATCTGCCTTGGCCACCAGATTCTCGGCCAGGCGCTCGGCGGAAAAACTTTCAAACTGAAATTCGGCCATCGCGGCGGCAACCAGCCGGTGAAGGATTTGGAATCCGGCAGGGTCGAAATCACGTCGCAAAACCACGGTTTCGCCGTGGACGCAAAATCATTGCCGTCCGACGTGGCGGTGCATCGCATCAATTTGAACGACCAGACGGTTGAAGGTTTTCGGCACAAGCGGAAGCCGGTTTTTTGCGTGCAATATCATCCCGAAGCCTCGCCCGGCCCGCATGATTCCACGCCGCTGTTCGCCGAATTCCGCGCGCTCATCGAACAAAAATAATGTCCGAGGCGCCCGAATTCCGTTTGACTTGAATCCGCCTGCGACCATAATCGTTTCACCGTAACCTATGGCCAAACTTGTTATCCTGAACCAGGGCATGACCGGCCGCTTGTTCGACTTGAACGTCGAACGCACGACTGTTGGCCGCTTGGAGGATAATGCTTTTCAAATCGCCGACGGCTCCGTTTCCAGCCATCACGCCGAGATTCTTGTGCGCGGCGACGAGGTCGTCGTCAAGGACCTCAACTCGACCAACGGCACGTTCATCAACAACGAAAAAATCACCGAGACCGTCCTCAAGCCCGGCCAGACGCTGCGTTTTGGCCAGGTGGAACTGAAAATTGACGACGGCAAGCCGGTCACCGGTTCTTCCGCCCCGGCCCCGGTGTCCGCGTCCACGCCCGCGGCGCCCAAAAAACAGGCCGAAGGCAGCACGATGGTCATGTCGCGCGGCGTGAGCTTGAGCGAACTCGAACAAGGCGGCACGCGTCCGCCGGGTTTTGACACCAACACCGCCTTTTCCAAGAAACGAAACAAGGTCAACACCTACTTCATCGTCGGCGGCGTCATTGTTGGCGTCATCATCATCGGCCTCATCATCTACGCGCTCATGCAGGTCAACAGCGGCCATCAATGATTCCCCGCTGCGGCCATGAAACCGCGCCTCTCAAAAAAACGCAACACAGCGATGACGCTGTTTGAGGTGGGCGTTTGCATCGCCATCGTGATGATTCTGCTCATGTTCGTGCTGCCAATGTTGGAAAATTCCCATCGCCGAGTGAGCAAACTCGGTTGCGTTAATAACCTCAAACAAATCGGCCTCGCTTATCGGATTTGGGAAGGCGACAACGGCGACATTAACCCTATGGGGATTTCCGTGACCACTGGCGGTTCGATGGAAATGGTCGCCACTGGTGACGTGGTGCAAACCTTTATGGTGATGTCGAATGAATTGAGCACCCCCAAGATTTTGGTTTGCCCGGAAGATAAGACACGCAGTTCGGCGATCAATTTTGATGCGCTGGCAAATTCCAACATCAGCTACTTCGTCGGCTTGGACGCGACCAACGATTTGAATCCGCAAAGGATTCTCTCCGGCGACGCCAATTTTGAACTGGCTGGTGTGCCGGTGAAATCCGGCCTGCGGTCATTTTGGACGAACGATCCCGTTACTTGGTCGGCAACACGCCATGCTGGTGCGGGCAACATCGGCTTCGCTGATGCCAGTGTTGAAGCAACCGATTCTTCAAGACTACGCGATTTGCTCCAGCAAACCGGCCTCGCCACCAACCGTTTTGCCATTCCGTGAAACCGCCGCCCAACAGAGTAGCGCAGATTTGTAATCTGCGCTACTGGCCCAGAAATAAGAACCATGTCCAGATGCACCCCCGGAAGCAGGCCGGGACAGCTTTTTTGATGGACAACCGGCGGCGGCAGGAGCAATGTCGAAGCCATGAAAAATCACGTTCGGCTGCGCCGCGCCGCACATTGACCGTCAAGCGGCATTATACGAATGGATCAAAAAACATTCACCAAGCTTGTTCAGTCGCTCCAGCACTTGCACGCCAGCGCGAGCGATGTTGCGTTCATCGTCGCTGTTCCGCTGCTTTTGTGCGGCGTGATTGGCGGATTTTTGCTGGCGCTCTGGATTTTCCGGGGCGGCCTGTCGCACCACTCGTTGCAAGCAAGGCGATGACGATTGTTTCCGGTCGCAAACTTAAAAACGTTGATTGCCATTTTGCTCGTTCTGGTGGTTGTGGGAATCGGCTTTCTGTTCTTCCATGAGCGGGCCAACCGCACCGCCGGCTCTGGCGCGGGTGCCGCGCCCGGCCCAACCGGGAAGGTTTTCACCTTCAAAGACAAAAATTCCAACAATGTTTCAGTGCTGATCGGGAATTTCGTCATGAACGGCACCAATGTTCCGCTGGAAAACATCTCGGTCAGGGCGAAATGAAGCCGCCCGATAAATGGAAAGACACCAAGTCCCAAACCAATTTTCCGTCGGCAGAAATAATTCAAGCGGGCCGCACGCTGAAACTTTTCCACATTTTCCCCGGCAGCAAACCGAGCGCGATGAAACCAAGCTGGCTCGCCACAAACAGCATCAGCCAGAAGAACGCCGCCTGCGTGAACCCGTAACTGTGCAGCCCGATGCCCAGCATGTTCACGCCAAACCACGACCAGCTTGTGACGATGTTGCCGAAGACGGCGCAGTTGACGAGGCCGCGCTCGCGGATGATGCCGCCCCAGCGCAAATGCAGGATGAGCGCGTTCCACAGCACGATGATGAGCGCGCCGTTTTCCTTCGGGTCCCAGCCCCAAAATCTTCCCCACGACTGGTCGGCCCAGATGCCGCCGAGAACCGTGCCGACAAAACTGAAAAGCGTCGCAAAACAGACAATGCCGTAAATCATCCGCGCGAGCGATTTGCCCGTCGCCTCGTCCAAAGTTTTCGTGAACACGCCGCGCACGATGTAAATCAGCGCGAGGAATCCGGCGACAAACGTGCTCGCGTAGCCGGTCGTCACGGCGACGACATGCGTGGCGAGCCAGAAATTCGTGTCCAGCACCGCGCGCATCATTTCCATCGTGTCGCCTTCCAGCGCGAGGTGATGCGCGATGATGAGCGTGATGAAGCCGATGCCGTCCGCCACGACCACGCCGATGCCGTTCTTGTGAAATTTTTCCAGCACCAGCCCCAGCACGACCGCGCCCCAGCCGATGAAGATGGCCGAGGAATACAAATTCGTCACCGGCGGACGGCCTTCCAGCACCATCCGGTAAATCAAACCGGTCGTGTGAATGACAAATGCCAGGCCGGTCAGCCAGACCGCCGAGCGGCGCAGGATTTCCGACAAGTTGAACCACGAAAAAATCGCGAGCAGCCCGGCCAGGACGTAAATCACCATGGCTTTGTAAAACGGCTCCATCTGGTTGAAGAAAACTTCCGCACGCGTCTTGGCGAGCGCCTTCGCCTGCGTCGGCACGAGCAGCGAACGATAATCGTGCAGCGCGGCATTGAATGCGTCCGGCTGGTCCGCCGCGAGCGCGCCGGCCATTTTTGCGTAGTCGTGCATCGCGGCATCCGGGGTCGTGCCGCGCGGCAAATCAAGCAGCGCGTCTCCCATGCGCCGCCATTCAATCGAACCGGCCGGCGGCAAGATCAGCGGCGGTTGAAGATTGCTCATGTATTGAAACGCCTGGACGAAGTCGGCGAACTGGCTGAACGCCTGCTGGTCGTATTTTTGCCCGGCCTGCTGCGCCTTCACCGCCGCGACGCCGTCGGGAATGAATTTTTCATACGCGGCGAGTTCCGACGGCCAATCCTGCGCGTCGGCGGGCTGCACGGTGTTTTTCAACTGCGCATAAAGAAAAAGGCGCTGCTGCATCTTGACAACGGCGTCTTCGTAGGCGGTGCGGTCCTGCGGCTGGGTGTTGGTTTCAATGCGCTCGTTTTCGCCTTTGAACAGGTCCAGCGCCGGCGCGATCTGGTTCCAGGAATACTGTTTGCCGTCGCTGCGCCGGGCCACATCGCGCTCCGGCAGCTTGAGCAGCGAGATCAAATCGGGATTGTCCACGCGAAAGACCGGCCAGTCGTCGGCCACGGCGGGGTTCATCATCACGTTCGCCAGCCACTCGGATGCGGAAATGATTTTGGGATGCTGATACCATTCCTTCCACGGCTCGGTGTTCATCGTCTGCTTGTCGCGGAGGGACAAAAGTGAATTTCGCGCGAGCGAATCCATCGGCTTCAGCCGGCCGTCGAAAACGACGGGCAACTGCCCGAATTCGGAGAACGCGAAGTCCTTGTCCTTCGGCGGCTGTAGCGTCCAGAAAAAAATTAGAGCCGCTGTCAGCATTAGAAATGGTGGAAACCATTTTTGGAAAAATTTTTTCATTTTTTCTTTTGCTTGGAAACAAATCCGACCAGATGTTTCAGGAACTGGATGAGCAGTCCCGCCGCCACCATCGCGCATCCGACGTAGGGCGTCAACCAGCTTGGATTGCGCACGACGGACAGCACGGAACTGGGCAAGCGCCCGGCTTGCTGCGTCAACTGTCCCGCGTCCATCTGGTATTGATAAAACGTCAGCCCGTCGTAACGCAGCGGATGGTTCATGGAAATTTCCACTTCTCGATTTTCACCGGTTTTTGGATTTTGCAGACGCACAAGGCTGCGGAAATCTTTTGGGATGCCTTCCGGAACGGCGCTTGACACTGTGCCCTGATAAACCGTGTGCGTCGCCTTGAGCAGCGTCAGCGAAAACGGATGTGGAATCTGCGTCGGGCGCATTACGAACGTAAATTTCCTGCCGTTGATTTCGACGGACTGCGGGGCGACCAGTTCGCCGGCGATCTGCTGCGCCATCTGCGGGCCGATCTGTTGCGCATAACTTTGCTGCACCGCGCCTGCCATGGACTCCTCGCCCGACCAGTCGGACGCGACCCAGTCGCCAAGCGGACCGTTCGGCCCGGTCAAATCAATGATCGCCGTGGGAACATTTTTTTCATCCGTCGTCTTCACGTCGGGCAGCGGGCGGAAATCAAAGTTCAACGCCACGCCGTTGCCGGCGACCGGCGGATTGTTTTTCATCATCGGCGCGCGGAAAACCACGTCGGAATTTTTCCAGAAACTTTTCACGCGGACGGCGAACGGCAGCCCGGTCTTTTGGGTGGCCAACTCGCTGCCGGGCTGCAACAGCTTTGCCGGGATGGCCGTGACTTCGTCGCCACTGCGGAAGATCAGTTCGTAGTCCGTCGCGCTTTCGGAATAATTCCGCGTCTCGCCCTCGGTGAAGTGCATCTGCATTTCGTGCGCGAGCATGTCGGTCGCCAACTGGCCGACAAGCAGCACAATGACGCC
>DATCBW010000061.1:0-5462 GCA_036511615.1 Verrucomicrobiia bacterium | reverse complement strand
CCAAGTTATGATTGCCCCCGCTCGCGCCGGGGTTTTGATAAGAGTATTCTGTGATGGTAATCCGGTCATGCAGATTGATCTTGAAATCGCCCACATAAACGTCGAAGGAAAAACCGGAGCCGGGATTGATGAAAAACTGGCTCAAATCCTGATGCTGCAAATATTCCGAATAACCAACCTCCAGCGAGACATCCAGGCTGTTTTTGAGAGTCAACGGCCAATGCATCTGCGTATTCAGGCTGGGCTGGAAAATAAGGTCGCTTTCACCGTTCTGCTGCAGGCGGACGTTGTCGTCATATTCCAAATTCAAGCCGGAGGAAAAACGCCACGCCGTCGGTCCCAGCAGAAGATTGTAATAGCCAAGGGAGCTGGTGGCCTGATGTTGCGACTCCGCCGCCAGGTCGCCCGCCATGGAAATGCGCAAAGCCTCCTGCCCGGAGACATTTTTCGCCATAACCAGCAGGCTCACGCCCACGATCAGTGCGGATAAATCAAGGCGTGAATTTGATTGAATAAACTTGTTGCTGCTCACTCCGTATAGATCCAAAGCCCAACGGCGGCCTGATGATGCCAAAGACGCCATTTGGACGGCAAACAAAAAACACCTAAACATTTACTGTTTTTACTGTTGACAGGATGGGTGGTTTTGGTTAATAGTTATCCCGTCTGAAACATTTAGGATTGAAAAGCTCTATAAAAAAATTTATGAAATTAAACACATATCTTGCGACGTTGTTATCCATGGCGGTCGCGTTGACAATGGTCGGCAAAGTGTCCGCCGGTCAGGACGCCCCTGCCAGTCCTGTTTTAAGCGTTTTATCCACAACTGCTTCCGCCGAATTGCCCGCCAAGGCGGCTGAATTGGTGGCAGCAGCGGACGCAAAGCAACTCAAGCAAACCACCATTGAAGTCGTAAAAGCTGCCGTGGGCTTGAATCCCGCCGCCGCTCCGGCAATTGTTGGAAGCATCGCCCAATCAACGCCCGCAATGGCCGCGACCGCCGCAGCTACTGCTGTGGTTTTGGTGCCCAACCAGTTGGTTGCCATAGCGCGGGCCGCCGCCGCCGCTGCTCCGGCCAAAGCCGGTTCGATTGTTGAAGCCATTTGCCGCGTAATGCCGGTTAATTATCAAAAAACTGCGGATGCAGTGGCGGAAGTTGTTCCGGGAGCCGCCAAGGAAATTCTGACGGGCATTGTGGCCGCAATTCCTGAATTGAAAGATTCAATCAACCAAACGCTGGCCAGCTACAATGGTCAAATTCCTTCAGTGAGCGCGGTGATGACGCAAGTCGCTCAAAATGAAAGTTCAGCAAGCGCAACGGCGATGGCTTCTGGAACGCCAAGTATGCCTCGTGGCCCGTCATCAGGACCGCCGCAGATTACAATTTCCGGGACTACGCATGTGCTAAATCCGGGAACGGGCGGCACAGTTCCGAGCGGATACCGCGGTTATGCCTCACCGTAATATATTTAACTCTTTTTCAGCCCGCTTTCGTTGAGACGAAGGCGGGTTTTTTGTTGCAAACCCCAATGAATTTGCAATCAATCTGACTCAAATTGATCGAGCGTCATTTACGCACCGCTCCCAAGCTGAAGTTGCATCGTAAATCGTAAATTCAAAATCGCAAATGTCAGATCAGGTGGCATAACATTGCGTCGCGGAGCTTCGGCTCGAACCAGGTGCTTTTGGGCGGCATAATGCCACCGGCGTCGGCGATGCCCATCAAGTCTTCGATGCTGGTTGGAAACATCGAGAAGGCGCAGGCGTATTCGCCGCTGTTCACGAGCTTTTCCAGTTCCGTCGTGCCGCGGATGCCGCCGACGAAACCGATTTTTTTGCTGGTGCGCGGATCGTCAATTCCAAACACCGGCGTGAGAATGTGTTTTTGCAGCAGTGTGACATCAAGCTTTTCAAAGGCATCGCCGGTCGCAGTCAGCTTGGGCTTGAAGGTTAATGTGTGCCAGCGGTGGTTCATGAAAAATCCCAGTTCATGCTTGCGCGCGGGCACGGGCGCGCCAAGCCGGACGATGTTGAAAACCTCCTCCAGTTTTTTCAGCAGTTCCGGCGGTGTGAGACCGTTCAAATCTTTCAACACTCGATTGTAGGGCAGAATCTGCATCTGGTTGTGCGGAAAAATCACGGCGAGAAATTCCCCGCTGTGGCCCGCGCCGTGGCGCGATTGAAACACGCGCGCCGCCGCTGCGCTGCGATGATGGCCGTCGGCGATGTAGAGAAACGGAATCTGCGCGAACTGCGCTTCCACGAACTCGATGTCTGCCGCGCTGGAAATGGTCCAGGACGTGTGGCGGACGCCGTCTTTGGCCGTGAAATCCACGGCAGGCGTTTCGGAAATTTTCTGCGCGACGAACGCGTCGAATTTTTCCGCCGCGCGATAAGTCAGAAAAACCGGGCCGGTCTGCGAGTTCAGAGTTTCGATGTGGCGGACGCGATCGTCTTCCTTGTCCGGGCGCGTGAGTTCATGTTTTTTGATGACGCCGCGCAAATACTCTTCGCAGCTTGCGGCGGCGACGAGGCCGGTCTGCGAATGTTTGCCCATGATTTGCCGGTAGAGATAAAAATTCGGCTGCTCGTCCTGCTGGAGCGCGCCCTGCGAAATCAGCCCGGCAAAATTTTCTTTGCCTTTGGCATAAACTGCCGGCGAATAAACGTCGGTGCCCGGCGGCAGATCAATCTCCGGTTTGCTGACGTGCAGAAAGCTCAACGGGTTTCCGGCGGCGATTTCGCGCGCCTCGTCGGACGACATCACGTCGTAAGGCAGTTCGCAGATTTGGGCGGCGAGTCCGGGTTTGGGTCGCAGGGCGGCAAAAGGTTTTAATGTGGCCATAAAATAACAAGAAGCCGTTTTTATTGAGAAGCTTTGGCATTCCAAACGGCCATGACATCAGGCGAGCCTTGGCTGCGGATGTCATTGTCCGTGAGGATTGAGTCCGTGGCAGCGTTCATTTCAACTCGGGGAAAAACGAGTATTGGTGCAGAGAGACCATAAAATTCAATGGTTATGAATTTATCTTTTGAGTCGCGCAGAACTTCCACCAGATGTTTTAGATTCTTAATGGGAATGCCGTTCACAGTTTTGACGACTTCCAGGAATGGATTCGGATAACCTTTGGCCAGCGTGTGTGGAAAGAAAGGTGAAGAAATGACGACAAGCTCTTCACCGGCAAAAGCGGGTTTGTCGCCCATGCGTGTCATCAATGGGCTGCCGGTAACGCCAAGAGCAGTCATCCTGGTGCCACCCAAATTGCCAGCAATCAAGCCATCCATGAATTGACCTGTGGCACTTGAAAACACGAGCGGGCCATATACAAAGTAAGAGGGATAAGCGCCATTCAAATCCGGGATAAGCCTCGGGCGATTCGCTGCCACCGGAAGTTTAACTTGGATTTCTTTTCCCGCGCGCACCACGGTCAGCGAAACTACTCCGTTGGTGCCGATTTTCTGAACCAGATACTTGAAGAAAACACGCAGGTTGTTATTCAGATTAACCATGCCCTGATCATCCACGGGTGTGTCGCCAATTTTGGTTATGAGATCCCATTTTTTCAACGGATAATCCCGATTGGTGTTGTCAGGCTGGCTCACGATGATGCCTTGGACTGAATTATCGAATTTAAGAAATGAATGCAAGGTGGCATTCCCCAGCACCTGACATTCATCGAACATACTGGGTTTGCCGTCATAATGCCCGTCGGCGATGTCTTTCAGAAATAGGCCAATTTCTTCGCATGGAATGATATAGCCGATGTTTTGAGCGGTGCCGGTGAGACGGCTGAAGGCGATCCCAATCATCTTGTCACCAACAACAGCGGGTCCGCCGCTGTTGCCGGGGTTGATGGCGGCGTCAATTTGAACCCGCAGCCCGGCCAGAGGATAATTGTAGCTGGCGAACTCGACGCGAGAAACGATGCCTTTCGTAATTGAGAGGTTGTTCCCGCCGAGTGGATAGCCGTAGACCATGACCGGGTCTTCAATTTCAGGCGGCGTGGACGCCCATTCCAGCGGAGAATGCGAGTTGAAAAAAGAATCATCATCCAGTTTGAGCACGGCCAGATCAATGCCCGGCGCAATGGCTTCAACCGTTGCGGACACCAGATTGCCAGATTGATTGGCTTGCACCTGCACCTGGCTGGCATAAAGAACAACATGGGCATTCGTCAAAATGCGTCTTCCTTTGATGACCACACCGCTACCAGTCACTTCGGTTGGCGCCAGCTTGGTCCATGGCTTATAGACATCAGGATAGCGCACGGTGGAATAGACTTTCACGACGGAAGTCGCAACATCATCCGTGTTCATCCCCGCAGATGCGGACGCGGCGGCATCTGGTTGCAAATCTGCTCCACGACCAGCGATCAATGGCACAGTGGCGATCAAAAATGAAATTTTAATCCAGTTGCTACAGATTAATTTGAAGTCCATTTGCGCAAGAGACAACAACCCGACGGAGAAGCCAAGTCAATTTTCACGTCACGTAGTCACTTGACGCAAAATTTGGGGAAATAATGCTTGTCACATATAAATTCGCTGATAGTCTGTCCAGCCTTTTAACAAAAGAAAATTTATGTCACGCATTTGTGAATTGACCGGCAAACGCCCGATGAAGGGCAGCATCATCTGGCGCTCGGGCAAAGCTAAGAAAACCGGCGGCATCGGCACGCACGTCACCGCCATCACCAAGCGCAAGTTCCATGTGAATTTGCAGCGCGTGAAGGCGCTCCTGCCCAGCGGCGAAGTCCGCTACATCCGCGTCTCCGCCGCCGCGATTAAAAAAGGTCTCGTCACCAAGGCCCCCAAGCGCACCTGGAAAAAGGAAGAGGCCCAAAAAGCCTGATCTGTTCCGCAAAAAATTTCCAAGCGAGGTCTTTCCGGCCTCGCTTTTTTTTGGCGTCGCTTTGGGAAAATTCCGCATTTGGATTTGAACCTTAAAAATCTTTCTGGCGTCGCGCGTCAGCGCGGTTAGGATAAGCTGGTTATGATTTTATTTTTCAAGGCGCTGCTGGCCATCTCAACGGGATTTGTGCTGCTGGCGTTATGAACCGTTTCCGTTATCTCCAAGACCGGCTGTTCCAGGTTTCCCTGCTGACCTATGCGGTCAACCGGATTTTCATCCTGCCGCATCTGGCCGGTTTTTTTCACACGCACCTGCACTGGGCGTGGCCATTTTTACATTCGCACCTTGATGATTTGCTGCTGCTGCCCGCCGCGCTGCCGGTCGTGCTGTGGCTGCAACGGCAGCTTGGCTTGCGAAAACATGACCGTCCGCCAAGCTGGAAGGAAATGTTTTTTCACCTCGTCGTCTGGTCGCTCATGTGCAAAATCATTGGCCCATTTTATTTTCATATCGGCGTGGCTGATCCGTGGGACGTTTTGTTTTTTGCCGCCGGTGGCAGCGCGGCTTGTCTTTGGTGGAATCGCCCCGTGACACAATCCCGTCCCGCGTC
>DATCBW010000060.1:0-19035 GCA_036511615.1 Verrucomicrobiia bacterium | reverse complement strand
TTTTTTCCGACGTCGCGGAGCAGATCCTTTCCGGCAACTGCATCGCCGGCGGCGCGACGGTCCAACTGGACGAAAAAATGTTTGCCGCCAACCTGGTCACGCAGCTTTGGAATTATGCCAGCCGGTTCAACCGCCTGCTCGCCGGGTCGTTTATATTTGTGGAAGCGGCGGCGTTCAGAAAACTTGGCGGGTTCAGCCGGGAATTATTTGCCGCCGAGGAGCTGGACTTGAGCAAGCGGCTGAAACAACTCGCACGCGGAACGGGAAAAAAAATCGTCATCTTGCACCGGCATCCGCTGAAGACCTCGGCGCGGAAGATGAAGCTTTACTCGAAACGCGAACTGTGGGGATTTTTCCTGCGCTCGGTCTTCAACCAGCGCCGGACGCTGACCAGCCGCGAGGCGAGTTATCCGTGGTATGACGGCCGGCGCTAGGCAATCCGGTTGGCCGTAAAACATTTCCAGGCGTCCGTTTGCCAAATCAATGTTTTGAAAATGCACGTCACGATTCGGCACTGGCATTTTCATCGCCCGCGCGGTTGTAATATGCCTTGCCACGGTCGTTCGTTGAATTCATTGAGGAACTGATTCGAACAACGCAACGGCCGTTCTAAAAATGAACAAGCCATTGACGATGCTCCTGTCGTTTGTTGCCGCTTGCGGCATGGTTCCGTCGGCTTACAGCCTTACCATCGTGCCCACTTTCGACGGTTCGATCACCAACGACCCCAACGGTGCCGCGATGACGAACGCAATCTATGCCGCCATCCGGGTTGAGCAATCCAATTTCGTTGATAACGTGACGGTAAAAATTCATTTCACGAATGACGTGAGCGTCGGTCTGGGGCAAAGCTCGTCTTGGGGAAACAGCTATTCCTACTCAACCTTCCTCACCGCGCTTAAGAACAGTGCGACGAGCCGTAATGACAACACAGCTTGAGTAAAATACCGAACACAACCACTGATCCGCTGATCGGTCGCGGTCATATCTACGTTAACAAAGCGTCCGCCCGACTGCTGGGATTGACCTCTTCCTATGGTCCTGATGGATATGATTCCACCATCATGTTGAACATGACGCTGATGAACTTCTCGCGTCCACCTCTTGATCCCGACAAATATGACATTGAGCAGGTGTCCGAACATGAGATGGATGAAGTCATGGGAGTGTCCAGCGATCTGCCCGATTTCACCATCATCAGTCCGATTGACTTGTTCCGGTTCACGACCAACCTTGTTCGGACCTATACCACCAACGGTGACGACGCCTACTTTTCGGTGGACGGAACCAACCTGCTCGCGCGATTCAACATGAATCCGGGCGGTGATTACAGCGACTGGTATAGTTACGACACGCTTTGGGCGCCGCCCGGAGCCACACCCGTCCCGCAAGTTCAGGATGCCTTCAGCCTGCCCGGTTATGCTTTGGATCTAGGCTCCAATGAACTGGCCATGCTCGATGTTATCGGTTGGACAGTGGCCGTCATCGCTCCGGCCAGTGCGCCGGTTCTCAACATTGTCCGCAGCGGTGCGAACCAGTTCACATTATCGTGGGCGAACACCGCCAACGGCTTCGTGTTGCAGGAAAATACGAACCTCCTGACCGCCTCCACCTGGGTTGCTTCCGCCACCGGCCCCACCAACCCGGCGGTGATCACGTCCACCACCGCCAGAAAATTCTACCGCCTCTACAAAGCGGCGACACCCTCGTTGGCCCAGACCCAGGCCAAAATTATCGTGCCGGATCTTTCAACCTCACCGGATCAGCTCCGCGTTCACGTCACCCGTCCAAGCCGCCATTGAATGGCGCAAATCAGGCTTGCCGGCCTGATTGAGCAAATGATCCGGCGGTTCTGCCTTGCAAGTCTTGCTTGTTTGCAGCTTGAATCAGCTCCCAAAGACGGACGCGACTGATGGTGGTGATGCGCCTGCTTTGGACGCGGCTGGCCCGGAATGGTCAAGCTGCCACGTTAAGGCAATTCAATTCTTGCACGGCGTCCTGTTGGACGTAAAATTCCCGCCGCTCAATTATGAACTACAAAATCTCCCAACGCGCCGCATCGCTCGCACCCTCGCTCACCCTCGCCATTGATTCCAAGGCCAAGGCGATGAAGGCCGCCGACGAGGATGTCGTCGGCTTCGGCGCGGGCGAACCGGATTTCGACACGCCGCAGCACATCAAGGACGCCGCCGCCAAGGCGCTCGCCGCCGGTTTCACCAAATACACGCCCAGCAGCGGCATTCCCGAATTGCGCGAAGCCATCGCCGCCAAATTCCAGCGCGAGAACGGCCTGACCTACAAGCCCTCGCAAATCATCGTCTCCTGCGGCGGCAAACATTCCTGCTACAACACCATTCTCGCGACGTGCGAGCCGGGCGATGAAGTCATCATTCCCGCGCCGTATTGGTTGAGCTACCCGGAAATGGTCAAGCTTGCGGGCGCGAAGCCGGTGATTTTGCCGACGAGCGACAAGACGGAATTCAAAGTCACGCCCGAACAATTGCGCGCCGCCATCACGCCGAATACGCGGCTGTTCGTCCTCAATTCGCCAAGCAATCCCACCGGCAGCGTTTATACGCCGGAAGAAACCAGGGCGCTCGGCGACATCTGCATCGAGAAAAACGTCCTCATCTTGAGCGACGAAATCTACGAGCATCTGCTTTATGACGGCGCAAAGGTAAAAAGCGTTGCCAGTTTCTCGCCAGAACATCAGGCACACAGCATCATCGTCCACGGTTTTGCAAAAGCGTGGAGCATGACCGGCTGGCGGCTCGGCTTTCTCGCCGCGCCGGAACCGATTGCCAAGGCCATTGACGCCGTGCAAAGCCACAGCACGAGCAATCCCTGTTCGTTCGCGCAAAAGGGCGGCGTCGCCGCGCTCACCGGCCCGCAGGATCATCTGCCCAAATGGCTGGTGGAATTCGACAAACGCCGGCGTTACGCCCACGAAAAGCTCAACGCCACACCCGGAATTTCCTGCGTGAACGCCAAGGGAGCATTTTATTTGTTCCCGAACATTTCCGGGACCGGCCTCAAATCGTCCGAGTTCTGCGCGAAACTGCTTGAAGCGGAAAAAGTCGCAGCGGTTCCGGGCATCGCATTCGGCGCAGACGATTACATCCGCTTGAGCTACGCGACCAGCATGGCGAACATCGAAAAAGGGCTGGACCGCATTGAAAAATTCGCGCGCAGCCTGGTGAAATAATTTGCCGTAGCAGCCGACGTGAGGAAGCTCATTATTTTCGATTTACGATTTACGTCAGGGTTGACTCCGCGGGAGATTCGTAAATCTAAAATCGTAAATTCAGTCAGAGCCTCCTCACGTCGGCTGCTACAAATCACCTGGCCGCCAGTCTAAAACTTTCAACTACACGGTGCGGCTGCCGTGCAGTCGTTTATCTGCGACCGAGATCACGGGATCAACTTTCAGGTTGACATACTGTTTATATTTGTTATATACAGTTGAAGCCGATGCCACCTGAACACAAAAAACTCATCCTCGCCCCGATCTCGCCCGCCGCGCCCGGCACGCTCTACCAGCAGATCGTGGACGGCTTGAAGCGCGAAGTCAGCGAAGGCCGGCTCAAGCCCGGCGTGTCGCTGCCGTCGTTCCGCCAGCTCGCGGAAGACCTGCTAGTCAGCGTCATCACCGTCAAGCGCGCCTACGAGGAATTGGAACGCGAGGGCATCATTTACCGGCGGCAGGGACTCGGCACGTTCGTCGCCGACCACGGCCATGACCGCAGCCGCGAGGCCAAGTTGAAGGTCGCGCAGGAATTGTTTCACGAAGCCGCGAGCGAAGCGGCGGAAGCCGGATTGAAACCGCCGGAAATTCTCGAACTCGCCCAAAAAATCATCAAAGGAAAATGACATGAACAACGCCATCGAAATCCGTGGACTCGTAAAAAATTATCCCACCTTCAAACTCGGCCCGCTCGATTTGACGGTGCCGCGCGGCGCGATCTACGGACTCATCGGGCCGAACGGCGCAGGCAAGACCACCGCCATTGATTTGATTTTCGGCATGGGCAAAAACGACGCCGGCACAGTCCGCGTCCTCGGTCTCGACCACCGCGCCGATGAAGTGGAACTCAAACGCCGCGCCGCCTACGTCAGCCCGGATTTGAATTTTCAAGTCTGGGGCAAAGTCGGTCGCGCCATCCGCTTCGTGCGCGGCTTTTATCCCGATTGGGACGATGCCTATTGCGCGCAACTGATGAAAGCGTTTCATTTGAGCGACACCGATAAAATCGTAACGCTCTCCTTCGGCGCAAAAACAAAATTAAGCCTGCTCCTCGCGCTCTCGCGCCGACCGCAAGTTTTGATTCTCGACGAACCGACGACCGGCCTCGACGCCGTTTCAAAGCAGGAAGTCTTCGGCGAACTGCTCAAAGCCGTAGAGGACGGCGAACGCACAGTTTTAATTTCATCGCACGGCCTGACTGACATCGAACGCTTTGCCGATCACGTCGGCATGATTAAAAACGGCAAGCTGCTGCTCGAAGGCCGCACGGACGAAATCGTGGACCGCTTTCGGGTCGCCGAATTTTTCAGCGACAGCGGAACTCAATTTCAAAATCGCGACGGCCTGATCATTTTGAAGCGAAGCGAAAACCGCTGGCACGCCTTGCTCGATCAGAAAGGCGATAGTCAAAACTGGCTTGAAACTCACGGCGCAAAACAAATCTCGCTCACGCGCCTGACGCTGGAGGATTTATTCGTCGCGCTGGCCAAAGACGAGGAGGTCAAATGAAACCATTGGTGCTTGATCAACTGAAACGCCGCTGGTTCTTCTGGGCGTTGTTCTGTCTGGTTCATTTCATTTTTGGCTCGTTCAATTATGAAATGTTGGGGAGTGGTTTCATTTTCCCTGCCGCATTCATCCTTGGGCCAAACATCTGGTTGATGGATTTGCAACGCGGCTATTCCCGTGTTGCGCTTACGCTCCCTTACACCGCCAGACAAATTGGCCGGACATGGTGGTGGATTTCGGTCGGTTTCGCGGCGATTTTAATGATTGTCTTCAGTTTTTGTGGCATGACATTTCACGTTTTATCGTCGGGAAAAGAATTCCCATTTGCAAAATGGCTTGAATATGTGACGGTCAATGCCCTTCTATACGGATCGCTCTTTTGGTTCTTTAGCGGAAGCATGTTGTATCTGCCATCAATTGACTGGCAAAAAAGGATTCAGCGTTGGTTAGTAGGCGGATTCTATCTGGCAATTATCGGCGGCTGCGTCTATCTCCTTTTTAATATGCAGAACAGCGCGCTGAAGATGACGGCGTTTTATGCTTGCACTCTGGCAATGACAATTATCGGCTGGCTTCGTGCTGAATCAATGGTTGCGGACTACGGCGGGTATCGTAATGCCTCCCAGCAGCCAAAAATTTCACGAGGACAATTCAAAGCTCCAAAGGGTTTTGGCGGAACTCCATTTATTGTTTGGACGGCTTTTTTCGGCGTTTGGGGCTTCGGAGTTTTATTTCTGATCATCATGAATCTTATTGATCTGTTCATCAGGCACCAATTTGACTGGCATCATTTGACACGAAGCATAAATAATGGAGTTGCTTTCTTTCCTTTCTTTTTTGTTTTCGTTTTTATGCGCTCCGGATTTTCTTTGAGCCATAACTTGCGTTTTCTACGAACGATGCCAGTTTCAACAGCAAGACTGTCGGCCACTCTTTTATCGGTTCTGATTTTGCCGTTGCTCACCTTGTTTTTGGCTTTCACAGCCCTGGCGTGGAAGGAAACTGGGGCAGCCGAATGTATTTCGTTTTTCAAAATTGAACTGCTCGCCGTTGCGCCAGTCAGCGTCTGCATTGCAGTTTCAATTTGGAATACGCAGGCAAATTTTATCAAAGCCGTTCTTTTGGTAATTGCGCTTCTCGCACCAATGTCTCCCGCGCTCTATCAATTAACCTTCACAGACGGTCGGGGTTTGCCGTTTTGGTTTGTAATCCTCTTTAGCGGCGCGATGACAGGCATTTCTTTTTGGTCAACCTGTCAAATCATTGCAAAGAGCAGCAGCGCTTACCATCCGCGCCAAAATCAATTCAGCACCCGGTGGAATTGGGGACGCTGAAATTCAGATTGTAGTAGTCGAGATGACGTGACTCATTATTCAAAATGAGACTTCTTACGTCGTCTCCTATAAACCAGAAGGCCGCCAATCCAACACTTTCAACTGGACGTTGCGGCTGCCGTTGTAATCGTTGATCTGCGGCACGAACGCCAGATCGAATTTTCCGACCGGCAGCGAGCCGGCGCCGGCGTTCCACCAGACCGCCTCGCACTTTGCCGAACCATCTGTCACCCACAGTTTGACGTGCTGCTTGTTCGCGCCCATGCGCAGCAACGGACGCGCGTGCGTGAGATTGCGCGCGCAGAACTGCACGGCGGGATTCCCCTGCCCCGTCGGTTTCAACTTTTCCATTTCGGCCAGCGATACCAGATTGATTTCGCCCAGCGCGACTTCCGCGTCCAGACGCAACGGCGGCTGCAAGTCTTCCGGCTTCAATGTGCGCCGCGCCAGTTCGTTCAACCGGTCGCGCAGCAGATCAATTTTGTCCGGCAAAATGCTCAAGCCCGCCGCCATCGAATGTCCGCCGTGGCGCAGCAGCAAATCGTCGCACCCGCGCAACGCGGCGGCGAGATCGAAGCCGGCGATGCTGCGGCCCGAACCGCGCATCTCGCCGTTCTCGCCGCCAATGATGACGGTCGGACGGTAAAATTCCGACAGCACGCGCGACGCGACAATGCCGACGACGCCGATGTGCCAGAGCAATCGTCCTTCGACGATGACCAAATCTTTTTGCGCATCAAACTTCGAGCGAATCACGCCAATGACTTCCTCGACAATGGTTTTTTCAATTTTCTGCCGCTCGCGGTTCCGCAAGTCCAGGTTCTGCGCGAGCGGCAGCGCATCGTCCAAAGTTTTGGCGAGCAGCAAATGCAGCGATTCCTCCGCCGTTTCCAAACGCCCGGCGGCGTTTAGTCGCGGCGCGAGTTGAAAGCCGACGTCGTGCGTGCCGAGTTTTTCCGGCGACTGCGCGACTTGTTTCAACGCCACGATTCCGGCGCGCTTCGTTGAATTCAATTTTTCCAGACCGGCAGTGACGAGAATCCGGTTTTCGCCGGTGAGCGGAACCAGATCGGCAATCGTGCCGAGCGCAACCAGATCGAGCAGCGGACGCAAATCAAATTCAGCCGCGCCGGGCAGATTGATTTCGCGTCCGCGTTTGACGAGCGCGTGCGCGAGCTTGAAAGCCAGGCCGGCGGAACAAAGTTCGGTGAACGTAGGAAAGGCTTCCAGCCTGTCTCCACTATTCTGTTCCGCTTGGGCGGATTGATTTTGATTTGAGACAGGCGCGACGCCTGTCCTACGAAGTTGCGGATTTACCAACGCCACCGCTTCGGGCGCGGGGTTGGAAACTTGATGGTGATCCAGAACGATCACTTCCACGCCACGTTCGCGGAGCCACGCGATGGTTTCCACGGCGGTCGAGCCGCAATCCACGGCGAGCAGCAGCTTGACGGGAAATTTTTTCAGGCAGTTTTCCACGCCGTCGCGGCTCAAGCCATAGCCCTCATCCATGCGGTTCGGCAGATAGGCTTCCACCTGCCAGCCGAGCGGACGCAACACTTCGAGCAGCAACGTGGTGCTCGTCACGCCGTCCACATCGTAATCGCCAAAGACTACCAGTGGCTCTCCGCGCTCGCGCGCGAGCAGTAGCCGCTCGACGGCAGCCTTCATGTTCGGCAGCAGGAACGGATCGGCGAGGTTTTTAAGGCGCGGCGACAAAAAGTTTTCAATAACCGGCGGCTCGCTGAAGCCACGATTGAGCAGGCATTGCGTGAGCAGCGGGGAAATTTTGAGTTGCGCCGCGAGCTGTCCCGCAAGCAGCGGCTGCATCGGTGCGAGGGTCCAGCGGAATTTCATGGCAGCGCCTTTTTTTCACGGCGCGCGGTGGTTACGGAAAGCGTAATGGAAATTCCCAGAATCGCCGCTACAACGAGGAGTGAGATGTCCGTGGGAATTTCAACCTGGAACCATTGCGGCGGTGATTCGTGCGGGTCGAGCAGCATTTTTACGCCGACGAACGCGAGAACGACGGACAGTCCGATTTTCAAATAGCGGAAAAAGCGGAGCGCGCCGGCGAGCAGGAAATAGAGCGAGCGCAGGCCGAGAATGGCAAAAATGTTCGAGGTGAAAACGATGAAAGCCGAGCGCGTGACGGAGAAAACGGCGGGCACGGAATCCACGGCGAAAATCAAATCGCTCGTTTCAATCAACAGCAGGACAAGGGCGAGCGGCGTGAGGGCGAAACGTCCGTTGAGCCGGGTGAAAAATCTGGGGCCGTCGAAATCCGGCGCGACCGGGAAAATTTTCCGCACGAGCCGCAGCACGGGATTTTTTTCGGGATGAACTCCGTCCTTGCGTCCAAACAGCATTTTCACGCCGGCAAGGACGAGGAACGCGCCGAAGAGATAAAGCACCCATTCAAAGTTTTGGACGAGTTCCGCGCCGACGCCGATCATCGCGCCACGCATCACCAGCGCACCAAGGATTCCGCAGACGAGGACGCGATGCTGGAATTCGGGCGGTGTTTTGAACGCGGTGAAAATGAGCGCGATGACGAGCAGGTTGTCGAGCGAGAGCGACAGTTCGATGAAATAACCGGCGGCGAACTGCGCGGCGTCGCCCTCTCCGCGCCAGCGCCAAAGGACGGTGGCAAAAATCATGGCCAGCGTGAACCACAGCGCGCTCCACGCGGCGGCCTCGATAAATTTCACGGGATGCGGCCGGCGGCGGAGGACGCCGAGGTCCAGCGCGATGCAGACGAGGACAAAGGCGATGAAGCCAATCCAGTGCCAGGGCGTGATTCCCGTCATTTGCGATTTACCATTTACGATTTACGCGCCGAGTGCAAATGGATTCGTTCGGCGTCAATCGTCAGCCGCAAATGTTCAGACCTTCACCGACGTGGTGTTTTGCAGCTTCACCTGCGATGCGCCGATGTTCGGACGTTCGCCCTTGTGCCACCACAGGACGATCACGCTGGCCACATAGATGGACGAATAGGTGCCGGTGACGATGCCGATGAGGAAGGTGAACGCGAAGTCGTTGATCGCACCGCCGCCCCAAATGAGCAGCACCGCCGTGGCGATGAACACCGTGCCGCTGGTGATGATCGTGCGGCTCAAGGTCTGGTTGAGCGCGGCGTTGATGATCTCCTTGAACGTGCCGCGCATGCCGAGCTTCAAGTCTTCGCGGATGCGGTCGAAGATGACGATCTTGTCGTTGATGGAAAAGCCGATGATGGTCAGCACCGCCGCGACGACTGTGGCGCTGAACTGGCGGCCGGAAACGGCGTTGGCAATGCAGAAAACGCCGAGCGTCAGCAGCACGTCGTGAAGCACGGCGGCGACGGCGGCGATGGCGAAGGAAAATTCGTAGCGGAACGCGACATAAACCAGAATGCCCAGCATCGCCAGCAGCGATGCGATGACAGCCGATCTTTGAATGTCCCGGCCCACGCTCGCGCCTACGCTGACCGCATCCTTGTATTGAAATTTTGCCTGCGGAAATTTTTCCTCAACCACAGACTGCACCTTGCCTGACGAGCCGGACGAACTGGTAACTTGAAGTGTTCCGGAACCGGTGGCCATGTCCGTCTGATATTGAACTTGCGCGTCCTTTTCGCCGATGGTTGCGAGCGCGGCGCTGATCTGCTCCTGATCCACTTTTTGCGCATAGCTGAAGGTGGTGCTGTCGCCGCCGAGGAAGTCCACGCCAAACAATTTTTCGCCCCGGAAAATGCCGCCATAGCAGATGGCCGCGATGGCAAAAATCCAGGTGATGAAAAACAGCGGCGCCGCCGTCTTCATGAAATTGATCCTGGCGCTGCGGATGATGTGCAGCATCGGCAGCGATTTGATGATGTTGCGGTCGGTCAGGAAATTGAAGATGAGCCGCGTCACGACCAGCGCCGTGAACAAACTCGCCGCCACGCCGATGGTGAGCGTGACGCCGAAGCCCTTGATTTCGCCCGTGCCGTTCATGATCAAAATGACGGACGAAATGAGCGTGGTGACGTGCGAATCGAAAATGGTGCCGAACGCGCGGGCGTAGCCGGCATCTATCGCGCCGCGCAGCGACTTGCCCTTGGCCAGCTCCTCGCGGATGCGTTCGTAAATCAGCACGTTGGCGTCCACCGCCATGCCGACGGTCAGCACGCCGCCTGCGATGCCCGGCAGCGTAAAGGTGACGCCGGCAGCGCACATGACCCCGAGCAGGATGATGAGGTTGGTGATAAGCGCGACGTTTGCAGCCAGACCCGCCAGAAAATAATAACCGAGCATGAAAATAGACACGAACAGCACGGCATACATCGAGGCGTTGATGCCGCTGCGGATGTTGTCCTTGCCGAGCGTCGGCTCGACATCCTTCGATGAAATGATGGACAATGGCGCGCGCAACGGATTTTGCAAGACGTTGACGACTCCCATCACTTCGTCGCGGGTAAAGCTTCCAGTGATGGAGACATTGCCGGTTTCAATCGGCCCCGTGATTCGGGCGACAGAATAAAGCTGTCCATCCAACACAATGGACAAATTGTGATCGACGTCTCCTTGGGGAGCGTATTTTCGCGTAACCTCGCCAAATTTAAGCGCCGCGTCAGATTTCAATTCAAAATCAATTTCGGGCGCGCCAAGGCTGCCATAACCCATATGCGCATCTCTGACAATGTCACCAGACAGGCCTTCTTCGGCTTTGTTCTTCACGACATAGTATTCGACTGAAACTATGCCACCCGGCTTGGTTTGAACCAGTTTCAGCACTTCATAACTCGGCGGCACCGGTTTGAGCCGTTGTCCCGTATCTTGGTCCACAATCTCCCGGCTGTGGTCATTGACCATGCGGAATTCCAAAAACGCTGATTTTGTGATTTGATCTTTTGCCCGCGCCTTGTCGGAAGGCGACAACCCCGGCAACTGCACCAGAATCTGATTTGGTCCGGCGGCCTGAAGGACCGGCTCGGCCACGCCAAACTTGTCAATGCGCTTGCGCAGGACATCAATCGCCTGTTGCACCGCGCCGCTGGTGAGTTCCTCGCGCTGCTGAACGTTGTTGGTGTCCGTAAAAAGAATGCTCGTGTCCATCTGGACAAGAAACTGCGTGCCGCCCTGCAAATCCAGACCAAGCTTGATCTTGCCGGCAGCGTCGCGCTGGAGGCGGTTCAGGATGAAAAGATTGGGCTGGAGCTGGTTTGCCGCCTGGAACTTCGGGAAGTATTTGTCCAGGTCGTTCGTGCCGGTGGCCTTTTCCAGCGCGGCGAACTCGCTGTTCGTCCCGGTTTTCATCAAGGCGGCGGTTCCATCAAGAATGTTGGTGAACGCGGCGTCCTTGTTCGACGCGCGGCTGGAAAATTCCTGCACGAGGTCGCGCGAGGTGGGCGGATAAACTTCGTAGAGCGCCCAGAGGACGATGCAGACGACGAGGATGAACCAACCAAAATTGTTTTGCTTCATGGCCGTTTAGGATTCGCTGGCGGTGCCGGCTTCGAGGATTTCTGTGATGGATGACTTGGTGACTTCAAATTTGGCGTCGGCGGAGCGCAGGGAAACCGTCTTGTCCTTGACCGTGATGATGACGCCCACGATGCCGCTGGCCGTGACCACCCGGTCGCCGGATTTGATGGCGGCGAGCAATTTGGCCTGCTGCTTCGTGCGCTGCTGCTGGGGCCGGATGAGAAGGAAATACATCATCACAATCATCAGCCCGATAAAAACCATCGGATTGCCGACCAGACTTTGGATGGGGTTCAATGGCGTGCCCGGCGCCCCGGCTGACGTGGTGGCGTCCGCCAAAATCCCACTGAAACTGTTTATGTGCATAATTTGAAAAACGGTCGGAAAGTTTAGACAGGCCGCAGTCGAAGGCAAGATTTATCGGCTGGTTTGTCGTCTAGTTTTCAAAGCAGGACTTTTTTGTAGTTTTCAAAACAGGACAAATCATTGGGGATGATTGGTAAAGAGGGCGCGGGTTTTTGTTTGGGATCGGGGGCGGCGGCCGGCACGGAGTGATGGCCGGCGGGATGAAGGCAAAGGATCACTTTGGTGGCGGGTGGTTTTTCAATGCGCAAGCGTTGGGTGCCGATGGGCACGCGTCCATCGCTGCCGACCTTGATCACGGTGCGCACACTCCACACATAAGTTGCACCAAGGGCAACGCGGGGCGGACCGCAACACGGAGCGGTTTTCCTTTTTGGCCTGAGCCCAAGCCCGTTGCGAGGTCTGGCGCAGTTCGCGATGGACTTCGTGGGCGTTGCGATGCGTCCGCAGGGCGTCAATCTGCGCATTGGCGGTTTGGATTCCGGTGATTTTTTCACTGGCAAAACAGGCGGGCAGCCGCCACCGATAAAAATCTTGCCATTGTCAATGGCATTCCCCGGCGATAGTTTTGGAACGTGCTCTCCACGCAACAGATGGCCGCATTGAATGCGACGGGCGGCGAAGTGGCGTTCGACCACCGCACGCGCCAGCTTTATGCGACGGATGCTTCGCCCTACCAGATTGTCCCGGCGGCGGTGGCTTTTCCGAAAAGTCCCAAACAGGCGGTGGCCCTGATCCAAGCCGCCCTGGTCACCGGCCTGCCGGTGACGCCGCGCGGCGCGGGCACGGGCTTGAGCGGCGGCGCGGTGGGCGAAGGACTGATCGTGGACTTCGCGCGCCACAACCAGGCGATCTGGGATTTCGACAAGGAGAAACGCACCGTCCGCGTCGGTGCCGGCGTGGTGCTGGACCGGTTGAATGATTTTCTGCGCGCGGAAGGATTTTGCTTCGGGCCGGACGTGGCGACGAGTTCGCGCGCAACGCTCGGCGGAATGATCGCCAACGATTCCTCCGGTGCGCACGCGTCGGTTTATGGCACGACCGGCCAGCACGTCAATGAACTGGAACTCGTCCTGTGCGACGGCAAAATCACGCGCGTCGGCGCGCACCTCGAATCGCTGCACCATCAACGGCAGCTTGTGGATGACCTGCTCGCGCTGAACTCCCTGCTGATCTCCGAGCGCTTTTCGCCGGGCCTGTTGAAGCGCTGGCCGGGCTACGGACTGGCGCGCGCGATGGAACAGCCGGGAAACCTCATTCCCATCCTCTGCGGCAGCGAAGGCACGCTGGCGGGAATTTTTTCGGCGGAATTGAAAGTCGTCCCGCTTCCCGCCGAACGCGGCCTGGGCCTGATTTTTTTCGCGTCCGTCGCCGAGGCGGTGCAGGCGGCGGTGAAACTGTCCGATTTGCAGCCGGCGGCGGTGGAACACGTTGATCGTCCGCTGTTCGACCAGACGCGCGGTCAACGGGAGTTTCAGTCCGTGCGCGATCTCTTGGACCTCGATGCGCAGCCGTGCGAGGCGATTTTGATTGTTGAGTTTTTTGACGACGCGCAGGACAAGCTGGCACAACTGGTCAAACGCAAGCCCGGCCAGCGCCGGATGATTTTGAAATCCACGCGCGAACAGAATCTCGTCTGGGCGATGCGCAAGGCCGGCCTTTCGCTGCTCACGAGCCGCAAGGGCGACGCCAAGCCCGCGTGCTTCATCGAAGACGCGGCGGTGCAGCCGCAGGATTTGCCCGCGTATGTCGCCGGGCTGGAAAAGCTGCTGCAAAGCGTCGGCGTTGAGGCGTCGTTTTACGGCCACGCGGCGGCGGGGCTGCTGCACGTCCGTCCGGTTCTCGATTTGCACAGCGCGGACGACCTGAAAAAATTCCGGTGGATCGCGGACGAGGTCGCCGCGCTCGTCGCGCAGTTCAAAGGCTCGCTGGCGGGCGAACACGGCGTGGGCATCGCGCGCACGGAATTCATGCGCGACCAGATCGGCCCGGAACTTTACCGCCTGATGCGCGAGATTAAAAATTCATTCGACCCGAACAATCTTTTCAATCCGGGCAAAATCATCGGCGACGGGCGTTACAAAATTGACACCAACCTGCGGCAGGGCGCGGAGAAAAGAATTATTTTGCCGTTCGCGCCGCGCCTGGCGTTCGCCGCGCGCGACGAATCGTTCACCGCCAACCTGGAGCAGTGCAACGGCTGCGGCGGCTGTCTCAAGCAAACGCCGACGATGTGTCCGACGTTTGTGGCGACCGGCGACGAGGGAATGTCCACGCGCGGCCGCGCCAATCTCATCCGCGCCGCGCTCGAACTGCGCGGTTCGGATGGCGACCCGCTGCGCGCGGAAGAACTGGATTTCGCGCTGACGAACTGTTTGGGCTGCCGCGCCTGCACCAACGAATGTCCGTCCAACGTGAACATGGCGCTGCTCAAGGCCGAACTGCAACACGCACGGACCAAGCACGACGGTTTGACGTGGCAACAGCGCCTCATCAGTTCCGTGGATTTTCTCGGGCGCGCCGGCACAACTTTTCCCAGAACGGCGAATTTAATTTTCAAGTCCCGCTCGATGCGCCATATCTTCGGAAAAATATTCGGCATCACGGCCGAACGGCCCCTGCCTGAATTCACGCACGAACGTTTTGACCGCTGGTTTCAAAAACGGGAACACGACACGAACGGCCTCCGCGGGCGCGTCGTGCTTTGGGACGACACCTTTGTGCGGTATCACGAGCCGCACATCGGCACCGGCGTGGTCAAGGTATTGGAGGCGGCGGGCTATTACGTCACGCTGCTACGACAGCGGAAATGCTGCGGACGCCCGGCCTTCAGCGTCGGCAATCTCGACGAGGCGGAAAAACTGGGCCGACACAATCTCGCGCTGCTCGCGAATGACGACGCGCCGATCATTTTCATCGAACCATCCTGCCACTCGATGTTCGTCGAGGATTACCGCGCCTTGCAACTGCCCGGCGCGGAGGAAGTCGCCGGGCGCTGTTTCCTGTTCGAGGACTTCATTGAAAATCTGCTGCGGCTGGAACCGGCCGCGCTGAAGTTCGACCATGAATTCGGGCGCGTCGCCATCCATCTGCACTGCCACACGAAGGCGCTGACCGACGGCAAAAGCGCATTGCGGCTCGCATCGCGTTTGCCGAACCGCACCGTGACCATGCTCGACACCGGCTGCTGCGGCATGGCCGGCTCGTTCGGCATGATGGCGTCGAAATACGAACTCTCGCTGAAAATCGCCGAGCCGCTCCTGCAACAAATCAAGCAGCAGCCGTTCGGCACGACCGTCGCGGTTTCCGGCACAAGCTGCCGCCACCAGGTGCAGCACCTCGCCACCGTCCGCACCAAACACATGGCCGAAATTCTCGCCGAGGCGCTGGTGTAATTTTAACGTTGTTAGAGATTTTCCAACGCGCCGCGCAATTCTGGAAATTGAAATTGAAATCCAGACGCCAGTAATTTCCCCGGCACAACCCGGCGGCTTTTGATGATCAATTCCGTTTCCGTGCGGATAAAAAACGCGCCAACTTCAAGCATCCATTCCGTCGCCGGCAGACCAACGGGCGCGCCGCAATTTTCACGGATGAGCCGCATCAGGTCGCGGTTGGGCAGGGGATTGGGCGCGGCGAAGTTGACCGGCCCGCGCAAATCATCTTTGGCGATGAGCCATTCCACCGCCCGGCAAAAATCTTCCACATGAATCCACGAAACGAATTGTTTGCCGCTGCCCATCCGACCGCCTAAACCAAATCGCGCGAGCCGTCGCAGCACCGGAAACACGCCGCCGTCCTTGCCAAAAACAAGCGTAATGCGCATGGCGATCTTGCGCGTAGGACAGGCGTCGCGCCGGTCTCTAACTTCTTGGGGCATTTCATTTGGAGACAGGCGCGACGCCTGTCCCACATCATCCGCGAACAACGCGCGCTCCCATTGCCGGATGACCTCGATGGAAAATTCATCCTTCGCTTCCGGCGTCGCGCCGACTGCGCCGGATTCATCCATTGGCGTATCGAACGTGTGCTTGTAAAGCGTCGCCGAACTGGAATTGAGCCACACGCGCGGCGGCTGTTTGCAATTCGCAATCGCCTCGCCCAAGACGCGCGTTGAATCCACGCGCGAAGAAATAATCCTGCGCCGGTTTCTTTCCGTGTAACGGCAGTCCACCGATTTGCCCGCCAGATTGATGACGGCTTCCGCGCCAACAATCATTTTTGCCCAGTCACCAAGAGTCCTTGCGTCCCAGAAAATTTCTTTCGCACCGTCACCGCGCTCATGCGGCGAACGGGTCAGCACGACAACTTCATCACCGTGCGCGACAAATTTTTTCGCCAGCGCCATTCCCAGAAATCCGCTGCCACCGGCCAGCACCACGCGCTTTTTTTCAGATGTGTTCATGCCAAGTGTTGTTCCAGTCTCAAGTGCGGCGCATTTTCCGCGGTGAGCGGATTGACGCGGAAATCATTTAGTTCCAGCCCGCCGAGCCAGTGTTGGATCGCGGCCAGAACCGTTTTCAAATCCAGTTGTTCGTGCATGGGCGGATACTGGCCGAGATTCGTCCGCGCCAGTTTGAACAGCGCCGCCGCGGGGCGCAGCCGGTTTTTTTGCAGATGCACGAACGCGCCTGCCAGTTGAATCAGGCCCTTGTAAAAATTTCCGTTCGCGCCGTGCCGGTCCTTGAGCCAGAGGTTTTCGAGCACGTCGTGCGCTTCGTAAAAAAGCTGCCGGTTGAAACAATCGAAATAGCCGGTGTAATGCGGATCGAGGTTTCCGGCGCGGAAAGCCCCGACCATTGCGGCGATGCGTTCACTTTTGCTGCTCACGGGGGCAGGGTAGAGTGAATTTCTTAAAACACAAATAACTTGATACCTGGGCCGGCCGGGTGCAGTGTCTCCCCGAAAGGCTTTTCATGAAAACAAAATTATTGATGGTTCTGTGTGCCGGGATGATTGGATTTGGCGGCATCAACACCAGCCGGGCGTCCGAGGACAAGTCAATCCAAGTGATCGGCGACGTGGCGCTGGCCCGGCCGGGCTGCTTGATTGCCACCATCCTGGGCACGGCGGTGTTCATCGTCGCCCTGCCGATTGCTGCGGCATCGGGCAGCGTCAAGGAAACCGCCAACACGCTCGTCGTGCATCCCGCGCAGGCGACGTTCACGCGCCCGCTCGGCGATTTTTCATCCTTGAACTGATTCCGGCGGCCAGCCATCTGCCCGCGCCCGCGTTTTCAAACGCTTCGCGTTGACAACTTCACTGCCCTGCGACACTCTGCGCGCATGGCAAAACCTGCATTGGGACGCGGTCTCGGCGCGTTGATGGGCGGCAATTCCGCACTGACACAAACCGCGCCCGGCCCGTCCATCCAACCCGCCGCCACGGCAAATGCGCCGGCTCCGGCGGCTGATTTGCGCGAGCGCGTCCAGCGCGTGCCGCTGAATAAAATCCGTCCGTCCGCGCTCCAGCCGCGCAAGGAATTTTCCGCCGGGGCGCTGCAGGAACTGGCCGATTCCATCCGCGAACAGGGAATTGTTCAGCCGCTTATCGTGCGCGAACGCGGCGGATTTTTTGAACTCATCGCGGGCGAACGCCGCTGGCGTGCGGCGCAACTGCTGAATCTCCCGGAAGTTCCCGTCATCACGCGCGAGGCCGACGACCGCTCGGTGCTGGAACTGGCGCTCATCGAAAATTTGCAGCGCGAAAATTTGAATCCGCTGGAAGAAGCGGTCGGCTATTCGCAGCTCGCGGAACTGTTTCAGCTCACGCAGGAGGAAATTGCCACCAAAGTCGGCAAGAGCCGCGCAGTGGTGGCGAACGCGACGCGGCTGCTGAAACTCCCGGCGTCCGTCCAGACATTTCTGCGCGAAGGACGGCTTTCCGTCGGCCATGCCAAGGTGATTCTGGGGCTGGCGGACGATAGCAGTCAGAAACTCGCTGCCGAACGCATCGTCAAGGAAGGCTTGAACGTGCGGCAGACGGAAGGACTGGTCGCCAAATTGCAGTCACGCGCACAAAAAGTTTCCGGCGACGGCATTAGGCTGGCGGCGGTTGTGCCGGTGGATTCCAACATCGCGCGGCTGGAGGAAAAATTGCGCGAGAAATTCGGGACCAAGGTGCAGTTGAAATACGCCCACGGCAAAGGCGCGGTGGAAATCTCCTTTTTCAGCGACGACGAATTGCAGCGCGTGCTGGAAATTCTCGGAGTGAACGCAGATTGAAATTTGAACATGAATTCATCCTCATTCTCATCGTCAATTTTTGAGGGAAGAGGTTGACGATGAGGATGAGAATGATTTGCCAACCATGATTTTAGACATTGTCAAATACGGCAGCCCGGTTCTGCGGCGAAAAGGTGCAAAGATTGAAAGCCTCACGCCGGAGATCAAGCAGCTCATTGCCGACATGTTTGAGACAATGGAGGCCGGCCACGGCGTGGGACTCGCGGCGCAGCAGGTCGGACGCGCGCTGCAGCTCACGGTGATTGACGTGCGCGAGGCGAAAGACCGTCCGTCCACGCTGGAACTTGACGGCCAGCCGGCCGACGCGGACGAAATCATGCCGCTGGTGCTGATCAATCCCGAAATCACGCCCGTCGGCGAGCCGGTGAAAGGCAGCGAGGGCTGTTTGAGCTTCCCGGAAATCTTCGCGGAAATTTCGCGGCCTGAATCCGTGGACGTGCAGGCGCTGGACGCGAAAGGCCAGCCGGTTGCCTTCCGCTGCGGCGGACTGCTCGCGCGCGCCGTGCAGCACGAGACGGATCACTTGAACGGCATCCTGTTCATAGACCGCATGGAGAAAAAAACCAAGCTGGAACTGCAAGCGGAACTGGACGACTTGCAGGCCAGGACGAAGACGGAGTTGCAGAAGAAATAAAAAACAGTCGGCGCTTGACTCCGCACCTGCGTTCACTTCAAATCTTGCCGGAACCTGCATGAAACTTTTGGAAAAAATTTCCGCAGCCGCGCAACCAGATAGAGCGAGAGCGGTCGGTCGTCCTCACGGCTGCTGCCGACAGCCGCCCCGTCGCGATCTTCAGCCAGATGGCGGAAAAACGCCGCCAGACCGTCAAAAAAATTTACCAAGCCGCCAAGCAATTCCGCCAGACCGTCGGGCTGCCGGCCCATTTGGC
>DATCBW010000059.1:0-50854 GCA_036511615.1 Verrucomicrobiia bacterium | reverse complement strand
CCCCCCCCCGGTATTTTGAGTGAAACCATGCGGGCAATCAGGTGAAAATAGATTTTTTCTCGCAGCCAAAGCGGGTAAATTTTATGCAGCAAGTTCATTTTCGATGTCCAATCTTTCTAGCCGGGACTCCGGCCCATATTTCATAAGCAGGAACCGATTTGCTTACTACCGCGCCGGCACCAATAACCGCTCCGTCGCCAATATTCACCCCTTTCAAAACAACTGCATTGACCCCAATCCAACAATCCGAGCCTATTTCAATTGCGCTTTCAACACCGGGCTGTATCCGAACCAAGGCTTTGGACAAAGTGCCATGATCATGGTCAATAAATTTTGCCCCAGATGCAATTAGCGAATTACTTCCAATCTTAATCTGACTTTTGATGTTGAATTCACATCCCCGTCCGATAAAAACATCATCCCCAATGATGATAGACGGGCCGGAACACCAGATGCCGTCAAATTTGAAGAAAATGTCCGGCTCTAAAATGCAATTGTTTCCGATCTGGACTTGGTGCGGCCATGTAATGAATATTTTAGGAACAAGAGTATGCTTTCCAATTTTCGCGCCACAAAATCGCAGCCACGCCGTGCGAACGTGTGCCGATATGCTTCCGTGCCGGAGGCGAAAAAGCATTCGAGCTGCAAGCGAGTGGGCATTCATTGCCGTTAAAATCGGTTATTCCAGAAAACGTGAGTAATCAGCCGTGTAAGAAAGCACCGGATTTCTAGTTCCAATCGAACGTGCCGGCACACCGCCAACAATATCCAGGGCTTTGACATCCCGGCTGACTACGGCACCGGCGGCAACGATGGCTCCCCGATGAAGCGTGACGCCGGGAAGAATCATCGCGCGGGTGCCAATGAATACATAGTCTTCAATCACGACCGGGCGAGACCGCCCTCTAAAATCGGGAGTTTTTGGATCATGATCCGCCGTCAAAATACAAACCTCTTCTGAAATTGAAACATTGCTTCCGATAGTAAGCCCGCCCCGGCTGTCCAATCGGCAACCTTGATTGATCACGCTGGGGGACCCAATGGTCAGACCTCTGACACAATCAAAACGGCAGTTTAGAAAAATGCTCGTCTTTTCACCAAGATTAAATCCCATTATTCTGCGATAATACAGCATCCGCAGGCGGCGGCTTGGAATGTGGGAAACTACATAATTGCAGAGGTATAGCCGTAGATCGCAAATAATGGTCTTCAATGCACTCATCAATTTTTTTTGATCGCGTTTTAGAATCTTCTTGCCCTTTATACGACAGAGATTGTTGTGTTGGCAGACCCATGCAGGGCAAATCCACAATGCGGCCAGCCACACTATAAAGGCCGGGGTAAAGACCACGCATTTACATTCCTCTCTTCCCCAGAATGAACCGGCGATATACATAGGGAACGCCGATGAGTGCGGGATGCATCATTAGTTTGAACAGCAACTTTAGGTAATTGCTTTGCAAGTGATGTCTTAAACCCTCGTGATCCTTTCCGAACACCGCCTTCCATTCCCGTTCGGCTTCTTCCTGACCTTTAGTCGTAATTGTCGAGGTCTTGTTGCCTTGGTAGCAACGGAAATATCCTAGATAGGCATTCAATTTAAGAAATGGCCCCAGACGATAGAGGCGGCAGAAGAATTCCAAGTCCATGGCATATTGTAATTCCTCCTTTAAGCGAGCTCCTTTAGTTAGTGAACTTTGCCAAAAGGCCGTTTCAGAACATACGCAAAAACAAGTTTTGTCCGGGTCAAACGGCGGCAAAGCGCCCCAGCCGCTTACATGCGATTCCGCATCAAGCATAATCCGGTCTCCGTGAACCAAAATTACGTTAGGGTGTTCCAAAAAGGCATTCGCAACTTTTTTGAATGCTCCTTTTACATAGACATCGTCGCTGTTAATCCAGCCAATGATATCTCCGGTAGCACGGTCAAGTCCCTTGTTGACGGCGTGCGTCTGGCCCTTGTCTGGCTCACTTACCCAGTAGGCCAGATGCCGTTCGTATTTCTTGATGATCTCAACAGAGTTGTCGGTGCTTCCACCATCAATAATAATATATTCCAAGTTCGGATACGACTGGTTTAAGACCGAAAGAATGGTTTCTTCGAGGAAACGCCCCTGATTGAATGAAGGCGTTATGGTGCTCAACTTGGGAAATCCTGAAGTGTTCATAATCTGTTTCTTTACAGCGGCAAATGACCAGATGTGGATTGTTTGGATATATCTTTGACTGAACATCTGATGATAGCTTGTTCATATACTTTCTTGTGTCGCTCCACGATGACGCTTGGCGAAAACAACTTTTCCGCTGTCGCCCTTGCGGCCACCCTCATACCCGACTCACCGGCCTGGGAAAGCGCATTCCGCAACAGTTCGTTGAAACGGCTCGGTTCGTCTGCCGGGGACAACCAACCATTCTGGCCATCTGTGACCATATCAGTCACCCCGCCTATGGCGAAGGCAATTACCGGCAGGCCACATGCCAGCGCTTCCATTACCACCAGCGGTAGATTGTCCGACGTCGAAGCGAAGGCGAGGTAATCACAGGCGCTGTAAATTAACGCCTTTTTGTCGTCAGACGAAACATAACCGAGGGCAATCAACTCACAGGCAAGATTTTGGGGTGCCGGTCCACGGCCCATTAAAGCTAAAATTGTTGACGACTTAAGGGCAGCGGGCAGATTCTCAATGGCTGCTCTAATTCGTGGAAACCCCTTCCGTTCTTCGTCGAGATCCGCAGCAGCGGTCAGAATGATGCGCTTGTTTGTCGGCCAGCCCAATCGCTGACGCGCCTCGTTCATTGCAACCGGCTTGTATTGCTCCAAGTCGAGCGGATACGGGATTATATGCACATCGCAATTGCCCATCAAACTTTCTCTGGCAAGCCCCCCAAGCCAGGTGCTCGGTGCAATGATCTGGGCACGAACCCTTGCATGGACGCGGCGCTTCAACCGCCATTCGATGCTGGTGCTGTCCCACGATATTGCCGGATAAGTGGCCGGATACGGGCACTGTCCACAGCCGCTCTGCCAGCGGCCACAATCATAACTGTAGGAGCAGTGCCCCGTGAAGTGCCACATGTCGTGGAGTGTGATTACCAGCGGCTTGCGCCGGGCGATTCGCGGCAGCGAAAGAAAGCTGGTCAAAAAGCCAGTATGGATGTTATGGACATGAACGACATCTGAATCCAACAACCAGGGATCGTCGGCAATTTTTCCGCCCCATGGAATTGCAGCATTCGATGGAAGAACCTGGCGGGTTAGCTTGAATATCGCACGATCAGCCAGCGTAGGCGGGATCCCGGTTTTGACGTCGTTATCATTGCCGGTTTTTCTGCCCACAATCATCCGAGAGCCGATTTCCTTCCGGCGAAGTTCCTCGTGCAGCCGGTAGGCGGCCAGTGCCGCACCTCCGTTCACGTCCGACTGGTTTAAGTGAAGCACGTTCACAGCCTCAAGTGATCTTGCGGATCAGCCTGGCGGGAACGCCCGCCCAGATTTCATTGGCGGGGATGTTTTTGGTGACGACCGACCCGGCGGCAACGATTGAATTTACACCGACCGAACTGCCCGGCAGTAAAATCGAACCGGCCCCAATCCAGACATTGTCGCCGATGCTGATGCCGGTTTTTGTCTCATCCCAGCTTAAGTCCATATAAATCGCATTCGGCTTGATCAGATGATTCGATGCAATGAGACAGACATTCTGGGCTATCATGCAATTCCTGCCAATCTCGATCACCCCGCCGACCGCACGAATGTTCGATTGCGTCCCAATCCACGACCGATCTCCGACAACGAGTTTGCCGCCAACTCTTGAAGAGGTATGTTTCTTATAGACCATAAACTCGGTCCATGCTCCGATGCTCACGTTTGCCCCCAGTTGGATGGCCGACAAATCATCATAAATCCATTGGCAATTCAGAGGCATATCCAGGCCTGGATACTTCCTATAAATTGCTGCTCTTTGCCTCCACCGTGACCAAGAAAGCCGCATTACATGAACCGGCGGCAAAGCACGAATTAAGTCTGAAATTTTCACTGAAGGTTATAGCCAAGTAAGACCTTAAGCTTGTATCAGTCGGGGGGTCATACGCGAGAAAATCAGCTTACACCGGCAAGCCGCCGGACAAATCGGCGAATAATCGCCAAAGTGCGTTTAACCCACGGTATCGCCGCATAACGGCGCTTCGCCTCGGTGCGGGCCTCTGCTGAAAGAGGCATGGTTAACAACCGCAGCAAGTTCTCAATTGAAAAAACATCAAATTCTTTCACCAGACGAAACCAATTGTCCGCCTGCACGGGAGTCGGACACTGCACCTGCGATACTGTTTCTCCATGCCGACGCCACGAATATCCCGGGCGGTCGACACTGGCATAGTCAGATTTTTCCAAAACTTGCAGCGCTAGCTTCAAATCCGAGAGAAACTTAAATTGTTCGTCAAAAGCCGGAGAAGGCATCTTGGAAGCGCGAATCAAGAAATTACTTGGTCCGCCGATATGATTTATGCAATTGTCCAGACAACGTTGTGCAAGATCATGCCCGGCACAATATCCCCTCTGAAACTGGCCGAATTGGGGTTCCTTCAAGAACTCATCTGTAATTAGCATATCACATGAAACGAGGCCAACGTTCGGATTGCGTTGCATAATCGATATTTGATCCTCTAAGACGAATGGGAGCAACACGTCATCAGCGCACATCAGGCGAATAAACTCTCCCCGCGCTTGACTGATTGCCCAATTGTAGTTGCGATGGAATCCGACATTTTCGTTATGTCGATGGTAACGAATCCGCCGGTCTTGAAAACTGTTAATCACTTCCGCCGTATTATCCGTGGAGGCGTTATCGCCGATGATCAGTTCGAAGTCGCTGAAAGATTGATTCAGAATCGAATCGATACATTCTGCCAGAAATCGTCCGTAGTTGCAGGTCGCTATGCAAATGCTCAATGGAACTTCGTATCCTCTTGAGGATTGAGCCGCGATAGTCACGCCTTTCATGTGTGTGATCTTCCCAAAGCCTGTTTAGGTTGGGAGGGGAAAATAGGTTGAATATATCAAGGTTACGAGGCGAAACGTGGGACGCGAACGCGTTCGATCTGTCCCCAAAGCCGCAAGTGAGCTAGAAAATCGGTTGGCTTTGATCCTCCGTCCCGAAGCATATCTCTAATTATTCGCTGGAGGAAAATAGCGCGCCTATCCTGACCGGCCAGTGCATCTGGAAAGCTACCAGCGACGGATTCGTCAAACGGGTCACGTAACTCGAAGACCTCTTGTGTAGAACCCTCCCGAGAGACCTCGATGGCAAACCGAGGCTCCTCATTCCAATTACTATCGCAAAAGACATCAACCTCGACGTTGCCTCGTTTCACGGTAAACTGGACGGCGGGATCGTCCTGCATCTGCGCTATTGGCGAACACTCGAATTTCTCCCACGGCTTGCCACGTGCGAGCCAAGCCACAAGATGGATGGCAAAGAACCGCAGAGCACCGCCGCCTTCGACTGGCTGCCGTTTCCAATTAGCCAAAGAGTGACGATAGTGGTGGGCCAAGAATCGCCAGTCAACGCGGATTTGAATCGGCTTGACAGCGGCGAGATAGCTGCCAAAGGTCGCCGCCCAGCCTGTTTCACACAGGGAAAATCCGACGGCCATCCGAATATCCGCGCGTTCGAGTATTTCAAGAAGTGATTCAGCCATTTCAGGGTTCGGCGCAAGCGGCTTTTCCAAAACGACGCATCCTTTCCAGCCCAAGCTGACCAGTTCCTCTACGAAGCGAAATTGATCAGCAGGACGACGTGCAATCACCAAATGTTCGCAACTCGAAATCAGCCGACGCAGATCTTCGACGAATGTTACTCTTTTCTCGAAGACCCTCAATTCAGGGCGCAACTGTAATTGAACGCGATATCGCTCCAATGTCACAATTTCAACATCCGGTGACGAAACGAGTGCCGGAAGCCAGCCATAGATCCCAAAGCCCCCTCCAATAATACCCACGCGCATAGCGGTGCTCCGATTAGGGAAGCTCCTTGAATTCCGGGAGCGGCGTGAAGATGCGACCTTTGTATCCGCGACCGCGCATATAGCCGGCTATCTCGGGTGCGATATGCCATCCCCAGATCAGCATGGCGGCGGGGCGATCCTCGTTGCTGATCCATCGGTCATCACTGAGGATCTTGATCCGCGTGCCCGGGAGATAGTGGCCGATCTTCAACGAACCCGGCTTCTCATATACGCACGGCTGGTCTTCCCGATCGATTCCCAGCAGGGCAACAAGGATTGACGCGCGTCCCGGAAAACTCTTGCCATATAACTTCACGCCGGCTTGCCGCAAGGAGGCAATCTGGCCGGTTGCTTTGGTTTTCCAATCAATCACGAAATCCTGCATCTGCCCCAGTTTCTCGGCATAACGCGATTCATCGCCGGGCGTGGTCAGATAAATCCCGGAACGAGCCTTCTTCGTCGAGCCGTTAAACCCTCCAATGAACACCCGGATATTGCCACCGTAACGCTTAGGAAAGGTCGTCAGCAGGACTTCGCCGCCCAAACTTTGCGCTACGAATTCAAACGACTTCAGACTATAGGTGCGGGGATGCTCGTGATAAAATGTGTCGAACTGATTCGTGGCGAGCACCGTTCCAAGATAATGATTCTCGATCACAATCAGCGTCTTGTCTGTGATGAGAATTTTCAGCGCCGCAATCGCTTCGGTCAGGTCTTCAATGTGCGCAAAAACATTGGTGAACGTTATCACCTCCGGGCGACCGTTCTTTGTCAGCAATTGTTCCGCGCTTTCCCGCGTGAAGTAGTCATTGATGACGGCATGACCGGCGGCAGCGGCCTCGATCCCGGCTCCAGTCGGTTCGATCCCGCAGGTTTTCGCCCCCACTTCACGGAAGAAGTTCAACAGCGACCCGTCGTTGCAGCCGATATCGCAAACCAGCTTCCCCTGTAAATCCCCGAACTCCTGCGCACACTCTTCCACCAGATGCTTCATGCCTTGCAGAACATCCTGCGTAAAACGCGGCCGGTAGTGATACTCCTTGGGAAACAATGTTTCCTTTTTGATATTATAGCACTGATGGGCCGTCAGACATCGCTGGCAGAGCGAGATCTGGATCGGATATTTCACCGTGACGCGGGAATCACCGATTGGAACCAAATCATCGCAAAGTGGTTGCAATCCCAAATCGAGAGTCGCGTCCGGCAGTGGAGACCGGCAGACCTGGCATTTGCCGCAAGGCACAACCTCTGGCGGGGGAAGATAGGGCGGTAACATTTGATTAGGAGTTGGTTTGGCTTTGATTTCGGCGGGTGTTGACATGGAATTCAAATCAAGCCGTTGTCCACGGCAGTTTTTGTGCCTTTGCGTCGGCGCAATATTCGGAAATCTGTCCGCGCAAAAAATCCGGCGCGAGTCCCGGCGATCTTGCGGCGGCGCGATACCAAATGACCGTTTGCTTGATGGTTTCGGAAAATCTCCAGACCGGTTTCCACTTCAACAGGCGAAGCGCCTTGGCCGTTTTCAGATGCAACAATTTCGCCTCGTGGACGGCGTGCGGATCCGACTTGTCAATCCAACTGCCCGGCCAGTGCTTCAGAATCTCCTCCACCAATTCGCGCACGGTGCGGTTGGCCTCGCGGTTCGGGCCGAAGTTGAAGGCGGACTCCAAAGCAGCAGAGGTCGGAGATCGGAGGTCGGAGGCCAGCAGCGCGGCGAGCCAGAGGTAGCCGCTCAATGGTTCAAGAATGTGCTGCCACGGGCGCGTCGCGATTTGGTTGCGGATTTGAATCGGCTGGTTCTTTTGCAGCGCGCGGATGCAGTCGGGCACTATGCGGTCGGTCGCCCAATCGCCGCCGCCGATGACGTTTCCGGCGCGCACACTGGCGATTTTCACCGGATGATTTTTGAAAAAAGAGCGGCGATAGCAACTGATGGCGATTTCAGCCGTCGCCTTGCTCGCGCTGTAGGGGTCATGGCCGCCAAGACAATCTTCCTCGCGGTAGCCGCGATGATGCTCGCGATTTTCATAGCATTTGTCCGTGGTGATAAAAATGGCGGAGCAGGGATGTTTCAATCCGCGCAACGCTTCGAGCATGTTCACCGTGCCCATCAAATTCGTTTCAAAAGTTTCGACGGGCTTCGCGTAGGACTCGCGCACGAGCGGCTGCGCCGCGAGATGAAAGAGAAAATCGGGTTTCGATTTTTGCAATGCGCGTTTTAATTTTTCCAAATCACGGATGTCGCCGATTATGTGGTTCAGGCGCGATTTCATTCCGAGTTGATTGAACAGCGCAGGTTTTGTTTCCGGCGGCAGGCTGTAGCCTGTGATTTCCGCGCCGAGTTGCAGCAACCATTCGCAGAGCCACGAGCCTTTGAATCCCGTGTGGCCGGTGACAAAGACTCGTCTGCCGCCGTAGGCACCGTTGAAATATTGCCTTGGTATTTTCACCATACCTTCCACGGCGCCTTGTCTTCGGCCCAAAGCCGGTTGAGATATTGCATTTCCTGATAGGTGTCCATCGGCTGCCAAAAACCTTCGTGCCGGTAGGAGTGCAACTGGCCGTCAGCAACAATTTTCGCAATCGGTTCGCGCTCGAACATGATGGCCGGGTCATCAGAAAAATAATTAAAAATTTTATGGCCGCAGACCATGTAGCCGCCGTTGACGAACGCCTGCTCGACCTGTGGTTTCTCGATGAACGTGTGAATCGAGCCGTCGTCTTCGATGTTCAGCGCGCCGAAGCGTCCGGCGGGATGGACGGCGGACACGGTGCAGATTTTTTTGGAACGGCGGTGTGACTTGATGGTGGCGTTGATGTCAATGTTGGAAAGACCGTCGCCGTAGGTGAACAGAAAAGTCTCACCTTTGGGGATATAGCGTTGGGCCATTTTGAGTCGAAATGCCGTCATCGAATCTTCGCCAGTTTCGGCAAGCGTTACGGTCCAGTCCTCCTCGTTGTGCCGGTCGTGGAATTTTGTTTTCGGCGCGCGCCCAAGCGAAAGCGAGATGTCGCAGGTGTGCCAGAGATAATTGCGGAAGTAATCCTTGATCATGTCGCCCTTGTAGCCGAGGCATAGGATGAAATCCTTGTGCCCGAAGCTGGCGTAATATTTCATGATATGCCAGAGGATTGGACGATCCCCGATGGGAACCATGGGCTTGGGACGATATTCAGTCTCCTCACGGAGACGCGTTCCTTTACCTCCGCATAATATGACAACTTTCATAAAGCTCGAGCTAGTTTTTATCCATCAGGCGTTCTGTTTGCCAGGCTAACTTTGGTTTTACGACTCCAAGCCAATAACCGGTGTATTCCTTTCGCATTTCCCCCGTGTCATGCGTGTTAAATCCGATGATCTCGCCCGTAAGCAGTTCAAGGGTGGATATGTTGCTCACCAAAGCAACACGGATGGAATAGCGGCCTTCATTCAAAAAATTGGCGGGTATCGTGCAGACTGTCCGAAAAACTCCCTTGGGAAAGCCTTTTCCAAACCATGCATCACGAATCAGGTTGGCGGAATGGAAATTGGCGGA
The DNA here is from genome assembly GCA_036511615.1 of Verrucomicrobiia bacterium. Lineage (GTDB taxonomy): Bacteria > Verrucomicrobiota > Verrucomicrobiia > Limisphaerales > UBA11358 > UBA11358. The sequence goes on along the minus strand of DATCBW010000059.1, from coordinate 41,315 downwards.
TGCCAGCACTTCCACGCCCATCCTATCGAGCAGATGGATGCTAACTGCCAGCGGCAGATCGGTTGCATAGTTGACGTAATCTATTTCGATGTGGCAATCCTGATCGAGCATGACATCGGCGGTGACTTTTGCCTCACTGATAATGCGCACTGCCTTGAGCCGGACTCGTTCGTTGCCAGGAGCTTCTTCAGGCTGGGGCCAAATCAATTCTCCCGATTTTTCCAATCCAGAATTCAGGTAATGGTTGACCACTTGTGAAATTTCGCCATCACGGATAACCCGGCCACCGTTCAACATGATTGCCCGCAAGCAGAGCTTATTAACAGCGGCCATGTTGTGGCTGACAAATAAAACAGTCCGTCCGCCTTTGGCAACATCGCTCATTTTGCCGAGGCATTTCTTCTGAAATTCTGCATCGCCCACGGCCAGCACTTCGTCCACGATCAAAATTTCCGGTTCCAGATGCGCCGCCACGGCAAAGGCCAGCCGCACATACATGCCGCTGCTGTAACGTTTCACCGGCGTGTCCAGAAACTTTTCCACCTCCGCAAACGCCACAATCTCGTCGAACTTCTTTTTGATTTCCGCCCGCGTCATCCCCAAAATCGCGCCATTCAGGAAGACATTTTCGCGCCCGGTCAACTCCGGGTGGAAGCCGGTGCCAACCTCAAGCAAACTCGCCACGCGGCCTCTCAAATGCACCCGCCCAGTTGTCGGTTCGGTGATGCGGCTCAAGATTTTCAGCAGTGTGCTTTTGCCCGCGCCGTTGCGTCCGATGATGCCCACCACCTCGCCGCGTTTGACCTCGAAGGAAACGTCTTTCAAAGCCCAGAAGTCCTCGGACGAGTGGCGAGTGACGAGTGACGAGTGGTCGGAGGTCGGGCCGTGGGCAGAGGTCGGAGGTCGGCTTCCTGCCCCGGGGGCATACAGCCCGGAGGTGAGATCAGAGGTCTGACTTCTGACTTCTGACTTCTGACTTCTGGAAAAAAGACGCTTCGCTTTTTCCGCGATCACATCGCGGAGCGCGGTGTAGCGCGGCCGTTCACCTTGGTGGGAGATGCGGTAGCGTTTGCCCAAACCTTCGACTGATATAATTACATCGCTCATTTTTTCGGAGGTCGGAGATCAGACCTCTGGCTTCTGCTTTCCCGATTTCAGCATTTGAGCTTTTCCAACGTGATGTCTTGACATCAGTTTTTGATGTGCCATGATGTTTTCGTGAGAACGACGTTGACGATTGACGATGATCTGGCCGGCATTCTCCAAAAAAAGGCCGGCCAACAAGGCCATTCTTTTAAAGAAGTGGTGAACGACACTCTCCGCGCCGGTCTGGCCACCGGCGGGAATGCCGTGCTCAAACGCAAACCCATCAAAGTCATCGCCAAACCGCTGGGATTGAAACCCGGTTATGATCCTGACAAGTTCAACCAATTGGTGGATGAACTGGCCGTGGAAGATTACTTGAGAAAGGCGGCCAAAGATGATTCTACCGGACGTTAATGTTCTCATTTACGCGTATGACGAATCATCCAAACATCATTCCCAAGCCAAACGCTGGTGGGAAGATCAACTGAACGGTTCGCAACTGATCGGGTTGTCATGGGTGGCATTGCTCGGCTTCATCCGGCTGCTGACCAATCCGCGAATTTATCGAAATCCGTATTCGCCGCCGGAAATACTGGCGATCGTAAAAACCTGGCTGGAACAGCCTCATGTTAAAATAATCCATCCGTCCGAACACCATTTCACGCGGCTGGCAAGCTTGATTGAACAGGTGGGCACGGCGGCCAACTTGACGACCGACGCGCATCTGGCCGCATTGGCGATTGAACGGGGACTGATCCTGCAAACCACGGACGCTGATTTTGCGCGTTTTGCAGGATTGAAATGGAAAAATCCGCTGCAAAATTAGGTTTATCTCCGCCACCGAACGCTCGGCCACTTCGCCGCGCTTGACTTCAAAGGAAACATTGGCAAGGCCCAGAAGTCTTCGGACGAGTGATGAGTGGTCGGAAGTTGTGGGAGCGCGACCGTCTCTCCGAGCCGTAGTCTCCGAGCCGGAGGCCCGGTTGCCTTCAGCCGGCGTCCCGCCGGGTGTTGGTTTGTCCATCTCTTTCGGCGGGACGCCGAAAGATGCAGGCGGGATGCCTGCGCCACCATCCGGTTTCCAGTTTCCGGTTTCCGATTTCCGATTTTGAAACAACCCCTTGAATTTTTCCGCCAGCACGTCGCGGAGCGCGACATAGCGCTGCCGTTCGCCTTGGTGGCTGATGCGATACTTTTTGCCGAGATTTTCGACGGAAATGATGTCGTCGTTAGACATGAAAAACAAACGCTGAAATGCTGAAAGCTGAAATGTGGCTTGAGCAGCAGCGGCTAATTCTTTTTAAGAAATTCCTTGCAAAGTTTAACCATTTCAAAACGAAAGGCATCGTAGCTCACCTGCCGGCCCTCCTGCTCATAGAGCATTTCAAGCCGTGCATAGAACTGCCGACGCGCCTGCAGACGATCCGGGGAGGTGCGCTCCAAAGCGTTGGCATAACGGTCATAGAGTTCAGCCAGGGCCGCGATGTCCGCCGGACCGATCATGGGCTGTGCAACGCGCGCAATTCTTCCGCCGCGCCTCGAATGTCCAGAATACTATCGTAGGCCTCCGTGCCCAGTGAATATTGTTGCGAAAGTTGGAAGATTCTGCCGGCGAAAAGGTCACAAGTCTTCACAAAGCCATCCCAAAGTTCAGCGGTGCTGCCCACATCAGGCTCGCGACGCGCCACGGCAGCCGTGAAGGAATAAAGCTGCTCCAGTTGCGATTCCAGCCGGAAGAGTTCGCGCTCGATTTCCCCGGGATTGTCTCTGGCGCTGCCCACCCGCTCTTCAAATTTTTTCAGCGCATTATTCTTAATGGTGTCAAGGTCAGATAACTCAAGTGTCATAATTGCAATCTAGTTTGGTTGACCGATTTTACAAGGGCAAAAGTGCAACGCACGCCGCCGGTCCAGGTCTCGACTGCGGTGACCCCATCTGCTCCTCTCCCACGCAGTTCGACCATTTTGCTCAGACATTTGTTTTGGAAACTCCGCATCCCTCACGGCCAGCACTTCGTCCACGATCAGAATCTCCGGTTCCAAATGCGCGGCCACGGCAAAGGCCAGCCGCACATACATGCCGCTGCTGTAACGTTTCACCGGTGTGTCCAGAAACTTTTCCACCTCGGCAAACTCCACAATCTCATCAAACTTCTTTCGTATCTCCGCCCGGCTCATGCCCAGAATAACCTCTAAAAGGCTGAAACACTGACATCCTGAAAGCTGCCCGGTGAAATATGAAATGCCATTTCACGGGCCAAGGAAATCACGAAAGCAGAAAACAGAAATTGCAAAGTCAAAATCAGCGTGCATCAGTGTCAATCAGCGGTTGAAAATTTCCCGCGTTAACCACGGGCAAGCAGTCAGTTTTTTATGCGCCTTTTGCGGCTTTTGGCGGCTATTTCCATAGTCTGCAGTCCGCAGTCCGTGGCAGCCGGGTTGCCAGGCAGGCGGTTCGGGAAATTCTTTTAGAGCAGCACGGCGGCAGGATGATTGATTCCGCCGTCCATCGTGGCCAGCTTCATATCATGTCGCGCGGCCAGTTCCGCGAGATAGCTGTCGGTGACTTCATCCGATTTTTGAGGATTTGATTCCAATGCGGGCAAGTCAGCGGGTATCCGCGCCGCATTGCGTTCGGACAAGAATCGTTTCAACAGTTCGCGCGTTTTTTCCATAGGCGCATTGAATGACGATTTTGCATTGGTGCTGATCCGGATAAAACCCAGTTCGGAAATGGGACAGACGGCGACATTTTTGCCCTTTATCCATTCAAAGGCGCGTTGATGATGGGGATGCTCATTCCAAATGGCCGCAAGCAACACGTTGACATCCAGCAAATAGGTCATGGAAATTCCGCCAGAGCTGCTTTAAGAGCCGCTTCATGGATGGGGTGGCCCAGTTCGCCCACCGTGAAACCGTCCACTTTTTTGAAAGTCACCCTGGCGGTCCGCGCTGCAACTGGCGCAAGCCGTGTGAGGATGAATTTTTCATCGCCAACCGTTTGCACGTCAAACCGCTCGCCCGGTTGGGTGGGCAGCGTCACGCGCTTTTTATTATCAGCAATTACCGTCATAGTGGGATTATCCTGCCAATTTGGACGCTGTCAAGCATCCTCAAAAGCTGAAATTTTTAACCATAGATGGACACGGATGGACACAGATTGCTCAAAACAGAAGCTGACATCCTGAAAGCTGCCCGGTGAAATATGAAATGCCATTTCACGGGCCAAGGAAACACTGACATGCTGACATTCTAAAATCGGAGATCGGAGGTCAGTAGTCAGATGACGGACTTCGTAAAATCAAAAGCTGCAAAACTGACAAACTGAAAGGCTGACATTCCTTCCAGGTGAGTTTTCGTCCGGTTGCCGAAAAAGCTATGCCATCTGAAGTTGCGGCTTTACCACGGGCGGGTGGAGCAAATACTCCATCTCCTCGGCTTGCATTCTTTCGATTTCAAGACGATAACCGCCGGCCACCGCCGCGAATTCCTCGGTTCGCGCGGTCTGTCGCAGTTGCACCAGCCAGCCCTGAAACTTGGCAATCCGTTCCCGGGTTGCAGTCAGTTCTTGTTCGTTGGTTATCATAAGATCACGTCCACGATGCCGCGTTGACCGCCATCACGCTTAATCTGCCAGTAAACGATGAATTGTTCAACTGTTTCTCCGATCAACAGGGCCGGGCGAATCCAAAAGACGCTGGCACCGTAACGGGCCTGGGCCCTCCGGCGCGTAACTTCACTGATAGGTTCAATGTGACTACGGGGCGGAGCGCCCTCCGGCGCGTAGCTTCACTCAAACTTCAACCATTTCAACCTTTTCCCTCGTGAGGCCTTTAGCTGATGCTCAAGCCAGCGGGCAGCTTCACGACTTTCGCAAAGGGCCACTTTGATTACTCTCCAAGGCCGGTTTTGGCGAGTAGATCGCACCTGGCCAGCGTTGTGCTCTGCCAGCCGAGCATCAATATCCTGGGTTTGGCCAATGTAGACGCGCAAGTTCAGGGTGCTTTGAATCGCATAAACGTAGAACATAACTTTTGGCCTACGGGGCGGAGCCGAACCGCATAGTCAAAGAGCGCCCGCGATTCCATCGGGCAGTTCTCCAGGCGAAAGGAATCGTCCATGATCAGGATGACATCCACATCATTCGGATTCGTCTTGGCGGTCACATAACTGCCAAAAATGACAAATCTCTGCAAACAGCCCGTGCGCCGCGCGAGTTCGTGAACGTGGGACAGACGCCGCGCGCAGACATCTCGCTGGCCGCCTCCGCCAAAGCGCACGATTACCTCGGTCCACGCGGCGCGATGGACGCCCGGAGGCAGGTCGCCATTGGCATTGAAATCCGGCAGAGGCATATTATTCTAGGAAAACGTTTTCTCGCCCGGTCAGTTCGGGATGGAACCCGGTGCCGACTGCTAAAAAGCTGAAAGGCTGACAAACTGAAAGGCTGACATCCGATCTCTGCCATCTGCCCTCTGTCCTGCTTTTAGCTGCAATGTGTCCATCAATGGGTCGGTTTTGACTGTTTTGTTCTAATTCCGGGCCGGTGCGGGAAATTTTTGTTTTTTCGTGATATCAAATAATTATTTCGTGACCTCAAAAAATGACGTCGCAATATCGGGGGTAAATGTCGTGACCTGGCCAAATGACTTCGTGGCCTCACGAGCTGATTTCATGATCTGACGAAAAAGGCCCCCGATATTGCGAAAAAATTGGGTGGCATGACGAAATCACTTCGCGATCCTGCGGAGCGGATAACTGATGTAAGCTGGCGATGGCTTGACCCAGGGGAATGGCCGCGTGACCCCGCAAAATCATTGGCTGATATTACGAAATGCCGCGCCGGCGGACGGCTGGGCCACGCTCTGATCGCTCCATTCAATTCGTCATCGTCCCGCTGTCGCGGTTCCCAGCCGGCCCGGGCCGCCCCGGCGGGGCGGGAAGCGCCCGTTTTTCCGACCACATTGGTTGATTCCATATTAAACAACATTGAACTTGTAAATTAGTTATTAGAATGTGAAATAAATCTAAAAAGCGCTAAACTAATAATGGCACGCGGGGTGCTTTCGATAGCGTCGTTCGGTTTGGAATAAAACAAACAAACAAACAAACAAATAACATGAAAAGAGCAATAATTGTGAAGCCGGCCATTGGCTGGCTCACGCAAAATGGTGTGCCTCCAGTGGCCAATAATTCAGCGGTGGTGCTGAAAGCAATGGCGGAAAATGTGGACATCTATGCATCGCCTTCGCCGACGCTGGCGGAGGTTCAACTGGGGCTGGACGCGCTCAACGCCGCGCAGATCGCGACGGCGGACGGCGGTCCATCGGCCACCTCGTATCGCAACCAGTGCCTGCTGGTGCACATCAGCAACATGCGTTTGCTGGCAAGCTATGTCCAGGTGGCCTGTGGCGGTGACCTGACCAAGCTGCAACTGAGCGGGTTCCCGGTGCAAAAGCCGGTGCGCCAGCCGATCGGCGTGCTGCCCGCGCCGCAAAACCTGGTCCTCGCGCAGTGGCCGCGCACCGGCGAACTGGCGGCCACCGTCAATCCGGTCTTCGGCGCGGCCACCTATACGTGGACGTTGACGCCCGCCACTTCCGGCGCGGCGGTGCAAACCCAGCAGACCACGGCGGCCAGTTGCATCTTTGCCAATGTGGCTCCGGGGGTGACCAACAGCGTGACGGTGAACGCCGTGGGATCCGCCGGCCCCAGCAGTTGGAGCCAGCCGGCCACGCTGATTGTCAACTAAACCCGGCAGCAAACAATCCATAAACAAATATAAAAATTCCAAACCTTGCATCAGGGGCGCGCCGGAATCATTTCGGCGCGTCCTATTTTTGGGGAGCGCGGTTTTCAAAAGCTGAAAGGCTGAGTTTTGAAACCACGAAAGACACGAAGAACACGAAACATACTCCAAAGGCTGACAGCCGATTCTCAAAACCTGAAAACTCACATCCTTTGATGCCCACTACTTCCCCGCGTTTGACTTCAAAGGAAACGTCCTTGAGCGCCCAGAAATCCTCGCTCGAAGAGCGAGAAGAGGCCGGAGGTCGGGCCGGGGGCAGAGGGCGGAGGTCGGATTTGAAGACCCCTCGATCACCTCACCTTGTTCTCTCCCCGGTCGAAGCGGAGAGGATTTCAAAAACTTGAAGGGCGCGGCAAGTTTTTGAGAAATGACATCCCGTAACGCGGTATAGCGCTGCTTCTCGCCTTGGTGGATGATGCGATACTTTTTGCCGAGGTTTTCGACGGAAATGATGACGTCGTTAGACATGAAAAACAAACGCTGATAAACTAAAACGCTAAAAAACTGAAATGACGATGGGACTATAGAACGGGATCGGACTCACGACGACCATCCCAGCAACGCAGCACTTCCACAGTTCGCGATTCAGATTGCACCCGGTAAAACACCTTAAAGTATTTCTTCACGATGTATCGCCTGACTCCCGGGCGCTGACGAACTTTTGGATGACGCTCGGGAAAGAAACAGAGGCTTTCACCGCTTTGAATGATCAGATCACCCAGCTTGTGCGCGGCTGATGGATTATGTGCGGCAATCAACCGCACAATTCGTTCAAGGTCCGCCAGAAAGGCATCCTTAAAAATTACTTTGAAGTCCATTCCTTCAACCGGGCGCGAATGTCGCGCCCTGAATGTCCCTGGCCGGGAGTCGCATCGGCCTTCGCAATCGCTTCGTCCAGCGCGGTCAAGAGGCGCGGATCGCTCTCATCGCACTCATTGGCCCCGACTGTGCGTCCCTCTTTCTGCACAAAAGTCGTCCATGATTTTAAGGCGAGGCGGCGAAGTTCATCCGGCCCCAACTGGTCCAATTCAGCTTCAATTTCGGCGAAACTCATGACGTTATCAGGTTAGGCTCATCGGCACGGAAAGGCAAGCGTGGTTGTTTCTTAAAATTTGAAAGGCCACCATCTCATCAAACTTCTTCCCGATCTTCGCCCGGCTCATTCCCAGAATCGCGCCCGGTCAACTCGGGATGGAACCCGGTGCCCACCTCCAGCAAACTCGCCACGCGGCCTTTGAGATGCACCCGCCCTTCGCTCGGCTCGGTGATGCGGCCTCCGGCTCATAGTCCTACGGCTCGGAGAGTTCAAGATTTTCAGCAGCGTGCTTTTCCCCGCGCCGTTCGTCCCCCGGTGAAATGGGGGATCTGCATGGCTTGCGTGGTCAACATATCGGATGCACTTGCCGATCCAGTGCGTCGGCGGATGAATGCCTATTTCACGGGGCAAGCCAATAATCCCCACTACTTTCCCGCGTTTGATCTCAAAAGAAACGTCCTTGAGCGCCCAGAAATCTTCGCTCGAAGAGCGAGAAGAGGCCGGAGGTCGGAGATCAGAGACCTGACTTCTGACTTCTGCGCAAAAATTTGAATGGGGCCGCAAATTTTTGCGCCAGCACATCGCGGGGTGCGGTATAGCGCTGCCGTTCGGCATTGTGCCGAATCCGATACTTTTTGCCCAAGCCTTCGACTGATATGATGACATCACTCATACTTCCAAAAGCAGAAATTGAGAAAATAGAAAGTGGAAATTTATTTCTGCTTTCTGGTTTCCTCCTTCCGCCTGCTGGTTTCGGCCTTTGGTTTTTTCCGGCGGCTCGCGCGCATCCGCAGCGCCAGGGTCTCGGCCTCCTCCAGCCATTCCAGTTTTTCGCGGAAGGTGGTCTGCAGGCCGAGCAGCAAGACCTGATCCCGCGCGCCTTGCGCGGTGCACCAACGCCAGCCGGGATGGTTGTAAAATTCTCTTCTGGTCATGGCAATTCCCTTTTTAATTGTTCAATCCGCTTCAGGCCTGCAATGTCGGCAAGATCCTGCGGGCGTCCGGCGGCGCGCTTCATCTGCAACAGTGTTTTAAGGGATACAACGGGTGCCCTGACATTCGCCATCACTTTTTCATGTTTGGATGTGGCGTGTTCCGCGTCAAAATCAAACGGTTCGTAGACAAAAACGTCCACGGGCGTGCGGCGATGGCTGTCACTCCAAAGTTTGAGGACTATCATGTTCTTGCTTTTGCGCCAGCGCGTCCGCTTTTTCCTGTCGGCGAAATCTTCCGGCGTCACGGGAATGGACATCTGGTAGCCGATTTTCATCAGCGCACGCAAATCACGAATGATGTTTTGCGGTGTGAGACCGATCACCAGATCCACACCCTTGGTCAGGCGTTCGTAACCGTGGGCGACAACGGCCAGTCCGCCGACGATGAGGTATTTCACCTTCGCGCCGTTTAACGCCTTCACGATGGCTTCGACGCTGCGGACTTCCATAAATCAGATTACGTCCGCAAACGTCCGTTCCATCTTGCGGAAATACCAGATGCCGGAAAGGCAGAGGGCGGCGGTCAGAACGATGGACATTTGAATGCCGGGCCACCAAAGCCCCAGTTCGACGGCATTTTGCGCCGCCTGCGTGGCGGTGGCTTGGGCGGCGTCCGTCACGCCCGTATGCCCCCGCAGCAATGACCAGCGGAATCCGTCAATCACGCCCACCATCGGATTCAGCGAGTAAAGCAGCCGCGCCGGGACGTAAAGGCCGTGCCAGAGCCAGATTTCCGGCACGCGCGAGGTGCTGAAGCCGACCGGCGAAAGAAAGAAACCGAACTGCACGATGAAGGGCACGATGTAGCGGAAATCGCGATATTCCACGTTCAGCGCGCACAGCCACAAACCGATGCCGAAGGACGCGCCAAAAGCCAGCAGCGTGAACAGCGGGAGCGCCAGCAGCCGCCAGTCGGGGACGAACTGATACCACGCCATCAACAGCGCCATCAGCCCCAGGGTGATGAGAAAATCCACGAAGCTGGTGATGACCGAGCCGGCGGGCACGATGAGGCGCGGAAAATAAATTTTGGAGATCAGATTGGAATTGCTGATGAGGCTGTTGCTCGCTTCGCTCATGGCGGTGGAAAAAAACTGCCAGGGCAGGTTCGCCGCCATCACCAGCAAGGCATACGGCACGGCGGCGGGCGCGGGCAGTTTGGCGATCTTGCTGAACACAACCGTGAACACAATCGTGGTCAGCAGCGGCCGGATGACGGCCCACGCCACGCCAACGACAGTCTGCTTGTAGCGGACGGTGATGTCGCGCCACGCGAGGATGATGAACAATTCGCGGTAGCGCCAGAGGTCGCCCCAGTAATTTTTCTCGGTGCGGCCAGGTTCAAGGATCAAGTCCATATTAATAATGCAAACGTTGAGCAGTTCGAATCTGAAAGCGGAAACCGCAAAATCCAAGGCGAAAGGTTGAATTCATTCCAGTTTTCCATTTCTGCCTTTGGTTTTGGCCGGAGACAAGCTGCCGCCCTTGGTCGTTTCGCAGATTATTTCTGCAAAACGATTCCGCCGCAATCCGCCGGCCAACCCAACCCGGTTGCCGGCGGTTATGTGTTTGCACCAAGGCATGAGCCGTTGGTCTGATGCCGCGCGTTACTTGCCGCCCAAAATTTTCAGCAGGAAAGGCAGCACGCGCCGCCCGTTCTTTTCCCAGCTTCGGAGCATCTTCACGCGCGCGACGGCAAATTTCCGCTCCTCGCCCTCCAGTTTCTGCGCCTCCCCGGCGATGCGCGCCAGCCGGCTGCCGCTGTCCTCAAAATTCGTGAGAATCTGCTGGCGCAGGAAGCGTCCGGCCAGATTGCGCAGTTCCGCCACCGCCTCGTAGTGGCCCCGCCGGTCGCCCGCCACATACACCGCCCGCACCGCGCCCAAGTCCAGCAGATAGCGGAGTCCCTGGCTGGCCGACCCCTTGCTCAAGTTCAGCCGGTCATAAAATTCATCCTGCGGCAGGGGACGGGGGGAGACGAAGAGCAGGCCGTAGATTTCAGCCACGGAAGGCGGCTGGCCGAGGGCGCGCGATAGCTGCACGAACAGGTGGATGACCTCCACCTCCACCGGGTTCAACCGCGCGGGTTTCGTTTCGCCGTTGGCTTCCATGGGTTCAATGGAATTCCGCTTCACCAGCCGGAGTATGACAGAGGCGGCAGTTTGTTCAATAGAAAATGAATTAAATTTTATTTGCCGGTTCAGCGGTTCATTACCAGGCTTCGATCGCGGCGATCTCAAACCATTACCTGCGGGTTAGGGAACAAAAGCGGTTCACTGCTGCTACTCGCTCCGTCGTCCTGGGGCGAAAAGAATCGCGGCAGCGGGCGGATGTATCTGGCGCACGCGCTGCTGGTGTCCGCCGTCATGGTGTCGCTTGGACTCGCTTGCCGGCAGCACGGTATCGGCGAGTTTCAGCTAACAACAACGAGTAGAGGTTATCATGGCGGTGGAATGAGCGGGTCTGACCCGGTCCCGAAACACGGAGTGTCACTTCTTAATGGATCTTAACAGCTCGCACGCGGGCTGGAAGCCGAGAGCGCAGGCTTTCTCGATCAGTGCGTTCGCTCGTTGTTCGTCCTGCGGCACCCCGTCGCCGAAGTGATAAAGCCGGGCCAGATAGTAGCAGCTTGGCCCGTCCTGCCCGTCGGCCGCCTTTTGCAGCCAGCGGGCGGCGGCGGCATGATCCGGCGGGCCGCCTTCTCCCGCCAGCAGCATTCGGCCCAGTTCCTGACACGACTTCACATCCCCCAACGCCGCGCCCCGCTCAAAAAATTGGCGGGCCTTGGCCTTGTCCACCACATGGCCACGACCAGAGTCATAAGAGGAACCGAGGAGGAAGAAGATCAGCCCGTTGGTCGTTCCGGCGGAGGCGTTTTCCAAATTGGCCAGTGTCACGCCGGCAGCAGGTTCGGCTTCGGGGCGATTGAAGATGACGTATTGGATGGCGAGATTCTCGCAGCCTTCGACATTGCCGAGATTGCAGGCCTGGGTGAAATAGTGGCAGGCTTTGGCCGGGTCGGCCTTGACCAGTTTGCCTTCGGAGTAAATTGCGCCGGCTTCATTGAACAAGGCACCCAGGGACTGCTCGCGGGTCTGTGGTCCCATGTCTCCAACCATCCCCACGCGGAGGGAGGCTTCATGCAGGTCCATATTGTCCAGATTGTCGAGGAGGCGCATCAAGTTTTTCGTTGCGTTCGGCCGCTGCTCCGCCGCCGCCTGTTCCCAGAACTGGAACGTATCGCCGGGATGCGGTGCCTCAACATAACCGGTGTGCAGCATGACTAGAAACAGCGCCGTCCAGCATCCCATATAACCCAGATTCACCTTGCGCGGGCCGGCCAGCATTTCCCATTGGCCGAATTTGCCCGGCACGCTCGTCCTGGCCCACCGGTCCAGCACCGGCACCAGCAGGTTCAAAAACGGAACCACCACCAATTTGTCGTAGAATGAAGGTTGATCAAGGGCCTCCAAAGCCCAGAAGGAAACGCACACCCCTAATCCATAAAGCCCGCCAAAAACGGTTTTCCCCAGACTGCTGCGCGGCGTTGTCGCCGGATCTGTCATCAGAAGGAGCAGGCCCAGAAAAACCGCGACGGGAATATTCGCCACCGCGAAAAAATAGACGCCCGTCGCTTGAAAATAGAAAAAATTGATCAAGCCAATGGCAACCATGGCCGAGAAGGTCATCAGCGTGACGGCGAAAAAATATTGCACCACCAGGCCGCCCAGGAAGATCAGGATGAAAAGGTGGGGCGGCCGTTCCTCGGTGATGGCAATGGCCTCGCCCCAGGTGTGGCCGGTGGTTCCGGTTGCCAGCAAGACGAACGAGATGATGGTCAGCGCGAAGACGGATGGATTGAAAACATGCGTCAGCTTCCCATCACGATGCCAGCGTATGAAGTGTTTGCCCAGAACCCCCAACGCCACCATGAGGAATTGAAAGACATACCAATCATCCCGGAACCAGATGAACAGGTTCGTGCCCAAAATGATCGGCCACGGCCCGAACCCAAACCGCCAGGTCAGACCGCGCGACCAGGACACCAACGCGTCAAACACGTAGAGAAACGCAACCTGGGCTAGAATTAGCGGCGCCTCATAGTAGACATTCCGCCAATACCATCCCCAATAGGCATAAATGCTCAACTGCACCAACGCCTGCACGTAGTGCGCACGCACCGCCACGAATTCCCAGGCCAAGCCCGGAGCCTTCGATCCCGACCGTTGGAAGAGCGCCCATTGCCAGCAAAACAGACAAGCCGCCACTCCCGCAAAGGTCCATGCCAGATGTGTATTAGTCCGCGCGCGCGAGCAAAAACCAAGCGCCAGAAACACGCCCGTCAACACCAACGGCAGCGCCAGCGACGCGCGCTTCGATGGTGCCAAGGCAGGCGAGATGGAACGTGGATTCACGGGCGAGTCTCGCTCAGTGGGAACCGAAAGGCCGATTTCTCCGCTGAATTCATGGGTCTTCGCACTTTACCCGCGACGCACCCAGCGTCAAGGCAAAAACGCGAACCAATCTGCCGGGCCATTGCCGGCTCCTAAAGTTTCTTTGATGATCTCAAATCCACGAACGAAGCGAACCCACCTTTTTGGACCGCACGAATATTTTATATGGTTCTAATCTCGGCGACTTCCAACGCGCATTCGACGACGAATCCGTCATGGCTTTTCGCCGGTGGCGGATTCAATCATGGCCAGCATCTCATGTTTGATCAAAAACAAAACCACCTGATGTCCAACTTGCCCGGCTCCATGTTGCAACGGATGGGCATTGCGGAATTGAAATTCGCCTCGTCAACCGGGATCGTGCGCGACCTGGAAACCGCGGGAAGCAGCTTTGTCCAGCGATGCGAATCGAAAGCTGATTTCATGGGGTTATTAATTCAACCCCGTTTTTAGAGAACAATTTTACACCTCAATTTTACTGCTGGTGAGAATCGGCTGCGATGCCTTGCAGCGGCAAAATTGTGGCAAACACGACCTGTTTGGCTTTTTGCCTTAGGACGGCAACATATGACAAACGTCAAATTGCAGCTTGTCTTGGCTTCACGCATAGTTCAGTCAAATCCGATGGCTGTTTTACGCGAAAAGACATTGACCGTTGAATTAATAAATGATGTTCAGCCGACCGACCGAAAACCATAAAACAATGAAAGCAAGCTCCAGAACAACGCCCGCTGCGGAAAAGGGTTCACCGCGATTCCTTTCCCGCATGACGCCAAGAATTGTTTTCTATTTTGAGAATGAGACATAGACCCGCAGTTGCAGCAGCCTTTCGTGATTCCATCTTGCCATAACAAAAAAATACATATGAAGATAAAAAATACAAACCCGACGAGACAAGGGATGTTTCAAGGATTTACCTTGATTGAACTGCTGGTGGTCATCGCCATCATCGCGATTCTCGCAGCGATGCTCCTGCCCGCGCTTGCCAGCGCCAAACAAAGGGCGCAGGGAATCAGTTGCATCAACAATATGAAACAGTTGCAAACGTCCGCCATCCTTTACGGAGGTGACAATAGTGATCTTACGCCGGCGAATGTCACAACTCGTGCGGGTGGCGATAACATCGCCAATAATAAACCGAACTGGGTGGATGGCCAGTTTGACTCTCCCCTAAACGGCCCCGTAGCAGAGAACCCTAGCGGATGTGAGACGAATCCCTTTTTTCTAGGAACGCAGGGGATCACCGGGACATACGGTGGGGTTACATATACTTTGATTGGTTCCCTTGGAGGCTACACAAAAACAGCCGGGATTTATCATTGCCCCGCCGACAAATACTTGAGCCCGACGTGGAAACAGGTGCGTGTCCGGTCGTGTTCGGCGAATGCTTATATAGATGGATCCGGTGCTGGTGTTGGGGGAGTCTATAAGATATTCAAGAAATTTTCAGAATTTTCGGCCAGGTTAAGCCCTTCAGATTGCTTTATGTATCTGGATGAAAATCCGCAGAGTCTAAATGATGGATGGTTTTTGTTTAATGAAGCTGGAAGTCCGCCGAACATCAATGACTCCCCGGCGGTGAATCACGGCAAATCTTCCTCGTTTTCCTTTGCTGACGGCCATGCGGATCTTCATAAGTGGCTCAATGTATTTTTGCGCATTCACGCATCCGGGCAACCAGGAGGTTCCGATACGGTATGGCTTGCCCAACACGGCACCTATCAACCGTAATTCATCGGCCCCGGAAATATTTGCCCAGTAATCAATTGACCAGCACACCCTATTTCTCACTCTGGACTGCGGGGTGGCACTTGTGTTTGTGCAATCTTCATCCAATTGAAAACGCGCTCAAATTACGAGCAGGCCAGTCGAATGACCATCGCCCGGAATTAACCGGCGGCAACGCTGCTCCTATTGCCAGCGTTTGCCAAAAGCGACGCTGTGGCTCGCCCAACGTGGTGTCGTCCGCCAGTAATTGGTCCGCCCAAAAACAACGGGCTCCTTTCATTTCTCGAAGCTGGAAAATCAACTGACCTGCGTTCTGTTTTAAAAATTCTTGAATCTTTTTGAATTATCTGTCACTCTTGGAAAAATTAAAGCCACCATTCGGAGAATCCAACTATGAATTTTCAAGCCAAAAATACGGCGTCCGACCATTCAAAAACGCCGGCAACTCAATGCACAACGCCAGTCCGCCGAAATTTTTCAACACTCGCTGTGGCCGTCTCTTTGATGACGTTTGGGACTCTGTGGTTTTCAGTTCCAGCCGCATTTGCGGCGGATGAAATCTGCGCCTCCTGCGGCCAGGATGTGCGCGTCAACGGCGACTTCGCGCATCGCAAGGACAATGCGTCCGTCACCATCGAAGGCGCCGCCAACGATCCGGCGGCGTTCCGTGAAGACATCAACGGAAAAAATTTCACCGTCACCATCACGCATTTGCCGGCGGGCAGATACACCCTCTCCATTGGCGAAGTGGAAACACTGGCGGGCGCAGTCGGGGAAAGAGTCTTTGATGTGACGGCCGGCGACGTCGCGCTGGCCAAGGATTACGACATCTTTGCCACCGCCGGCGCACGGAAGGTCGCTTACATCACCGGCACCGTCCAGCATGAAGACGACGAAATCCGGGGGCCGATAAACTTGGTTTTTTCATCGAGCAAGGGCAACGCGAAATTCAATACGGTCGAGATCAAAAACGCGGCGGGCGCTTCGGTCATCGCTTTCAATGCTTCTGAATTGGCCGACAATTTTTCCGCCGATGCACGCCGCGTTCCCGAAATCGCGGAGCCGCCAATCTGGCGTGATCCGTCGCATCCGTTGAAGGAACGAATCAATGATTTGATCCGCCGCATGTCGCTGGCCGAAAAAGTGGCGCAGTTGCAGGGTGGACAGACTCCCGCCCCCGCCATCCCGCGCCTCGGCCTGCCCTCGTATGCTTATTGGAACGAAGCGTTGCACGGTGTCGCCAACGACGGCATCGCGACCGTTTTCCCGGAACCGGTTGGCGGCTCGTGCGCGTGGGATCCGGACTTGTTTCATCAGGAAGGACACGTTATTGGCATCGAAGGCCGGGCGAAGTTCAATGATTACGCCTCGAAAAATGATGGCAACTCCGCATGGTGGAAAGGCGTCACGTTCTGGACGCCGAACATCAACATCTTTCGCGATCCGCGTTGGGGACGCGGCCAGGAAACTTACGGTGAAGACCCGTTTCTTACAGGCACCATCGCCGTGGACTTTGTCAAGGGAATCCAAGGGGACGACCCCAACGTCATGCTGGCGATGGCTTGCGCAAAGCATTACGCGGTCCATAGCGGGCCGGAAGCGCTGCGGCACCAGTTTGATGCCGAGCCTTCGGCACGCGATTTGTATGAAACGTATCTGCCACAGTTTGAGATGGCGGTGCGCGAAGGCCATGTTGGCGGCGTCATGGGTGCCTACAGCGCACTTTACGGCATTCCGGATTGTGCGAGTTCATTTCTGCTCACCGACCTGTTGCGCAAGCAATGGGGGTTTGAGGGTTACGTGGTTTCGGATTGCGGTGCCATCGGCGATATTTCAAGGTCGCATCATTACGTGAAAACGACTGAAGAGGCTGCTGCCGATGCGGTGAAAGCCGGCTGCAATCTGACTTGCGGCACCGAGTATAACGCCCTGGTGCGGGCGGTTCAACAAAAGCTGCTTACCGAGCAGGATGTTGACCAGGCCTTGTATTACACCTTGTGGACGCGTTTCAAACTTGGCTTGTTCAATCCGCCGGACAAGAACCCTTATTCCAATATCGGCATGGACCAGAACGACACGCCGGAACACCGCGCGCTGGCGCTCAAAGTCGCCGAAGAATCCATTGTGCTGCTGAAGAATGACGGAATCCTCCCGCTCAACCGCGCCAAAATCAAGCGGATCGCCGTCATTGGCCCCAATGCCAGTTCGACCGAAGTGTTGCACGGCAATTACAATGGCACGGCGGCGCATCCGGTGACGGTTTTGGACGGCATCCGCCAACTGGCCGGGCCAAACATCGAGGTCACTTACGCCGAAGGCTGTCAGATCACTACCAACGCCGGTCGCGGCTTCGGCTTTGGCCGGCGTGGTCGCGGTGCCGCCCCGTCACGCCCGGCGGCGGAACTTCAGGCGGAAGCCATCAGCAACGCGGCAAACGCCGACCTCGTCATTTACGTCGGCGGCATCAGTCCCTCGCAGGAAGGCGAGCAACATGACCGCGACAGCATCGAGTTGCCGGGAGTGCAGGAAGGTCTTGTGCAGGCACTTTATGCGACAGGCAAGCCGGTCGTCATGGTGAATTGCAGCGGTTCTGATGTCGCGTTTCCGTGGGAAGCCAAAAACCTGCCCGCGATTCTACAGGCTTGGTATCCCGGCGAGGAAGGCGGACGCGCCGTGGGCGAAGTTCTTTTTGGCAACGTGAATCCTTCCGGCCATTTGACCGTGACGTTTTACAAGGCCACGACGGAATTGCCAGCCTTCACCAATTACGCCATGGCTGACCGCACCTATCGCTACTACAGCGGCAAACCGTTATACGCCTTCGGTCACGGCTTGAGCTATACGAAGTTCAGTTTCAGGAGCGGCAAGCTTGAGTCGAAAAAGATCCCGGCCGACGGCACGGCGAAAGTGACGTTCATGGTGAAGAACACCGGCAAAGTGGACGGCGATGAAGTCATGCAGGTTTATTTCCGCCATGTCAACTCTGCGGTTCCACAACCGAAGCTTGCGCTGTGCGGTTTCGCCCGCGTGCAACTGAAACACGGCGAATCGAGCCGGGTCACGGTTGACGTTCCCGCCGAGCGGCTCCGCTATTGGGACACGCAGAAAAAGCAGTATGTGGTCGAGCCGGGCGACTATGAAATTCTCATCGGTGCGGCATCAGATGACATCCGGCTGAAATTACTCATGACAATCGCCGCCCAATGAGACAAAATAGCAACGACGAACAACGAACAACGAACAACTAAAACTATGCGAAACATTCTTACTCAAACCCTGACTGTCTGTGCCACCGCCTGCGTCCTGACTTTTGTGACCGGCTGCAAGACCAACGATCACGATTCCACCCAGGCTTCAGCGCAACCCGCGCCGGCTATGGCAACGCCCCCCGCACCAACGGCTCCGGCAGCAATGGCTCCGGCAACAACCTCGGCTGCACCCGCGCTGAAAGCGGGGCCGGACGGCATATATCGCGTCAAAGCCGGTTCGACGGATCCATTCACTGATTCCGCCGGTCACGTCTGGCAGGGCGAAGTGGGGTTTGACGGCGGCGACGTGATTGAGCGCGATGCGAGCACCACCATTGCCAACACCAAAGACGCCGGACTGTTCCGGTCGGAACATTATAGCATGAATTCCTTCTCATGCAGTGTTCCCAACGGCAAATACATTGCCAAACTTTACTTCGCCGAAACCTATGACGGCATCACCGACGCCGGCCAGCGTGTTTTCTCCTACAATGTGGAAGGACAGCACAATGTCAAAGATTTGGATCTTTGGGTCAAAACCGGAGGTGCGGATCGCGCCTATGTTGATACCTTCCCGGTGGACGTCACCAATGGGAAATTCACTATCACCTTCACCCCCAACGTTGAAAATCCTGAAATCAACGCGATCGAGCTTGACCCGCAACATTGATTGCGCTTGATCGCCAAGTGCTAAAAATTAACCGGGCTGGGAACAACGTCGCCATACATATTTGGGCGGACTGTTCCCGGCCTTTTTTGTTTTGCAGGAATTAAGTTTACAGTTGGAGTTTCATCGGCTATTCAAAATCTTCCGTAAACCGATCTATGATAAAGCACACAATATTGATGTTCGGTTTGGTTGCATTGGCATCTCATCTCAGCGCTGCACCGACGTTCACCATAGACGCCGGCCATCCGTCCGGCACGGTCAGTCCGATGCTTTACGGGCTGATGACCGAGGAAATCAACCACGGCTACGACGGCGGACTCTATGCCGAACTGATTCAAAACCGTGCATTCATGGATGACACAAATGCACCGGTCAATTGGTCGGTGGTGAACGGACCTGAAAGCGGGGCGACAATCGCGCTTGATCCGGCGAATCCTTTGAATGACAAGCTTACCACGAGTTTGCGGGTGGACATTTCCAGCGCCGCAAAAGGCAGCCCGACCGGTGTGGCGAACGAGGGCTACTGGGGCATTCCCGTCAAGCCCAAGACAACTTATCACGCCACCATCTGGGCCAAGGCGGCAACGAGTGGAATGGGTCCGATGACAGTTTCAATCGTCAGTGATGACGGCGGCACTGTTTACGCCTCCGGCAAGATTCCGCAAATTGGCACCAGTTGGAACCGTTATGAAGTGATCCTTAAAACGGGCAATGTCACGCCAAACGACAGTGCGAAATTCGCGATTACGCTGGATCAACCGGGAACCGTCTGGCTCGGTTTGGTGTCGCTGTTTCCGCCGACCTGGAACAACCGCCCCAACGGCCTGCGCAAGGATCTGATGCAGATGCTCGTGGATTTGAACCCAAAGTTTTTGCGAATGCCCGGCGGCAATTATCTCGAAGGCGACACCGTTGACACACGGTTCGACTGGGAAAAAACCATCGGCCCGATTGAACAACGTCCCGGTCATCAAGGACCGTGGGGTTATCGCTCGACGGACGGCCTCGGCTTTTTGGAATTTCTCGAATGGTGCGAAGACATGAAAGCCGAACCCGTGCTTGCGGTCTATGCCGGGTATTCATTGAAAGGGGCGCACATCAATGCCGGCCCCGATCTTGCGCCGTTCGTTCAGGATGCGTTGGATGAGATTGAATATGTGACGGGCGACACGAATACCAAATGGGGCGCGGAACGCGCAAAAGACGGCCATCCCGCGCCGTTTCCGCTGCATTATGTTGAAATCGGAAATGAAGACTGGTTCGACAAATCCGGCAGTTATGATGCGCGCTTCGCCCAATTTTACGACGCCATCAAGGCGAAATATCCGCAATTGAAAACGATTTCAACCATTGGCAACGACCAGCCGGAGAATATCCGCGTTCACAGCCGCAAGCCCGACATGACGGACGAGCATTATTACCGCTCTGTGGAGTCGTTTCTGCAAATGTCGCCGGACTACGCAAAAAATTACGACCGCGGCGGCCCGGAAATTTTTGTCGGCGAATGGGGAGCGTATGAAACTTCGTTCCCGCCATGGGACAGCCGCTCCACGAACGAACCGCCAACACCGCATTTCGATTCCGCGCTCGGCGACGCCGTGTTCATGGCGGCGATGGAGCGCAATTCCGACCTCATCAAAATGCAGAGTTACGCGCCGCTGCTGGTCAACGTGAACCCCGGCGCGCGGCAATGGCGTCCGGATTTGATCGGCTACAATGCCATTTCGTCCTATGGCTCGCCCAGCTATTACACGATCCAGATGTTCAGCCGCAACGTCGGCGATGAAATTCTTCCGGTCAGTCCGGCGGACACGGAAATACAAGGCTGCGCCACCCGCGACAGCAAGACGGGTGAAATTTTCATCAAGCTCGTGAATCCGGGTGTCACCAATGTAATCGTGAAAATTGAAATCAAAGGCGTTGGCTCGCTCTCATCCAAAGGCACTGCGACCACAATTCAGGGAAGTCCCGAAGATACAAATTCGATTAACCATCCACGAAACGTCGTCCCTGTCGTGACGACCTTGCGCGATGTGAAGTCTGAATTTTCTTACACAATGCAACCGCAAAGCATCGTGCTGCTGAAATTGAAGTCCCGATAAGAAAAGAGCGTGCCGAGGGTCACTGCAATTTTTCTTGCGGGTTCACTTCGGCAACGGCGTCTTCACCCACGTCTCCAGCGGATGCAGCGCCGTCTGTGCCGGTGACGCTCCTTCCGCGTCGAAGATCACCATCGTATTGGCCCCGTTCTTGAGCCAGCATTCCGGCACATACATCTCGGTCGGCCGGTTTCCCGCGTTTTTGTAGGGGCCGAGGTTGTGGCCGTTGATCCAGACGCTGCCGGACTTGAGGCCGGTCGTCCGCAGCGACAACGGCTGATGCAGCATCGGATCCGCCGCCATCGTGAAATCGGCGCGGAAGAAAAGCGGCGTATTGGGCGCAATTTCACGGTTCGGCTGGCTCATGCTCATCCAGCCTGGAACGCCTTTGCCATCCAGAAACTCTCGCCAATTTGTCACGCTGGCCAGCAGTGGGGTCTCCTGCATATCGGACAGGCCCGGGTGGAAGTGCCAGCCTTCCTGACCGCCTTTCATCGCCACGATGTCAACCGCCGCCGCCATACCGCCGGAACCTTCATTATTCTTCACGCGGATCGCCAGCACGTTTGTCCCCGGCTTGAGCGCCTTTGACAGGTCCACGCTGCCGGCGATGTTCCAGCCGACGTGTTTGCCCACCGATTGCCCGTTGAGGAAAAATTCCCCTTCATCGTCCACGCCCTGATGCAGCAGCATCGCCTGCGTCGTTCCCGCCGGCACGTCGAACGCGGCCCGGAACCACGCGTAGCCGGTGCGCGAATTCATCGAGTTGCCGCCGGCCCGCACCTGCGGCCAGCTCGAATCGTCAAAATCCGCCGCCGCCGGCCCGTTGTCCGCCGCCGTCACGGCATCGGTGTTGAACACGCGCCAGTTGGAAATGGATGCGATTGGTTTATCGGTCAACATCACCGGTCCCCAGATTCCCTTGGCCGCCATCAGTCCCGTGGGCCCGGTGAAGTTATACATTTTCGGCCGGCCTTCGGTCCAGCAAAGCACCGCCAGTTCGTTGTCGCCGGCCTGAAGCGAAAGTGTTGCTCCATTTTTGTCGCCCGCCACGCGTTGCCCATTGACGAAAAGCCGCAGCACGTCGCCCGCCCCCGTGAACCGCAGCGTCACGTTCCCAGCGGCCTCGCGATGAATCGTTGTGCGATACCAGCCCCAGCCGTTGGGATAATCATCGTATTGCTCCA
Organism: Verrucomicrobiia bacterium; assembly: GCA_036511615.1. GTDB lineage: Bacteria > Verrucomicrobiota > Verrucomicrobiia > Limisphaerales > UBA11358 > UBA11358. The sequence goes on along the minus strand of DATCBW010000059.1, from coordinate 19,004 downwards.
TCGGTTTTGGCTCCGGGGAAGCGGCCCACTTGGAATCGTCGCCGGTCGCCTCAAGCGCCCCTTCACGCTTGCTCCACTTGAGCGCGGGGATGTCATCGCGTGCCTCATGCGGCGGCGTGTTGAATTCCTTGCGGCCCGCCGCCGAATAAACGACGACCGTGGCGCCATTCGTGGATGCTTCCAGTTCACCCTCGGTCGAAGCGTAATGCGGGCCGATCACCAGCGACCGGGCATTTCCCTTGCCGACGATCCAAGTGCGGTCCGCCAGGTCGGTGTTCATCACCAGCAGCTTGACGCTGGCGTCCGGCACGTCAACTGTGGTGATCGCGTCGTCTTGCGGATAGGTGAACGTCAGCAGTTGCGTCTGGTCCTTCACCTTCACCTCGCCGTCATCGCCTGGCGCTCCATAGCACACCAGATATGTGATGTCGCCAAGTTGGATGCGCGTCAGAATCGCCGTGGCCGCGTAGTCAAAAATGACGGGGCGGGTTTTGGGGTCCGGTTGGACAACGAAGTCCGTCAGGATCGGCCGGATTTCGCCGGGAGTCAGCGTCAGGGTTTTGTCGTCCGAAGGAATCTGCCGGCCATCGGCAAGTTTGATTTGCGTTTGAATTGTCTGCGGCACCGACGCAGCTTGCCCGCCGCGACGACGGCCATTGTTTTGATAGCGCGCCGCATCCGCCAGAAAGAGAACCGTGCCGTTTGTGCTGGTTCGCGCGAAGGTCTGCACGTTGGCGGTCGTAGAGGCGATAAGCGCACGGCCGTCCTTGCTGGCGGTGAGCACATCGCTGAAGGCCTGCGCGAACAGTGCCGCCCGTTTCAATGGAAAATAGACGTTGCGCAACTGCCCTGCCTCGCCGATGGGCGCGGAATAGTCATAGGACGCGGTCACTTCCGCGCCCTTGGAGTAGCCGAAGTTGCTGCCGCCGTGGACGACATAGTAGTCGTATCCCGCGCCGCCGAAGCCGATGATCTTCCAGGTGCCGCGAATTTTCTCCTCCGCCATCTGCGCGCTCATGTCCCCTTCGAGGCCGATCCAGCCAGTCCAGAACTCGGTGCTGAACCAGGGCGTGGTGCGGTTGCCGAAGGGCCGGTTGCCAGCGGGGTCGTTGCCGTGATGCAAGCCCGAATTAAACAACGGTATTTCCAGCCCGTGCGCCCGCGCCAGTTCGCGCAGGTGATCAAGATACGGATTGCTGTCCGTGCCCCAGCGGTTGGGATATTCGTTTTCGAGCTGCACCATCAGCACATTGCCGCCCTTTTGGATTTGATGTTTGGCGATGATGTCGAACACCTTCGACTCAAATTTGTCCACATAGGAAAGATATTGCGGGTCGTTCACGCGCAGAAGCATTCCCGATTTGTCGCAGAGCCACGCCGGAATACCGCCGTTCTCCCACTCGGCACAAACATACGGGCCAGGCCGCACGTCGGCATACATTCCGCACTCCTGGATCGTCGTCAGCCACGCATCAAGATCAAGGTTCCCCGAAAAATCAAAATGGCCTTCCGTCCCCTCATGCGCGTTCCACATCACATACGTTTGAACCGTGTTAAGCCCCATCGCCTTGGCCCGGAGAATCCGGTCCTTCCACAATTCCCGGGGCACCCGCGCATAGTGAATTTCTCCGCTGCTGATAAACGTCGGCTTCCCGTTGACCACGAAATAACCGTCGCCATTCCAGTGAATGGCCTCGGCCGCCCCGGGCGTGGAAGCAGGGAAGATGCCGTCAGCGGCACCGAAAACCGATGTGGTGGCGGTAAAGCAAACTGTTGCAAGCAACAATGTGATCGGAATCGTGCGCATAATTTTACTCAAATAAATGAATCTGGTCGAAACAGCATCTTCTTGTGGCGAACCTGGAACAGTTCCCTGGGCGCCGGGTGTGCCTGAAACCTGATGGATTCTAAAGCAACGGCACCAAGTTTAAGGCGCATCACTGCGGCTTGAGTTCGATGACGCAGCCGCCACTGGGCCGCAAAGATAGTTTCACCTGATCCTTGCGTGTGACGACCTTTTCCTCGCGCTGCCAGGCGTCGCCGCGATCTGGCGCGTCACCCAGTTGAATCATTTGATATTTGCCGCGCTTGAGAAAGTCCAGCGGAAAGTTCAGCGTCGTGGCATCGCCGCCGTTGATGACGCCGACGAACCAGGTCGTTCCCTTGCGCCGGGCGAACGCCGCGCATTTGCCGATTTCGCTGCCGGGCAGAACCACCGTTTCATCCCAAGTCGGGGGAATCGCCTTCAGCACGTCCAGCGCCGGATTGTTCAGATAATTTGTCGGATGATCGGCATAGCACAGGAACGGCGAAGTGAACACAATGGCTTGGGCGAGTTCGCGCGCCCAAGTGTAGCCGCGCAGTTCCTTCGGATTAAACACCGTCGGAGTATAATCGCCCGGCCCGATTACGAATCGCGTGAACGGCAGGATGGTGTCGTGCGTCGGCGGCAGCGTGCGATGGTAGCGCAAGATGTGATACTCGTGGCCGCGGATGGACTCGCGGGTCATTTCGTTTGGCCAGGTGCGTTCGCGGCCGACCGGCTTGTTCGCGCCGTGAAAATCAATCATCAAGTGTCGGGCCGCAGCGTCTCGCAGCGTCTCGTCATACCAATTGACCCAGCGCACGTCGGCTTCCGGCTCGAAATCAATTTTCACACCGACCACGCCCAGAGCGACCGCGTGGTCGAGAAGATTGGTGCGCCGCGCGGCATTGGGAACTTCGTTGCTGTTGACCCAGATCCAAATTTTCACGCCTTGCGTTTTGGCGTAATCGCAAACCTCGCGCAGACAGGCCCAGTTGTCCTTGCCATCGGCTTTCCAATTTCTCCAGCCTTCGTCCACAAGGTAATACTCGAATCCGAGCTGTTTCGTCCAATCCACCCACTGATGCTGCTCGGAATAAACCGGGTCGCCGCTGGACCACCATTGCCACGAAGAGCGTCCGGGCTGAATCCAAGCGGCCTTTTGGAGTTCCGGCGGTGCGGACGGGCAAAGATTGCGGATGAGATCGCTGTTCACCAGCCCGTTGAGGTCGCGGGCCAGCAGCGTCACGCGCCACGGCTGAACCACCGCGTCGTCCGTCGTCCAACCATTCCGATTGGATCTGGCGTGAAAATACGCTTGCAACGAATGATCGGAACCGACTAGCACTCCAAGATCGCTGTAATTCAAAAGATTCGCCTCCGTCACCAGCGCGTAGCCGCCGCCGGGCAGGTTGAACGTGATCGGCAGCGGAATTTTTGTGCCTGCGGAAAAATCCTCCAGCCGGCTGCTCTGGAAAATTCCCTCATAACCGACAAAATCCGTGTTCTGAAACCACGCCATCGGATTGCCCGGCAGCTTCCATTCTGTGGCCTCGCCGTTGATTCTCCGGCCCGCCTTTGCCGGCAGCCGCGAGCGCAACGCCACGCCGTCGTTGTAAGCGCGCACGTCGAGTTCGTAATTTTCGCCGCTGGCGCTGCGGACGGCCACCGTGGTTTCGCGGCAATTGTTGTTCGCCTCCGAATGACCTCCAAACATCGCATACTTCTCGCTGATCTTGTGTGAGAAAGTTTTGCCCAGCTTCACGTCCGCGCCCAAATCAACACCGTCCGCGACGATGCCGAAGCGCGATTTGCTCACCACTTCACGGCCATCAAAAGCGACGGCGTAACTCAACCCGCCGGCATCCGTCACCGTGATGACGGCCTTGCCATCCGGTGAACTGACCTTGATTTCCGCCGCCTGAACCGTGGCGCAAAGCGCGCCGAGAATTGTAACCGCAAAAAAATGTTTTTTCATGGAAGACCAAGCATAGGTAAATGGGAATGGATTGTAAACATGGCAAAACGGCTTTCTCTTTGTGCCGCCGCAAATGGCCCACGATCAATTCCGTTCCAAAAAATTTTGCTCTGGCCGACCGTCGAATAAAAACTCATTATTCATCCCATGAATACCCGATGGCACCCTTTGTTTGGCCTGGCGCTGTCCGCCGCCGTTTTCACTTCCGCCCAAGCCGCCGATCCGGTGCTGGGCAAATCCCCGCGCTATTGCAATCCGCTGCCGATGGTCAGCGACGGCGGCGCGTCCGCCGCCGGCGACGTCACCGTGATCCGCGACAATGGCAAATACTATATGTATTGCACCGGCGGCGGCGTGTGGGTTTCCGACGATCTCTTCAACTGGACTTTTCACCGCGTCGCCAACGTGCCCGTTGCGCCGGATGTCAAGAAATACAACGGCGCGTTCTATATGTGCGGTAACAGTGAAAACAACGGCTCGCTCTTCAAGGCCGACAATCCGCTCGGTCCATTCACCAACATCGGCGATTGGAAGAATACGCCAGATGTGGCCGGTGGATGGAACAGCGCCTTCGACATGGACATTTTCGTGGACGACGACAACAAGCCGTATCTCTATTATCCCGGCCGCGGCGTCAGCGGCATCTATGTTGTGCCGCTGGATCCGAACGACTTGACCCGGTTCGCGGACAAGCCGGTGCATCTTTTCGGATTCAACAAGGATCACGTCTGGGAACGCTACGGCGAGATGAACGAATACACCGACGTGGCCTGGATAGAAGGCCCGTGGCTGCAAAAGCACAACGGCACTTACTATCTGGAATATTCCGCGTCCGGCACGCAGTGGAAAACCTATGCCGAAGGTTATTACACTGCCAAAAGTCCGACGGGGCCGTTCACCTATGCGCCGAACAACCCGCTCCTCCGAAAAACTGAAGGACTTGTCACCGGCACCGGACACGGCAGCATCGTCGAAGGCCCCGGCGGTCAGCTCTGGCAATTTTACACCATCGTGCTGAACAATCCGCCGGGAGGACGGCGCATCGGCATGGATCCGGTTGCCTTCGACAAGGACGGCAACATGTCCGTCCGCATCACCGACACGCCGCAATGGGCGCCGGGTGTCGTCGCCGATTCCGCGAAAGACGGCGACTCCGGCTCCATTCCCGTCACCGTCAACAAAGTTCGGGCGATGAATGCGCTGTCACGCTTTTCCTCGCAACAGCCGGGTCATGATGCCGCCTATGCCGTGGATAATTCCAGCGGCACCTGGTGGGAACCGAGTCCGGCTGACGCGCAACCGACATTGACGCTGGAGTTAAGTCCGGCGACGCGGTTCGACGTCGTGCAACTTTTTACCATTGATTCCATGCGGCTATTATTCAATGGCGGTGGTCGTTTTGGTCGTCGGGGAGCGCCGCCGGCAATTGACAGGAATGCCGCATCCGCATTGCCTCCAACCGATGCGTATCAATACAAAATTGAAGTCTCCACCGACGGCAACAGCTACACGACCGTGCTGGATCAAAGCACGAATGCCATCACTCGCAACACCATCTTCGAGGAAATTCCGCCGACCAAATGCCGGTTCGTGCGGCTGACGATGATCAACTGGCCGCGCACCACGCCGTTGGGCATCATCGAATTCACCGTCTTCGGCAAGCCGGCGGGGTCGTTGCCGGCGGCGGTGCCGATTCCCGCAGCCCGCTGATAATCCGGGCGATGAATTCGCCGGCATTTTTGCAGACTGCGGAATGGCTCAAAGCTGAATCTTGGAAAACCGGTAACTGCCAAAGGCAACCAGCAACACGGCAAAGCCGGTCAGCACGGCCAAATCCGTCATCAAACCATAATGACCCGCACCAATGAGCGATTGCCGCAATCCATCCACGCCGTAAGTGAGCGGGTTCAAACTGGTGGCGATGGCCAGCGCCTTGGGGAGATTGGTCAGCGGAAAAATCGCGCCTGACAACAGAAACAGCGGCATGATCAGGAAGCTCACCACGAATTGAAACGCCTGCATGTCCTGCAACATCGAGCCAATCGCCGATCCCAGCGCCGTGAACAAAATGGCCGTCAACGCCATGAACAGGAAAACCAGCGGCAGCGTGCTGAAATGTTCCAAACGGAAACCGGCGATGAAACACACGCCCAGAAACAGCGTGCCTTGAATCATGGCGACCGTTGCCCCGCCCAGAATCCGGCCCAGGATGATCCACACGCGCGGCACCGGGGCGACGAGCGTTTCTTTGAGAAAACCAAACTGCCGGTCCATCAACAGTTCGATGCCGGAAAAAACCGAGGTGAACAAAATGGTCATGCCAATCAAGCCCGGCGTAACAAACTGGATGTAGCTGCCCATGCCGGCTTTCTGGAAAACGCCGGTCAGACCATAACCCATCGCGAGCAGATAAATCACCGGCTGCGCGAGGGAGGAAATGATCCGCGCGCGGGAACGCGAGTAGCGTTTCATCTGCCGCAGCCAGAGAATGTAAATTGCGCCCATAAATTATCTGCGCCCCCAGGCCCGCGCCATGCTGCGCATCCGGTCGGCGGGAGAAGCTTCTTCATCGCGGATGGTCGAGCCGGTCAATTTCAGAAACGCCTGCTCCAACGATTCCGTGCCGGTCTGCTGCTTCAGCTCTTGGGAAGTGCCTTCGGCGACGATGCGACCGTGATCAATGATGGCGACGCGATGCGCCACGCGTTCGGCTTCCTCCAGATAATGCGTGGTGAGCAGCACGGTGACGCGTTCTTCCTCGTTTAATTTTTTTACCTGTTTCCAAAGCTGATCCCGCGTTTGCGGGTCGAGGCCGAGCGTGGGTTCATCCAGAAAAAGAATCTTCGGTGTGTGCAGCAGGCCGCGCGCGATTTCCAGCCGGCGCCTCATTCCGCCGGAAAACTTTTTAACCTGCTCCTTGCGACGTTCCCAAAGCTCAAACAGCTTGAGCAACATTTCGGTTCGCCCGGCGCAAATCCGCCGGGGAACCTTGTAAAGCGCGCCGTGCATTTCCATGTTCTCCTGCGCGGTCAGCTCGTCGTCCAAACTAGGATCCTGGAAAACAATGCCGAACCGTTTGCGGACTTCGTTCGGATGTTCCTCGGGATTCAATCCATCAATCTCAATGTGCCCGCTGGTCGGCTTCAGCAACGTCGTGAGCATCTTGATGGTGGTCGTTTTGCCCGCGCCGTTCGGTCCGAGAAACGCCACGATCTCGCCCGCCGCGATTTGCAGTGAAATATCCTTCACTGCGGTGAAATCACCAAAGGTCTTGGTCAAATTTTGAATCCGGATCATGGCGAGTGGAACGCGGCCTATTTCGCCCACGCTTCCCCTTCCGGCGTCCGCCGCCAGGCGAAATATTCATCGAGAACCTTGAGCGATTCAATGCTGGGCACCGGCCCGATATGCGGCGTCTGGCTGAAATACATCTCTTGCGGGTTGCTGTCGCTGAAAACCGGCCATGTGGGAACGCCTTTGCCGTTGGGATCGCCGTGCTTGGCGAAGTTCACCCAGCAGGTGGACATGGCGTCGGAGATTTCCAAGTCCGTCTTCGTCGTCTGCGGACTCCTGGAATTGAGATGTTCAAAAACGTAGGCCACTTCCGAACCGTGTGGTGAACCGTATCCGGCCCGGGGCGAGCCTTCTGGATAATCAGGGTGTTGATCGAAATAATAGAAGAACACTTTGGATTTTCCCTTCTCCGCCGCCAGCCGCGCCCAACTCCACGTTTGCCAGCCGAACGCCGCGTCGCGGGCCAGATCGCGCGCGGACTTCGGCGGCGTGCCCGATCCGGCGGGATAGGCTTTGATCAAATCGTCGGCGAATTTGCCGTAACGCGTCTTGACGCCGGCAATGTAATCCTCCGAAGTTTTCGGCGGCGAAAAGCTCGCGCCTTCATCTGAGTTGTAGCCCACCAGAATCGGCGTGTCGTTGTATTTGCCCGCCGAGTAAAGTTTGTATTGATCATCGGGAATCACCCAGCCATCAATGATCGGCCAGGCACCGCCCAAGCCACAGGTGGCGGGAAGTTTGTCCGGCGATAGCTTGCGCAGTTCAGCGATGGACGAAACTCCGGCAGCTTTGGCGTAAGCCTCGCCGCCGCGTTCAGCATCAGCGAGGCGTTTCAGGTTTTCGCCCGGAAAAGTTGTCGGACGCGGTGGCCCAAACGAACCTCCGCTTTCCGAAATCGCGCCTTCGAAAAGTCCCTTCGCCAGCGGCGACGCGCACAATATGCTGACGGAAATGCCGCCGGCGGATTCGCCGAAAATCGTCACCTTTTTTGGATCACCGCCAAAAGCGGCGATATTTTTCTTCACCCATTGAAGACCGGCGATTTGATCCAGCAAACCGTAGTTGCCCGAAACATGGTTCGGACTTTCGGCGCTCAATTCCGGGTGCGCGAGAAAGCCAAGCTGCCCGACGCGATAGGCGATGCTCACCAGCACCACGCCTTTTTTGGCCAGATTTACGCCATTGTAACTTGGATCAGAAGTGGCACCGGCGATGAATCCGCCGCCGTAAATCCAGACGAGCACGGGGATGTGATCGCTCGCGGATTTCGCGGGCGTCCAGACATTCAAATACAAACAGTCCTCGGAACCTCTTCCGTTTTGAATAGGCATGGGAGCAAATTGGGTGGCCTGACGAACGCCGTCCCATTTGGCGGCGGGCTGCGGAGCGCGCCAGCGAAGATCGCCAACCGGCGGCGCGGCAAACGGAATGCCGCGATAAACGGTCAGTCCGTCCTGGGAAACACCCTGCACCAATCCCAGGTCGGTTTTGACCGGGGCGGGTTGTTGCGCGTAGGCAAGCCCGACGGCGAACATCGCCAACATCACGCCTAGAAAAACTCCATTTTTCATAAGAATCATTTGCATCAAAACTCGCCAATCTTTCCAATGCTGCGGGCGCAACGCAGAACAATTGGACAGGAATCACGCCGACAACACGAATTGCGCGCAATTTCCAATCTTCATTTAGGTTCGGCCAACTTGTAACCCATCAATGAAAGCATCTTCTCTCCGTATCGCTCTCCAAACTCCCGTGAACCCGCAGAATTGAAGTGCATATGATCCGTGTTGCAAGTGCAGCCGGCCGAAGAAATGACATAGGAATTGGGCAGCGTGTTCGGCAGCTCCGACATGATTTTGTTGAAGCCGGCACAAACGCCTCCCTGGTCGGTGTTCACAGTTTCGCCGGCCAGAAAAGGCACTTCCTTGGGATTGAGATTCAAGTCTTTGATCAGGTTGTCGTAAATGCCCTTCACTTTGTCCGGCCATTCCTGGTCGTTCGGGTTTGACTCGCCCTGATGCAGCAGGATTCCCTTGATGACGCCGTCTTTTTGCGCCAGCTTGCCCATGTCCACAAGATATTGATAAGGGTTTCCGCCGTAGTTTTTGATGTAATTGATCATCCACGGCTGAACGGTCGCAACGTAGTTCGTATAAATATCTTTTTGGAAAAGCTCAATCTTGCAGCCGGGGATCGAGACTTTGATGACGCCGATGCGAATGTTCGGCGGCAGATTGGAAACCATCGTCCGGCCGAAATAATCAATCATGCAAATGCCGCTGCCTCGTGCGGACAACGGCGGAACGGCATCATACCATTGCCCCTTCTTCCAGTCCCGCCTGGCGGAATCGGCATCGGCCATGACTTGAAAGCGCTTGTCCACCGTCCGGTCCTGCTCGTCCATGCGTCCGCCGCTTTCCATGTTCGACTGGCCAAAACACAGGAAGACCCAGAAGTTCGTGTCTGGATCAGCCGAAGCTTTGACGCCGAACGAGAGGAATGCCGCGAGCGAGAACAGTATCAATTTTGTTTTCATAACAAATGTTTTCGATTTTGAATCAATGGGAATCCGTCCGGCCTGGCCTGTGCAAATCGCGCGGTCAAAGGCTATTTGGCAGGCTGTTCAGCGGGCTGTATGACCGGGTAGCCCAGCAGTGGCAGCATCGTCTCCGCATATCGCGTTCCCAACAGCCGGTAGCCGGCGGGATTGAAATGCAGGGAGTTTGCCTTGGTGCAGCCCGTCGCCGAGATGACGTGGGCGGTGGGGATGGTCTTGGGAAGCTCGTCAATGATCGTGTTCATCCCGGCACACGCGCCGCCCTGGTCCTTGGCCACCAGCTCGCCGGCGAGCAAGGGCACATCCGCAGCCTTGAGGTTCAGGTCTTGAAGCAGATCATCATAAATGCCTTTGACCTTGTTCGGCCATTCCTTGTCACCCGAATTGGACTCGCCCTGATGCAGCAGGATGCCTTTGATGACGCCGTCTTTCTGGGCAAGTTTGCCCATGTCCACGAGATATTGATACGGATTGCCATCGTAGGTCTTGATGATGTTCTTCATCCACGGGGCCGCCGTTGACGCATACGCCTCGTAATTGGTCTTTTCAAACAATTCAATTTTGCAGCCGGCCACCGCGACGTTGACAACTCCCACCTTGACGTTTTTCGGAACATTGGCCACGAGGATCCGGCCAAAATAATCCGCAGGACAAAGGCCGCAGCCGGGCCGGCAGAGCGGAGGGACAGCCGTATACCAATTGTCCTTTTTCCGGTCCATGTTTGGGAAATCAACCGCCGCCAGAACCTGGAAGCGCTCATCCACATTGGTCTTGTCCTGTGCTTGAACTCCCGGAAAGCCCTCCATGTTGGACTGTCCAAAGCACAGGAAGATCCAGAAATTTGTGTCCTGGGAAAAAGCGTTCACATTGAACAAGAGCAAGCCCGCCAAGGCGAGCAATGGTGTGGTCATTTTCATAATGGTTTGTTTATTTTTAATGGTGAAGAATCAAGCTTTCAGCCTCTGCTTCGCTTACTGTTCGCGGGTGGGTGCGGCGATTGGGTTTGGCTCGCTCAAGCATGATTAGTTCATACTAGCAAAGCTGCATCAAGGGTCAACAAACACTTTGCACTACATTGAAAGATCGTAGTGATCAAGCGCCCGCCAACAGGATCAACAGACATAAAAATGGATCAGCCCAGAACAACTGCCGGCCCGCTGCTCAATGCGTTGAGCCGCTCCTGATCAAATCCGGCAATTGCCTTGTATCGGCTGGCGATCCCTTCAAGTTCCTCCGGCGCGAAGACCGACGTGACATCCTTGAATCCGTCCGGCGCGCGTTCCTCGGCCAGTTGCATGATCACTTCAGGGCCGTGCTGCCGGTTGGTCTGCACCAGCCGGGCAGTCGAATCTAATCGCGCCGTTTCATATTGCTTCAGCGCGGCCACCGGCTCCGGCTCCGTGACGAGCGCTTCCACCAGCGCGGCGGCATCAAGAATGCCCTGGGACGCGCCGTTTGAACCGACGGGATACATCGGATGTGCCGCGTCACCCAGCAACGTCACCCGGCCATGGCTCCAGCGCGGCACGGGATCGCGGTCCACCATCGGAAATTCATAAACCGTTTCCGCGCCTTCAATCAGCGCGGGGACGTCCAGCCATTCAAACCGCCACCCTTCGAATGCCGCGGCAAAATGTTCCTTGCCCACCTGCCGGTTCCAGTCCCGTGGAATTGGTGCTTCATCGCCACCAATGCGCAGTTCCGCCACCCAGTTGATCAGCGATCTGCCTCGGGCTGCGGTTTCGGGGCAGATCGGATAAGCGACGAACTTCTGGTCGGCGTGGCCGGCCATGATCATGGAGCGGCCGGTGAGAAATGGTTGCGCCTCGGTGACCGCGCGCCACATCATCCGCCCGGCGAACGGCGGGTTGCCTTCCTGTGGATAAAAATTGCGGCGCACGACGGAGTGAATTCCGTCCGCACCGATCAGGACATCGCCGCGAGCTTCGCCAGCCGGCTGGCCGGTTGCGCGATCAATAAAACACGCGGTCACGCCCTGGCCGTCTTGATTGAATGAGTCGAGATGCCATCCCGTGCGGACCTTGTCTTTGCCAAGCCGCGCCTGGGTTTCTTCCAGCAGGAGCATCTGCAGCCGGCCACGATGCACAGAGTATTGCGGCCAACGGTAGCCGGCGTTCAATCCTCGCGGTTCGCGCCAGATCAATTGTCCAAATTTGTTATGATAGGAAAGTTCGGCGGTCGGGATGGAAATAGCGGCCAGCTTTTGATCCAGCCCAAGGATGGTCAGCTCGCGAATCGCATGCGGAAGCAGATTCAATCCAACGCCCAGCGGACGAATTGTCGGAACCGACTCGAACACGTTCACGTCAAATCCGAGACGATGCAAATGCAACGCCGCCGTCAGGCCGGCTGGACCGGCTCCGACGATGAGAATTTTCAGCTTCGTATTCAATCAACCGGTCAAGGCGCGGCGCTTTCGTATGAAGCAGCGGATTCGGGCGGGCCGCTCTTGTAACGCGGATAGTTCGGATACGAACACAGCGGCAGGCTGCGTCCGCCGGCGGTGACGACTAGAGTTTTGTCCGGTGGTTCGTTGCGCTCGACCCAGGCGATAATCAGCGCGGTGCGGTCATACTGGTTTGGAATCGCGAACGTGGCAACGGATTTTCCGGCGCCGGTTGTTCCGTAGCTTCGTCCGCTCAACCCGTGGCCGACTTGGGGAATGACATAGAACCGCGCGAACGCATCCACTGTGTCACGGCCCATCTTGTCGAGCACCGATTGGAAATAATCGAGTTGCGAACCAGGTGACGACAGCGTGTCATCGGTGCCGATGGTCACAATCAATTTGCCGCCGCGCTTGTAAAATGCGGAGAGATCGGGATCGGTCGTGTCGAGCCATTTGGAGATTTCCTCGCGACGCTGGTTGAGTGCGCCGCCTTCGACGTAGTCCAGCGGGTTTGCCGAAAGGTTTTGCATGAGAAATCCCGTCACGCCGAGAATTCCCAGTTGCGAATGCATCGGCGCATTTGGGACTGCTCCCTCTTGACCGCGAAAACGCCGGTCAACAATCAGCCCGCTGCCGGACGGATCGGTGTTTGGAAGCCACATGCCGAAGTAACGCACACCGTTCGCCAGAGGCGTCGCAAACTTGTAACGGCTATAGACGAATTTCAATGTTTTGATCTGGCCGTCTGTCAGACGCGCGTTGGCGGACGTGTCCGACGGATTCGGGTCCACGCCGTTCGGAGCGCGCAAGTCCGCCCACGGATCGCGTTTGGGATCGCCCTGCGACATATCGAACAGCGCACGCGCCGCAGTGTAGTTGTTGATGACGCCGTCTTCCAAGCCGTCGAGCTTGTCCGCCTGGCGCATGAATTCGGCGCGGATGGTGTTGACCTTGGCGCGCGTGACCCAGTTGGTCAGCGGCTTTTCCTGGATGCGAATCAGCTCCGGTGCCAGCATCAAGGTGGAAAAATTCAAAATCGGAACGTTCGCCACAATGCCGTCGTAGTCGGCAGGATAACGCTGCGCGACCGTCAACGCTTCGCGTCCGCCTTGCGAAGTGCCGATGAAATAATTGAAGCGCGGACGCTCGCCATAGACGCGCTCCATGATGACCATCGCGGCGTCGTGCGTTTTTTTCATCTGCATATAACCGAGATTGCGAATGGCTTCCTCATTGAGCGCCCAATCGTCGCCGCCACCGCCGCCGCGTGCGCCGCCGCCCATCCCTGGAAATCCGAATCCGCCCATTTGGTGTCCCGAGTCGCTGCCGTAGGTGGCGAAGGTTGCGGTCAACGAACCGGGACGCTCGCCGCGCAACATGGGCACCATGCCATCCATACCGCCTCCGCCCATTTGAATGGCACGGCGGCTCCAACTCGCCGGCAGCAGGACGCGGAAATTGATAGGTTTGCCCTTGGGATCTTTCGGAGCAATGGAACCATCCACCGTCGCGTAAGCGACCGAATTTCCCGTGGCCTCGACCCAACGCGGCGGTGACAGTGTAACTCCGCCGACCGGCTCGCCGATGGCGGAGGCTGGGATCGAAGTCCCTACTTTTTCCACGGTGACATCGGCTGCGGTAATCACGCGACCAGCCGTCATCGGCGGTAGTTTTGTTCCCGGAGCGGGAATCGCGTCAGCCGCAACGAGTGTGATGGGGAATGCCAGCAACACTGCCAGACAGGTTCGAGTTAGAGCCGGAAGCTGGCGGATGATGGCTTTATTCAGGACGGTGCAGTTCATATTTAACCTTAGAATGCCGACGCCCCCGGAATGAGGGCGTCGGCTGATGGGAACAATTATTTGGCTGCCGGTGGCACGCCTTCCGCAGCCTTGATGACGGCTTCAAACGCCGGCTTGGGATTGTCGTTGGCGTCGAACAGCAGCGGGCGGCCTTGTGCGCGCCAGGAAACGCCGTCGTTCACACCCCAGAACGTGACCACTTTCACGGAGTTTTGGTGCTTGAGAAACGCCCGGAACAAACCTGCGTAAGCGTCGGCGAGTTTCTTGTCGGCGTCACTCACCAATCCACCCTGCGTGGTCGCGGCATTGGAGGCAACATCCGCGCCGGTATTGCGTTGACCACCCTGGGCGCCGTTGACGTCGAATTCAGTGATATGAATGGGCAGGCCGAGCGTTTCCAATTCCGTCAACGCCTGATCCTCCTGTGCGAAGCTCGGCGAAGAAACGCTGACGTGAGTCTGGGAACCAATCGCCATGACCGGAACACCCTGCGCCTGGAGCGACTTGATCAAAGTGATAAGTTTGTGGCGTTTCGCCGGATTCTCCAACGAGTAGTCGTTGTAACGCAGGATCGCATCGGGATCCGCTTCGTGCGCGTATTCAAACGCCTTGGCGATGAAGTCCGGGCCGATGATTCGCTCCCACGCCGAATCGCGAAGGATGTTCGTGCCGCCATCTGCGACGGCCTCGTTCACCACGTCCCAGACTTTTATCTTTCCCTTGTAACGACCGACAACCGTGGCGATGTGGTCGTGCATGCGTTGCAGCAACTGTTCGCGGGTGGCGGGCGGTCCGCCCGCACCGCGTCCCCGACCAAAACCGCCGCCGCCAAAACCGCCCCGACCGCGCGCGGTTGGCTGGCTGGGATTCCAATCTGCCGGCGGGGGCGCATTGCTCGCTCCGAATACCCATGAGGGAGTCTGGCCATGCCAGACCAAGGTGTGTCCGACAATATACATATGGTTGCTGATGCCGAAGTTCACATAAGCATCGGCCGGCCCGAAGTTGTAACCGTTCGGACCTTCATAGGGCTGGATGATTTCCCACTTCAGGTCGTTTTCAGGGGAAGTCTGGTTGAACTGTTGTTTGACGAGCGCGACATCTTTTTCAACCTGTTGCATATTGCGGTTGACGTTGTCGGCCTGGACGGCGGTGCTGGTCGCAATGGTGCGGTTGATGGCCACGCCAACGTAGAAATGATCCTTGTAGGCGTCTTTAAGGGAAGGAATGTCAGCAGACCGGGCCGTGGCACCAATGGCCAGCAGCGCCGCCGTGAGCAAGCCGATGCGTGAGTTGAGGTTTAATTTATGTATTTTCATATGAGCGAGGTTCAGGTGATTCGAGTTGCTGGTTATTTTCGCCGTTTGGCCAGTCCGTTGTCCATTTGAATGTTTTTTTGCGGTTCGAGAAACATACCGGCCACCGCTGCGCCCGCCGTATTAGCGAGCTGGCCAGATGACAGTGGTCGCGGAAAGGAAATTATCAACCAAACGCGTTTCATCGCGCCATCCATCAGCCGCTGAAATTCTTGAACAATGTGCTGGTTCATGCGTTCTGGATTTTCCAATACATATTGTAGTGCTGAAGCGCCATTTTGTAATACGGCACCAGCGTTACGTTTTCTGGACTGCCGACCGCATCGGTCTTGAAAGTCAAAGGTGCATCAGACAGTTTGATCTTCCTGGGTATGGCGGTCAGCTCGCCGGAAAATGCGGGCACATCAATGGGAACGTTGAGCACCGACCCGATGGTGCGTTCATTGACGTGCAGGTTTTCTCCCGGCTTGACCTCGTGGCCCAGCGCACCGACCAACACGATGGGGCCATAAACCGCAGCGGCCGTGTCGGTGGTTCCAGGCAGAAGTTCCATGCGCAATTCCATCGGCATGTCCACTTCGATCACATCGCCGGTTTTCCAACGGCGATCCAGTGCGATGAATGAACCTGGCGTGTGCGACGTTTTGGCGGTCCTGCCGTTGACGCGAACCGTGGCTGTTTTCGCCCAGCCGGGATGCCGGATGTTCAGCGCGAATTTCTGCGCAGAGCCGGTTTTGATTTCCAGGCGCGTTTTGCCGGCATCGGGGAACGACGTGGTTTGAGTGAGCGTGATGCCCTTTTCCTTCCAGTTCAACGTGGACGCCATGAACAGGTTCACGTAAAGGGAATCCAGCTGCGATCCATCCGGCTTTCCGCAGAAATAAACTGAATCGCCATATTTGGCATGGTTCTCAATGCCGGTGCCGGTGCAGCACCAGAAGGAGTCGAATGGTGTGCAGAAAAGTTTGATGTAGCCCGGTTTGGTTGACTGGAAGTAGGTCATCATTCCGGTGTTGGGATCTTGAGATCCGAGGATGGCGTTGCACAGGGTTCGCTCGTAATAGTCGGCGTAAGCGGCGGTTGGATTGCCGGCGAAAAGGATCCGGGTGAGCCGGAGCATATTGTGACTGCAACACGTCTCCATTGTCTTGGCGGAGGAGAGATGGCGGTTGAAGTCGGTGATCGGGAAGAAGTGCTCGTTGTCCCCGTTGCCGCCGGTGACAAAGGAACGCGTGCTGGTGACAGTCGTCCAGAAAAATTCGGCGGCCGCGTGATACTGCGGCTTGCTGGTCAACTGATAGAGCCGCTCGAATCCGATGATCTTTGGAATTTGCGTGTTGGAATGCAGCCCGTTCAATGTATCCCGGCCTTCGGACATGGGTATGAGAATCTCCTGATGGCAGAAGTGTTCGGCCAGTGCGAGATGCTTCGGTTGATTGGTGATCGAATAAACATCTGCCAGCACTTCATTCATGCCGCCGTGTTCGGTGCCGAGCATCCGCTGAAACTGTTCGTCGGTCATGTTCTTGGTGACCTCCACCGCCCAGTCGGTCAGTTTGACCAGCACCTCGCGCGCGGTTGGGTTGTCGCAGCAAAGATAGGCGTCGCGCAATCCGGCCATAATCTTGTGCATCGTATACCAAGGCACTCCGACCGAACGCCTGCCGGCGACCATGTTGTCAATTTGTTTGGATCCATCAGGAAAGGCGCAAATCAGCCCGGTCTTGCCGGTGTCCTGACACTCTTTGAGTTCACCGACGATGTAGTCAACGCGCTGTTTTATTTCATCATGGCCAGTCGAAGCATACATCATCGAAGCGGCACTCAAATAATGCCCCAGCGTGTGTCCCTGGCAGCGGATGTCAACCCACGGCTGCACCGATTCCCAGCCGCCATAGACAGGCGCTTTGGGCTGAAGACCTGCATTGACACGGAAATTATGCAACATGCGGTCGGCTTCAAGCTTCAGGAGATAATCTTCATCGCGCTTTTGAGCCTCCAGGAATGGGCCTTCGAGCACGCGCACATCGGTCAACGAAAACGTGTCCATTATTGGAGCGCCTTTGGGCAATTTGTTCACGGACCGTGCAGCGGCTTGCGTTGGGATGTGCGCGCATCCCGTCGAAAATGGCCCCGCCGCGACCAGCAAGGCTCCTGAACCAATGAGCTTGAGAGCCTGGCGGCGCGTAAGCGTGGAAGCGGAGTTTGATAAATCGGAATTATTATGAGTCATACGATCAATAAACCTCAAATGAAGTTTTCTTCAAGCCTAATTGCGCGCAAACATCCCCAGTGTGACACCTTGAAAACCTCCGGCGGTTTCTGTGCTGAGAAAGGACGATTGGAGGTCCTCACCGAGTTGGGTGAATTCGCCGCCGCCGGTTTTGGAAAAGCACTTGGTCACGGGACCGGTGCTGCCAATCTGCGTCCAGTTCGCCAAATCTTTCGAGTGCCAGATCGGGATGCCGGGAAAATAATTGAAGGAGGAATTGACCAGATAGTAATCGCCACCCACGCGGCAGATGGACGGGTCGGGGTAGAAACCCGCTACGATGGGATTGAGATATTCGTCCGGCTTGGGAGTGGCGGGCATCGTTCCGTGGTAAGCGAAAGCAGAGAACTTCACCCATGTGGAAGTGTCGGATACGTTTGCGGCCTTGGTAATTGCCGCCAGAGAAAGCAGTGCGAAGGTGGCAAGTGTGAGTTTCAGCATGTTGATTCTTGAGGTCAGTTTATTTAGCAGCGAAAGCCTCATCGGAATGTGGCAGCAAGGTTAATTAATCCAGCTCTTGAGCGTGGGGGCGACGGAAGACGCCCAGATCTCAAACCCCTGTTCCACGGGATGAAGATGGTCGGCGGGGCGGAAGCCAACCAGATTGCCATTTGCGTCGAGGAACTTGGAATTGATGTTCAAGAAGAAGACGTGTTTCTGATCGTCGAGCCTGGCGATGATCTTGTTGGCCGCCTCCATTTTGCGGCGGCCTGAATCACTGGGGCCAGTGCCGCGCGGGAAGATGGCCATGAGGAGGATTTTTGCGTCGGGAAAATCTTTGCGGAGTTCGAGGACATCGGCGCCGACGCCCTCGGCGATTTCCTCGGCGGTGTTGCCGTTGTTGGTGCCGATCATGAGCATGACGGCCTTGGGTTTATGACCCTGGCCTTCGCCATTCTGAAGGCGCCAGAGCACGCCTTGTGTCGTGTCGCCCGGAGTGCCGAAGTTGGCGATCTTCATGCCGGCGAAGTATTTGTCGAAAACAGTTTTTCCACCGGGATAACCTGACACATCGCCGTCCCCCACGGTCCAGAGATAGGTGATCGAATCTCCCAGGAACAAAACGTCGAAGTCGCCGGTGTTGGCAGTGTTGACAAATGATTGGTGTTGTCCCCCACCTCCGCCGGCGGGGCGGATGGCGGAATTGTCGCGCGGCATCTGAACTGTGATGAGTGATGCAAATTCTTTCTTCAACTTCTTGTCCGGCGAACTATCAACGAATTTCTTGAGATCCGCGTTCAGCTTGGCGACTTCTTCGGCAGTGGGTCGCGGTATGGCAACTTCCGGCGGCACGAGAGCCGGCGGGCCGGGCGGGCTGAACTGGCCGCGACCAAAACCCCGCCCGCCGCCTCGTCCGGGCGCTCCCGGACTAGGTTGAGCGACGGCGACGCCGACTACGGTAATGCTTAAAACGGAACAAAAGAAGAGCTTCAAAATTTTTTTATTTTTCATGGAATTACGATGGTTGTGTGTTTTTTGCGCGGCTTACTTGATCCATTTCTTCAGCGTGGGGGCAACAGCCGAGGCCCAAGCTTCATAGCCCACCGCCGTGGGATGAAGATGGTCGCCTC